>DASZMP010000125.1:0-5616 GCA_035551795.1 Solirubrobacteraceae bacterium | reverse complement strand
GAGATGCTGGAGCGGGTGTGGGACGACGCCACCGACCCGTTCAGCAACGTGGTCAAGGTGACCGTCAGCCGGCTGCGGCGCAAACTGGGCGATCCGCCCCTGATCGAAACGGTGGCCGGTGTCGGGTATCGAATCTGAGCTCGACGGGGGCCGGCTAGGGCGGTGGCGCCGGATCCGGCCCACGCTGCGCTTCAGGCTGACGCTGCTCTACGGAGCCTGCTTCATCGTGGCGGGAGCGGGACTGCTGGGGATCACCTATGTCCTGTTCGCCGATGCGACGGCCCCGGCCCACACGGCGTTCGTCCCCCGCACGCAGATCAGCATCCCCTCGCCTCCGCGGGGGATAAAGGGCGTGGTCCAGGCCAACTCCACCCCCGTCCATACCCGGTTGACCTCCAAACCGCCATCCGGGGGCGCGCCGCAACCCGGGAGCAGGCTGCAATCCGGGTCCGGCGCGAACATCGCGTCAAATTTTGCTAACCGGAAGGGGCTGCCGGCGGGGTTCGTCAAGGCCTTCCGCAAATCGGGGCAGAAGCAGATCGACCTGCTGGTCCGGCGGGCCAATGTCGTGATCGCCGCGCAGCGAGCGCAATCGCAGTCCTCGCTGCTGGCCGAGTCCGGGATCGCTCTGGCGCTCATGGCCCTGCTCTCGGTCGGACTGGGCTGGCTGCTGGCCGGCCGGGCCCTCGGTCCGCTGCGAACGATGAACCAGAGGGCACGTCAGATCACCGAGGACACGCTGCACGAACGGCTCGGCGTGACCGGACGTCAGGACGAGCTGGGTGAACTGGCCGCGACGTTCGACGCGGTGCTGGCGCGCCTTGAGCAGGCATTCGAGTCACAGCGGCAGTTCGTGGCCAACGCCTCCCACGAGCTGAGGACTCCGATCACGCTGGAGCGCGCCCTTTTGGAGGTGTCTCTGGGCGATCCGGAGGCCAGCGTTGAGTCCCTGCGGCACACCTGCCAGCGCGTGCTCTCGGCTGGGGAGCAGCAGGAGCGGGTGATCGACGCGCTGCTCACCCTGGCCCGGGGCCAGGCGGGAATCACCGCAGCTCAACCCGTTCGCCTGGACGTTCTGGTGGCGGAGTTGGTGGAGGAGCGCGAGCCACAGCTCGACGGGATGCGGGTGGTCATTCGCCTCGAGCCGGTGACGGTCAGCGGCGATCCCGCCCTGCTGGAACGGCTCGTGGCCAACCTGCTGGACAACGCGATCGTCCACAACCCGGGGAACGACCCGTGGGTGGCGATCGAGACCGGGGTGCGGAACGGGGCCGCGGAAGTGTCGGTGGCCAACGGCGGCCCATCCATCCCCGCCGAGCGCGTCGACGAGCTGTTCGAGCCGTTCCGCCGTCTGGAGGGGGAGCGAACCGCGCTCAACCAGGGGCTCGGACTGGGCCTGTCGATCGTTCGGGCGGTGGCACTGGCCCACGGGGGAGAGGTCGAGGCGCAGGCCCTGCCGGCCGGAGGCCTGAAGGTGATTGCCCGGCTGGGAACCGCGGCCCCGACGGAGGACCGTCGGATGCCCGCCCTACACTCAGTGGCAGATGTCAGTACCGACGGAGTCCTCGCCGGTCCGGATCGCGCTGATCGATGACGACAGCGGCCTGCTGACCGTCCTCACCCGCCGCTTCGAGGCTTTGCGCTGGCAGAGCCAGATCCTGCCCTACCCTCCCGCGACCGAGCACCTGGCCGTGATGCGCCTGAACGCTCTGCTGGTGAACCCGGTTCTGACCGGCCCGGAGTATGTGGATCGGGTGGTCGAGGCCCTGCCGGGGATGGCGCTACTGGTGGTCAGCCCGCAGGTCACGGTGGCCCAGCGGGTGCGCGGCCTGCGGGCCGGTGCGGACGACTGGATCACCAAGCCATGTCATCCCGAGGAGCTGGTGGCCCGCATTCAGGCCGTGCTGCGCCGCCGCCGGCTGGGGGATGTGCCGGATGAGGATCGGATCACTCAGGCCGGCGAGCTGGTGATCCGGCCCGATCGCTTCGACGCCTACGCACGAGAGCAGGGGGCTGGGCTGTCCCGCCGCGAATACGAGCTGCTGCGTCAGCTCGCTCTGGGCGAGGGGCGGGTGCTCGAGCGTGAGCGGATCTACGAGCGGGTGTGGGGTTACACGATGGTCCGGGGCGACCGCTCGGTGGATGTGTTCGTGCGCAAGCTGCGGGCAAAGCTCGAGCCCATCTCTCCCGAGTGGCGTTACGTGCACACCCACTTCGGGATCGGCTACCGGTTCGCTGCCGAGCCGGTGGAGGGCTCCGCGGCCGCCCGGCGCCTGGAGGCTGAGGCGGCGAACCAGACCGCCGCGGCGAGCGAGGCGACGGCGACCGTTCCGAGCGGCGCCGAACCCGATGTACCCTTTGATCTGCAGCTGATCAGCTAGCTGCACGTAGCGCCAGATCACCATGAACAGGGAAACCGCCCGCAACGTCGCGATCGTGCTGCTCCTCGCGGCGTTGATCGACGTGGTCCCGGGCGGTGGACCGGCCGCGCAGACCCTGATCCAGGTGATCTCGCTGGCCTTCCTGGGTGTGATCGCCTGGGTGGCCTCCCGTCTTTACCGTGAGCACCGGATGAGCATCTACGGATTGGGCGACCGGCGGCGGGCCATCGTGTACGCGGCCGCCGGCGTCGCCACGCTGACCTTCACGGCCTCGAGCCGCCTGTTCCAGAGTGGCATCGGGAGCGTGGTCTGGCTGCTCCTCCTGGGCGGGTGCGCCTTCGCGGTGTTCCGGGTGTTCCGCTCGGCGCGCGAATATTGAGCCGTCGCGGGGACCGCCTGCGGCACGGTCCCCCGGGATCGCACCGCCCTTCGCGTGCCCCCGGGAACGTGCCGCAGATCGCCCGCGTTGGCCGTGGCAATCAGGCCACGGCAGGCACCAGGTCGAAGCGGTCCAGCGTCATCACCTTCGCCCAGGCGCTGGCGAAGTCGCGTACGAACAGCTCCTGGGCGTCGTCACAGGCGTAGACCTCGGCGATCGCCCGCAGCTGGTCGTTGGAGCCGAACACCAGGTCGACCGCCGTGGCCGCCCCCCTGACCTCGCCGGTGGCGCGGTCCCGGCCCTCGTACACCTGGGTTCCGGCGCCGTTGACCGACTCCACCTTCCGCCACTCCGTGCCCACGTCGAGCAGGTTGACGAAGAAGTCATTGGTCAACGTCTCCGGCCGATCGGTGAACACGCCGTACTTCGCCTGCTTGTAGTTGGCGTTCAGCGCGCGCAGACCGCCGACCAGCACCGTCATCTCAGGTGCCGTCAGCGCCAGCAGATTGGCCCGCTCGACCAGCAGCGTTTCCGGCGACAGCGCGTGCTCGCCGTGAACGTAGTTGCGGAACCCGTCGAACGTCGGCTCCAGAACCGCGAAGGAATCGACGTCGGTCTCCGCCTGGGCGGCGTCGGTGCGGCCCGGGGTGAACGGAACGCTCACCTCGTGACCGGCCCTGTGGGCCGCCTCCTCGATCGCCGCGGATCCGGCCAGGACGATCAGGTCGGCCAGGGAGATCTGCTTGCCGTCGCTCTGGGCACCATTGAACCTCTCCTGAATCCGCTCCAGGACCGAGAGCACGTGGCCCAGTTCGGGCGGGTTGTTGACCTGCCAGTCCCTCTGCGGCGCCAGACGGATCCGCGCCCCGTTCGCGCCGCCCCGCTTGTCGGTGCCGCGGAAGCACGCCGCCGCCGCCCAAGCGGTGGAGACCAGCTGTGAGATGGACACCCCGGAGCTCAGGATCTCCTGCTTGAGCGACGCGATGTCCTGCTCGTCCACCAGCGGATGGTCGACTGCCGGTACCGGGTCTTGCCAGATCTGGGCCTCGGCCACCCACGGGCCGATCAGGCGCTGCACGGGTCCCATATCGCGGTGGATCAGCTTGTACCAGGCGCGGGCGAACGCGTCGGCCAGCTGCTCGGGGTTCTCGTAGAAGCGCCGGCAGATCGGTCCGTAGATCGGATCCAGCTTCAGCGCCAGGTCTGTGGTCAGCATCATCGGCGCGTGGCGCTTGTCCGGGTTGTGGGCGTCGGGCACGGTTCCCTGCGCCTCCGGGTTCTTGGGCGTCCACTGCTGCGCGCCGGCCGGGCTCTTGGTGAGCTCCCAGTCGTACTCGAACAGATTGGCCAGGAAGCCGTTGTCCCACTTGGTCGGCTCGTTGGTCCAGGCGCCCTCCAGGCCGCTGGTCATGGCGTACTCGCCCGCGCCGGTGCCCTCGCTGTTCTTCCAGCCCAGCAGCTGCTGCTCGATCGGGGCCGCCTCGGGCTCGGGACCGATCTTGTCCGGGTCGACCGCGCCGTGGGTCTTGCCGAACGTGTGGCCGCCGACGATCAGCGCCGCGGTCTCCTCATCGTTCATCGCCATCCGGGCGAACGTCTCCCGGATGTCCTTGGCGGCGGCCAGCGGATCGGGGTTGCCGTTCGGGCCCTCCGGGTTGACGTAGATGAGGCCCATCTGCACGGCGCCCAGCGGACCGGACAGCTCCCGGTCGCCGCTGTAGCGCTCATCGCCCAACCAGGTGTCCTCCGACCCCCAGTAGATCTCCTCGGGCTCGAAGATGTCCTCGCGCCCGAAGCCGAAGCCAAATGTCTTGAAGCCCATCGACTCCATCGCGCAGTTGCCGGCGAAGATGATCAGGTCGGCCCAGGAGACCCGACGGCCGTACTTCTGCTTGATCGGCCACAGCAGGCGGCGCGCCTTGTCCAGGCTGGCATTGTCCGGCCAGCTGTTGAGCGGGGCGAACCGCTGGGCGCCGGTGCCGCCCCCGCCCCGGCCATCGGCGATCCGGTAGGTGCCGGCGGCGTGCCAGGACATGCGGATGAACAGCGGGCCGTAGTGGCCGTAGTCCGCCGGCCACCAGTCCTGCGAGCTGGTCATCACCTCGAAGACCTCTCGCTTGAGGCTCTCGACGTCGACGGTTCCAAACTCCTTGCGGTAGTCGAAGTTGGCCGGCAGCGGCGTGGGCTGGGGCGAGTTGTGGTGCAGGACCCGGAGGTCAGGCTGGTTGGGCCACCAGTCCTGGTTGGTCCGTGGCCGGTCCCCGTCGGGGGTCGGCGGCTTGATCGCGGGGTTCTCGCTCTCGCTGACGCTGCTGGTATGGGTGTCGGCCACGGGTTCCTCCTACTGGCTGGCTATTTCGTGGTGTTGGGCGGATGCGGCGGTGGGCGCGGTGCACGCCGGGCATCTCCCCCAGAAGATGACCTCGGCCTCGTCGATTTCATAGCCCGCGTCCTCTGAGGTGGTCAGGCAGGGTGCAAATCCGATGGCGCAATCCACGTCGACCATCTGCCCGCAGGAGCGGCAGATCAGATGGTGGTGGTTGTCGCCCACCCGGTCCTCATAGCGGGCCGGCGACCCGGCGGGCTGGATGCGGCGGATGATGCCGGTGTCGGCCAGGGCGCCGAGCGCGTCGTAGACGGCCTGCGGGGAGACCGTGCCGATCGCTTGGCGCACGTGGGAGCCGATCTCCGCCGCGGTGCTGTGCGGGCGCTCCGATATCGCCTTGAGCACCGCCTGGCGCTGGGTCGTGACCTGCAGTCCATGCCGGCGGAGCAGCGCAGCGTGGTCGGGGGCGGCATCCACGGTGCCGAACCCTAGCGCGATTCTGGAATCGATCCAGATCTGGAGTGTCGGAA
>DASZMP010000124.1:0-19522 GCA_035551795.1 Solirubrobacteraceae bacterium | reverse complement strand
CGGGTTCGCCGGAGTGGCATACCGGCGCGGCGAAAGGCGTCTGCCGTGCGGTTGAAGTCCGGGGTCGACACGACGATGTGGTCGAGGCCGGTGGCGCCGTTGGGGTGGGTGGCAAACGGTGGGGGGCGCAGCACCCGGGGTACGGGCGAAGGGAGGCCGTCGATCGAGCCCATCGCGTTGACCCCGCGCAGCGACCACGAAACGATGCCGCTACCGCTCTCCTCGTCCAGGCGGATCCGGATTCCACCCAGGTCGAGGTTGCCGTCCTCCACCCGGAACCCGAGCGCCTCCCACGCCTCGGGCGTGTCTCCGACGGCCAGCTCGGCCAGCTCCGGCTCGCGTGACACGTACACGTAGAGATTGTCGCTCAGCTCCCGGCGAGGCTCCTCGCGCGGGCGAACACCGCATCCAGCATCGGCTCGGTGAGCCGGCCGGTGAACGTGTTCTGCTGGGAGACGTGGTAGCAGCCGAGCAGCGTCCTCCCCCCAACCGTGGCCTCCTCGCCGTGACCGAAGCGGGACCGAGGCCGTGGTGCGTCGAGGACGCGCAGGGCCGCGTCCCAGGCGAAACCGCCCAGGCAGACGATCACCCGCACCCGCTCCAGCAGCTCAAGCTCGGCGGCGACGTACGGAAGGCAGTTGTCGCGCTCCGCCGGGGTCGGGCGATTGACCGGCGGCGCGCAGCGCACGGCCGCGGTGACCCAGCAGTCGTGCAGCTCCAGGCCGTCGTCGCGGCTGACCGACTCCGGCTGGTTGGCCAGCCCGGCGCGATACAGCGCGGCGAACAGCCAGTCGCCGGACCGGTCGCCGGTGAAGATGCGCCCGGTGCGGTTGCCGCCGTGGGCGGCAGGCGCCAGACCCAGCACCATGATCCGCGCCCGCGGATCGCCGAACGCGGGTACGGGCCTGCCCCAGTAGTCCCAGTCGGCGAACGAGGCGCGCTTGACCCGGGCCACCTCCTCGCGCCAGGCCACCAGGCGCGGACAGCGGCGGCACTGCGTGATCCGCGCCTGGAGTGCAGCCAGCTCGCTCACGCGGCGAGCAACAGCCCGTCGATCATCCGGTCGATTACCGGAGCCAGCTCGAGCGGATCGACCGGATCGCCCAGGCGCACCTGGCGGGAGACGAGCTCGGTGATTGCGCCGACGACGGCCACGGCATCGAGCGGGGAGGCGAACCGGGCGGCCAGCCCTCGCTCGGCGGCGGCCGCGTTCTCGCGGTCGAGAATCTCGGCAAAGGCCTCCAGCACCTCGTCGCGCCGCCGGGCGGCCACCGGGCCGGCTCCGATGATCTCCACGAGCAGCGTCCGCACGTAGTCGGGGTGCTCGGCCACCGCGGTGAGGAAGGCACGCGTGCCGGCCCGCATCCGGTCGGGCGGGTTGCCGCTCCCGGCCTGCCGGGCCGCCTGCGCCATGCTGCTGGCCAGGACGTCGAAGGCCTGGTCGAACAGGGCGAGGATGCACGCCTCCTTGTTGGCGAAGTGCTCGTAGAAGGTGGCCTTGGACATGCCGGCCCGGCGGCTGATCGACTCCGAGCCGGTATTCCCGAAACCGTGCTCGGCGAAGTCGGCCGCCGCGGCGCGCAGTAGCCGGGCCCGCTGAAGGGGCAGGCGGATCTCCGGCGGCGGAGCGTGACGGCCGCGCGCGGCGGGCGGCTCGGCCTTCATGACCGCAGTGCCCTTCCGTAGTGGTGCTCGTAGTACTGGCGGTACTCACCGGTACGGATCGGTCCCCACCACCACTCGTTGTCGCGATACCAGCGCACGGTCCGCTCGACTCCCTCCTCGAACCGTGTCTCGGCCCGCCAGCCGAGGCCGCCCAGCTTCTCGGAGGACAGCGAGTAGCGGCGATCATGTCCGGGCCGGTCGGCTACGTGCTCGACCAGCGAGGGATCGGCGCCCGTGAGCTCGATGACCCGCCGGATCACGTCGATGTTCTCGCGCTCGTCGGGCCCGCCGCAGTTGTAGACCTCGCCGGGAGCGCCGTGCTCCAGGACGTGGCCGATCCCGGCCGCGAAGTCCTCCACGAACAGCCAGTTGCGGACCTGCCGGCCGTCGCCGTAGACGGGAAGCCGGTCGCTGGCCATGGCGTTGAGGATCATCAGCGGGATCAGCTTCTCGGGGTACTGGTAGGGACCGTAGTTGTTGGACCCGCGGCAGATCAGCGCCTCCAGACCATAGGTGTGGAAGTAGCTGGCCACCAGCAGATCGGCGCCGGTCTTGGTGGCGCTGTACGGACTCGAGGGCATCAGCGGAGAGCTCTCGGTGAACGAGCCCTGCTCGATCGAGCCGTAGACCTCGTCGGTCGACACCTGCAGGTAGCGCAAGGCGCGGGCGCGGGCGGCCTCCAGCAGGACATGGGTCCCCTGCATGTTGGTCATGATGAACGCCTCCGGCCCGGAGATGGAGCGGTCCACATGCGTCTCGGCGGCGAAGTTGACGATCGCCTCGGCATCGCCCACCGCCTCGGCCACCGCTGCGGGATCCTCGATTGCTCCGGCCACGAAGCGGATCCGCTCGCTGACGTCCTGCAGGCTCTCGCGGCGGCCCGCGTAGGTGAGCTTGTCCAGCACCGTCACCTGGTCGCCGTGGTCGCGCACCCGGGTGCGGACGAAGTTCGAGCCGATGAACCCGGCACCACCACACACCAGCAGCCTCATCCCGCCACCAGCCGGGCGTGAAGGTACTCGGACAGGCCCTCTCGCCAATGCGGCAGTTCGGGCGTCTCGGGACGGGCGCTGCGCAGCACGCTGTAGGCGGGCCGGCGAGCCGGGCGGGGGAACTCCGCCGTGCTCACCGGACGCACCGGGATGCCCACACCGGCCTCGTCAAGGACCGCCTCCGCGAACTCAAACCACGTGCACTGCCCGGCGGCGGCGCAGTGCACGACACCGACCGGGGGCTCAGCCCTCGCGACGAGATCGACCAGCGCCCCGGCCAGGTGCCCGGTGAAGGTTGGGCACCCCACCTGGTCGTCGACGACGCTGAGCTCGTCGCGCTCGGCGGCCAGGCGGAGCACCGTGTCCGGAAAGCAGCGCCCGGGGGCGCCGAACAGCCAGGAGGAACGGACGATCGTGTGGGCGTCAGGAGCGGCGCGGGCGACGTTGCGCTCCCCCTTGAGCTTGGAGGTGCCATAGGCGGACACGGGGCCGGTCGCGTCGGACTCGAGATACGGCGTCGGCTTGTCCCCGGCGAACACGTAATCGCTGGAGATGTGCAGGATCCACGCCCCCTGCTCGGCCGCCGCGGCCGCCAGCAGACCCGGGGCCTCGCCGTTGACCAGGTGGGCGCTCGGGTCTGTCTCGGCTCCGTCGACGTCAGTGAAGGCGGCACAGTTGATCACGACGTGCGGAGCGTGTCTGGCCAACGCCTCCCGCACGGCGCCGAAGTCACGGATGTCAAGCTCGGCGCGGGACAGCGCGATCACCTCGTGCCCAGCCTGTTCGCCAGCGCGGCGTACGTCCGCGCCGAGCATCCCACTCGCCCCGGTGATCAGGATTCGCATCGGCCCTAGGGTAGAGCCAACCCGGACAGCCGGACGGTTGGCCTCGCGGTCCTGGCTGGCGGGCCAGGACCGCGGAAACCCGCGTCAGACGAGTTTACGGCCGACGGTTATGGTTGGGGTGTGGGCGAGCGAACGAGCTACACGCCGGGAACCTTCTGCTGGGCCGACCTGACGACGCCCGATCAGGATTCCGCCAAGGCGTTCTACTCGGCGCTGTTTGGCTGGGTGGCCGATGACCGGCCGATCGGCGAGGGCGTGTATTACTCGATGCAGTGCATCGGCGGCCGGGAGGTGGCCGCGATCTCCCTCCAGCGCCAGGAGGAGCGCGAGGCGAACGTGCCTCCGAGGTGGAACTCGTACGTCGCGGTGGCGGACGCGGACGCCACGCTGGCCCGCGCGCGGGAGCTGGGCGCCACCGTCCACGCCGAGGCGTTCGATGTGTTCGATTCGGGCCGGATGGGCGTGGTCGAGGACCCGCAGGGCGCCCACTTCGCGGTCTGGCAGGCGGGTAGCAATATCGGCGCGCAGCTCGTCAACGCCCACGGCGCCCTGTCGTGGGATGAGCTCTACACGCCCGACGTCGACGCCAGCGCCAGCTTCTACGGCGCGCTTTTCAACTGGACAACCCAGGCGATGGAAGGGATGCCGTCGCGCTACCTGATCATCCAGACCGAGGCGGGACGGGGCAATGGCGGCATGACCACGATGGAGGGAGTTCCTCCCGCGTGGCTGGTCTACTTCGGCACCGACGACATCGAACGGTCGTTGGCCCAGGTGGGTGAGCTGGGCGGCGCGACGCGAATGGGTCCGATCGACATAGGGGTGGGGACGATCGCGGTGGTGACCGATCCCCAGGGAGCCACGTTCGCGCTGTACGCCGGTCGCTTCGACGACTGACGCACTTTCCGTGCCGGCCTCGGCATACTGAGGCAGGTGAGCCGGACGACGCTGTCCAGATCACTGATCGCCGGAGTTGTGGCCGTGGCCTTCAGCGGCTGTGCGGTGGCCGGGCACAACTCCAACCAACGCGGCGTGAGCTACGCGAAGGGTTCAAACGGTCAGGCGATCGCCCTGCACGGACGCCCCCGGGCCGTCGATCCGGTGGCTGGTGCGACCGGCTCGAGCGGATCGGGCGGGGGAGCATCCGTCGGCGTGGCGCCCCAGCAGGCGGAGGTGACCGTCGGGCCCCCGGCCAAGTCGCTGCCCGAGCCGCTGTCCAACACGCAGGTCCTCTCCGAGCTGGCGGCGAGCGGCATCTCAGCCAACCCCGACAGGGGCACGATGACACCGAACCGGCTGGCGATCGCGCCGGTCAACGCTCCGGCCAGCGTGCAGGCGGTGATCGACGCGGGCAACGAGATCGCCCACCTGCCCTACATCTGGGGTGGCGGCCACATGACCTTCGAGGACACGGGCTATGACTGCTCGGGGTCGCTCAGCTTCGTGCTGGCCGCGGCCGGCCTGTTGAAGAGCACCGAGACCTCGGGCGAGCTGATGAACTACGGCGACCCGGGCCCGGGCAAGTGGATCACCATCTTCGCCAACCAGGGGCACACGTTCGCCTACATCGCCGGGCTCCGGTTCGACACCGTCGCCCTGGCCGAAACCGGCTCACGCTGGTCCAACCGCAAGGCCGACGAGCCTGATCTGAGCAGCTTCGCGGTCAGGCATCCGCCGGGGCTCTAGCCGCCCTCAGCTGGATGCGGCGCGGGCGACGCGCGGCTGGAGCTCGGCGACGAACTCGAGCAGGAGCTCCGAGAAGCGCTGCGGCGCCTCGACCTGGGCGCAGTGGCCGACTCCAGGGAGCAGCTCCAGCTGCGAGGTTGGCACCTGGTCGAGGATCTGCTGGGCACCGGCGTGGGACAGCAGCCGGTCGTGGTCGCCCCACACGAGCAATAGCGGCGTGTGCACCTCCTCCAGCGCCAGGGCGCCGCGGAGCTCAGGGAGCATCCGGTGAGCGATCTCCAGGTAGCTGGCCACCCGGGCGCGCCGGGAGTGGTGGGAGGTGAACGTGGAGATCACCTGCCGGTCGACCGAATGCCTGGGCCCGAGGGCCAGCTGAACGTACAGCCTGGCCACGGCGGCCCGGAGAACAGCGCCGGGGACCGGTGCCGGGAGCGCCAGCAGCGAGCGCAGCACGGGATCTCGCTCCACCAGGAACAGCAGGCGGCTCATCTGCAGGCCGGCCGGCGCAGCGGCGACGATGCCCGCGAGCTTGGGGCCGTGACCGGCCGCCAGGCGCAGGCACAGGCAACCGCCGAGCGAGTTTCCGACCACGACGGCCGGCCGGCGCGGCCGTCCGCCGGCGTAGCGGAGCGCGTCAAGCGCGAACGCGTCGAGCTGGGGCAGGATCGGGCCGGAGTCCAGGTCGTCGGCGCCGCCGAATCCGGGCAGATCGACGGCCACCGCCCGCTGCCCGGCCCGGGCCAGCTGGGCCAGCGTCAGACGCCAGGTGTCGGCGCTGTCGGCATAGCCGTGGAACATGAGGATCGGAGGGCCGCTGCCCTCCAGCTCGAGGACTCGGGTGCGGTAGCCGGCGAACTCCATCCGGTGCTCGAACAGCGGCTGGATCATGGTGGCCAAGGGTAACCACGGGCGCGGGCCGGGGCCGCCGGCCGGCGGAGCGCTGACTCAGGCCCGGCCGTAGACGGGGATCGCGGCGCCACTGGTGGGGCCAACCTGATCGGAGAGCAGGTGGGCCATCACACCGGCGATCTCGGCCGGTTGCACCCACTTGGAGTGGTCAGCCTTGGGCATCGACGCCCGGTTGGCCGGGGTGTCGATGGTGCTCGGCAGGATCGCGTTGCAGCGAATGCCGTCGTTCTTGTACTCGGCGGCCACCGCCTGGGCGAACGCCACGACGGCGGCCTTCGAGGCGATGTAGCCGGCCGCCCCGGAGAACGGCTGCAGGGCGGCGCGTGAGCCCACGCACACGATCGCGCCCCGGTGTGGCAGGGGGTTCTCCAGCATGTGCGGGATGGCCGCGGCGGTCATCAGGTAGGTCGGGCGCAGGTTGAGGCGGAACTGGCGCTCGAAGTCGGCGATCGGTGTGTCGGCGACCTTGGCGCCCACGGCGAATCCACCGACCAGGTTGGCCAGCGCCCAGAGCGGATGACTGCTGTCGGAGCTGGCCGCCGCGACCACCTCGTTCACGGCGTCGGGCTCGAACAGGTCGGCTTCGATGGGCTGGAGGCGGTCGTGGTCGGGCAGCCGCTCGAGCTCGCCGGAGACGATCCAGGGGACCACCACGCGCCAGCCGTCGTCGAGCAGCCGGCTGACGATGGCAGCGCCCAGCCCGCCCGTTCCTCCTGTGACTATCGCGGTTCCGCTCATCTGGCTACGTCCGCTATGCACTTTATCTTCGCTGACATGGCCACCGGGCCCAATCGCAATCCGGAGCAGATGGAGGCGGATCTGCGCGAGCTGGCCGCGACCGTGCAGAGTCCCCACCTCCGCCGGCTGCTGGACCGGATCTTCGCCAAGGGGTCGGCCAGCTGGAGCGCCTACCGGGAAGCGCCGGCGGCCAAGCACTACCACCAGGCCTACCGGCATGGGCTGCTGGAGCACTCGCTGACCGTGGCGCAGGGGGTCAGCGCGATCGCGGCCACCTTCGCCGGCATCGACCGGGACATCGCGGTCACCGGAGCGCTGCTCCATGACATCGGCAAGCTCGACACCTACGAGCTCAACGACGACGAGGAGATCCGCATGTCAGACCTCGGGCGGCTGCATGGGGAGATCTCGCTCGGTTACTACCGGCTCCGCCAGGCGATCGAGCAGCTCGACGGGTTCCCGGCAGACCTGGAGCAGGCGCTGCTCCACATCGTCCTCAGTCACCACGGATCGCTGCGGCACGGCAGTCCGGTGGTGCCGTGCACCCGTGAGGCCACGCTGGTCCACATGATCGACAATCTGGGGAGCAAGCTCGGGAGCTTTGACCGCGTGGAGAGCGACCTCGCCGACGGGGAGAGCTGGTCGGCGTTCGATAAGGGGATCGGCGCCGGCGCATATTTCGGGACGGCCGCCGGTGACCCCGAGCGGGCAGCCGCCTGACCCTGGCCCGCCAGGATTTCCGCAAATAGCGTAGGCCTCCCGGCCAGGTGTCGGCGGGTCGCGCTCGGCGGGTTACAGTCTTGGCTACGTGGCCAAGGACACCGAAAAGCTGATCCGCCAGCTCTCGCTGATTTCCTATCTGATGGCCGAGCGCCGGCCGGTGACCGCCCCGGAGATCCGCCGTGATGTCGAGGGGTACAGCGTGATGAACGAGGACGCGTTCGCTCGGCGCTTCTACGCCGATCGGTCAGAGCTCGAGGCACTGGGGATCGTTCTCGCGGTCGAGAAACCGCAGGACGGACAGGTGGAGCAGGAGAACTACTCGCTGCCGCCGGAGAACTTCCACCTCCCCCCGATCGCGTTCACCGACGACGAGCTGGCCGCACTGGGCACAGCCTTGCAGTTGCTGGATGGGGAGTTCGCCTACGCCGAGCCGCTGCGCCTGGCCCTCCAGCAGATCTCCTGGGGACGGCCCAGCCCGCTCTCGTCGCCTGTCCAGCGGACCGTGGCGCTGGGCATCACCGGTGCCGCCGGCGGGCACGAGATCTCGCAGCGACTGGCCAAGATCGAGACGGCCATCTTCCGGCGCAAGACGATCGTCTTCGACTACTACACGATGGAGCGCGATGAGCTGGGCACCCGGCGGGTCGACCCTTACCAGCTCCTCTACCAGGGGGGGCAGTTCTACGTGGTCGGGCGTTCGCACGAGCGCGATGCGATCCGCGTCTTCCGGCTGTCGCGGATCCGCGGCAAGGTCGGCTACGCGACCAAGGCCGAGCACGATTTCCAGCGCCCGCGGGAGTTCGACTCCCGGGCGTATGCGAACCGGATCCAGTGGCAGTTCGGCGAGCCGGTCGGGCAGGCCGAGGTGTGGATCAGCGGCCGGATCGCCTGGCAGATCGAGCGCCACTTCGGCCGGTACGGCGAATTCGTCGCGGCAGATACCGACGGCGGCCGGGATCGTCTGTTTCGAACGCAGTACGCCAACGCCCGCCAGCTGATCGCCTGGGTGCTGGGGCTGGGTGACCACGCTCGGATCATCGGGCCGCCGGAGCTGCTGGCCGAGATACAGGAGCGGGTGCGGATGCTGATCGAACGCCACACCGGAGAGGCGGAGGGCGTGCTGGAAGGCGTGGGCGACTCGGCACCGGCGACGAGCCGCAACGGCGCTTGTGCGGTGGAGCCTGACCCCGACCGGACCGATGGGAACGGCCTGGTGGCCGATGCGGCGATCCGGCCGGAACGGTTCGCGCGGCTGGTGACGCTGGCCAGCATCCTGATAGAGGCCGGGCGCGCCGAGCGGAGGCTCGATGCCGCGGAGCTTCGCGGGCGGCTGAACGTCTCCGAGCAGGAGCTGCGCGAGGACATCTCCGTGCTCAACGTGGTCAACTTCGGCGCCGGCACATACGTTCTGTACGCCGAGATCGGCGAGGACGGGACGATCGAGGTGGATCCGGAGCCGTACGGCGACTCGTTCGCTCGGCCGGCCCGGCTGCTGCCGGTGGAGGCCAAGGCGCTGATCGCGGCGATCGACCTGATCGGCGAGCACATCCCGTCCGGCTCGCTGTCCTCGGTCCGTCAGAAGGTGGTGGAGGCGCTGGGGGAGGATCCGGCTCACGAGGGGCTCCAGGTCGCCTCGCCGGGACGCGACGACACCGAGATCGCCGCGGTCGTCTCGCAGGCGATCGCCGGCCGGCGGCTGGTGTCGTTCGAGTACTACAAGGAGAACGAGGACGAATTCACGGAGCGGACGGTCGAGCCTTACGCACTGATCAACGGGCGCGAGGGCTGGTACATCGCCAGCTATGACCCCAGCCGCCAGGACGTCCGCCACTTCCGCCTGGACCGGATCAAATCGGCTCTGGTGAGTGACGAGAGCTTCGAGCCGCGGCCCGACGTCGATCCGTCGGCCGACGTGGAGGGCTGGCCGCGCACCGGCGAGGTGCCGGCCTCCCGCCGAGCCCGACTGTGGATCTCCCGTGAGCGCGCCCGATGGGCCCGGGAGGAGCGCACGGTCGTCGGCGAGCGGCCGGACGGCTCGGTGGTGGTGGAGCTGGGATTCGCCGGCCCCGACTGGCTGGTTCGCGAGGTGCTCAAGGAGGCGGGCGACGCGGTGGTCCTGGAGCCAGCCGACGCGCGGGAGGCGGTGCTGGAAGCCGCGCGGGAGCTGGAGCGCGCCGGGCGGAGCATGGCGGGTCGCTGAGCGCGCGCGCCGGCCGGCCTGAGCGACCTGCCGTGAGCCGCCGCGACCAGATCACGATGACCCCGCAGGAGCTGGCGGCGTTCCTGGATCAGCAGCGAGTGGTGACCTGCGCCACCCAGGGCCCGCGCGGCTGGCCCCATCTGATGCCGCTCTGGTACCTGGTCCGTGACGGTGACATCTGGGCCTGGTCCTACGCCAAGTCCCAGAAGGTGCGCAACCTGGAGCGTGATCCCCGGGCCACCCTGCAGGTGGAGGCCGGGGGCGAGTACCAGGAGCTGCGAGGGGTGATGATCGAGGCCGAGACGGTGATCCACCGCGACACCGACCACGTCGTGGAGTTCGCCCTGGAGCTCTTCGAGCGCTACGGCTCCGGGCCTCCGGCCGACGGCCTGGCCGAGATGATCCGCGCCCAAGCCCCCAAGCGCGTGCTCCTGCAGTTCCGGGGCCGGCGGACTGCCAGCTGGGATCACCGCAAGCTCGGCGGCGTGTACTAGAGCTCGCCGGCGCGGCGCAGGCCCGCCACCTGGACGTTGGCCTCCAGCAACTCGTCGTGTGAAGTGCCAGCATCGATCCACCAGCCTTCGAGGGTCTCGCACCGCATCGAGCCCTCCTGCAGGTAGATGTTGTTGAGGTCGGTGATCTCCAGCTCCCCGCGGGCGGAGGGCGCCAGCTGGTTGATGAATGTGAACACCCGCTCGTCGTAGAGATAGATCCCGGTCTGGGCCAGGCGGCTCTTGGGCACCGACGGCTTCTCCTCGATGCTCAACACCCGTTCGCCGTCGATCTCGACAACGCCATAGTGCTGGGGCTCCTCCACCTCCTTGGCGAAGATCACCGCACCGCGCGGCTGCTCAGCGAATCGCTGCACGCTCGGGCGCAGATCGTGGGTGAAGATGTTGTCCCCCAGCAGCACGAGCAGCTTCGACCCACGCCCGAACGGCTCGGCCAGCCCAACCGCATGGGCCAGACCACCGGCTTCCTCCTGCAGCTCGTACGTGATCCGTAGCCCGAAATCCCCGCCGGCGCGCAGCAGCTGCAGGAAATGCCCAGCGTGTTCGGGGTTGGTGATCAGCAGGACCTCCTCGACGCCGGCCCGCGCCATCGCCTCCAGCGGGTAGAAGATCAGCGGCTTGTCATAGACCGGAAGCAGATGCTTGTTGGTCACGTGGGTCAGGGGGCGAAGGCGGGTCGCCTTGCCGCCGGCGAGGATCACGCCCTTCAGGCGCCGGGCATCAGGAGCAGCCATGGCGTTCAGAAGTTATCCACTCGCGGCTTGTGCCGGATCAGAGATCGAGCGGCTTCTCCGCGAAGAAGCTCGCCACCGGCGCCCGTCGCGAAACTCGATCACGGCGCTCATGACGCCAGGTCGGCCTGCAGCTCGCCCAGGCCGCCCTCGATCTCGAACCGCGGCAGCAGATAGGGATCGGTGTGCGGTGTGGCGAACCCGGGATGCTCGGTCACCGCGTTCGTGTACCCCGCCGCCTTGACGGCGGCCACCACGGCCGTGTCGTACCGGCTCGACGGGTAACAGAAGCTGTTGACGGGAACGTGGAGCACGCGTTGGAGGAACCGGCGCGACTGCACGAGCTGCTGCTGGAGCTCGGCAGCGCTGACCTGGGTGAGGTCCGGGTGGGTGAGCGAATGCGAATCCACCTCCCAGCCGAGGCTGACCAGGCGCTTGAGGCGGTTGTTGTTCAGGTGGTCGACCGTGATCTCGTTCAACACCCCTGGCCAGCCGTACTTGGACATCACCGCCGGGGCGAAGGTGGCCTGCGGGACGTAGCCGTTATCGAACGTGATCACGATCGGCTTGGCCGGCAGCGTGCCGGCGTGGAAGAAGTCATCCATCATCTCGTTGAGCGTGACCGCCTGGTAGCCCTGCTGGTGGAGCCAGGCCATCTCGGCCTCGAAGTCGGCGTCGGACACGTACAGGCCGGGATAATCCTGTCCCGGCGGAGGATTGCCGAGGTCGTGGTAGACCAGGATCGGCACCCCACCGGTGTAGCGGCGCCAGCTCGGCTGTGGACTGGCGTTGGTGACCTTCACCGAGGCGCGAGCCTTGGCGTGGACCGCGGAACGGCGCGACTTGCTCGCCGAGCGCGTGTTGGTTGACCCGGAGGGGCGGGAACCTCCGCACCCGGTCAGCAGCAAAACGACGAACAGGAGCGCGAGCGACGGCAACGGGCGCACGGCGGCGAGGGTACCGACCCGGGCGGCCGCGCGGCACCTGAGGCGATCATCCCAAGAGCGGGCTAAGGTGAGGGAGCACCCCGCCTTCAGCTCCTCCCGATCCAGGCCGAAGCTCTAGACAACGCGATGCGTCTCTCACCTTTCCGCCACCGCTCCAGCCCGAGCGGCCGCCACCAGGCGCTGTGGCTGGTGCCGCTGCTGCTGGCGCTGGTGCTCGCCCACGGGCTGCTGGCCCGGCCCCACCATCCCGCGAGTTCGCTGAAGCTGACAGCAACCCCTCGTGGCCATTCGGAGGCGGTGGTGAATGCCGCCTCGAGCGCCCCCCGGTCGACCACCAGTGCCCCGGTGGTCGGCGCGAGTCTGGTGCCGAGGGGATCACTGCGGCGCCTGCCCACCTCGTTCTCCGGCATGTCCACCGAGTCGTGGGACGTGGAGGCGCTCGACTCCGATCCCCTCGCCGTGAAGCGCGTTCTCAACCTGCTCAAGGTCCCCGGGGATGGTGGGCTGATGCTGCGCGTCGGCGGCCAGTCGACCGAGCAGACCTACTGGGATGCGCCGAAGCTCGGAGTGGGGAGCGAGGCGTACCGGCCCGGCCTGCACTGGCTCAAGACGCTGGCCAGCCTCACCCGGGCCAGTCGCCTGCGCGTCCTGGTCGACCTCAATCTGGTGGCCCGCTCACCGAGCATGGCCGCCGCGCTGGCCAAGTCGCTGGTCCATTACATGCCGGCCGGCTCCATCGCCGGCCTCGAGGTAGGCAACGAGCCGGACATCGGACACCGCCAGGTGGTCAACCCCCTGGCGCCGGCCGGCGAGACGGTCCCCAAGACACCCAAGGGCTGGGATTCCTACACCTCCACCCAATACGTCTCGCTGTTCCGGAGCTACGCGAACGCGGTGCACAGGGTCGCTCGGTCGCTGCGCCTGGTCGGACCGGAGGTCTTCTTCGCCGGACGTGACGTCAGCTGGGTCAAGCAGCTTGTCAGGGCCCAGCGCAGCCGGCTGAGCATGGTCACCGTGCACCGGTATCCGCTGTCAGCCTGCACGAGCTCGACCGCGGGTGACTACGCCACGACCGCGCGCGTGCTCGGCCAGAACGCATCCGGCGGGATGGCCAACGAGCTGGTCAAGGCCGTCCGGCTGGCCAGGAGCACCGGCCTGCCGCTGCGACTCAGCGAGTTCAACTCGGTGACGTGCGGGGGCAAGACCGGCGTGAGCAACACGTTCGCCACCGCCCTGTGGGCCCCCGACACGATGTTCTCGATGTGGAACGTCGGGGTGTCCGGCATCAATATCCATCTGGCTCCCGGTCAGTCCAATGCCGCCTTCTCCATCTCCCCTTCCGGCCTGACACCGTCTCCACTGCTGTACGGAATGCTCATGTTCACGCGGGCCACGGGATCCGGCGCCAAGCTCGCTCCCGTACGCACGTCGGGCACCTCCGCACACAACGTCAAGGTGTGGGCCGTGCGGGCCTCGAAGAACATCCTCAAGGTGCTGGTCCTCGACAAGGGCCGCGGGGTGGTCAAGGCGGCGCTGCACCTCGGCAACCACGGCACGGCGACGATCCAGCGGCTGATCGCGCCCAGCCCGAGCGCCACGACCGGGGTGACCCTGGCCGGCCAGCACCTGGGCGCCCAGGGCCAGTGGGTGGGCCGGCGCGTGATGCCGCGGGTCAACCCGGCGCGCGGCACATACACGGTGACCATGCCCGCCTACAGCGCCGCCCTGATCACCGTGCACACCTAGCCCGCTGGCGACGCCCAGTCGTCAAGGCCCATCTGTGAGGCGCGGCTCAGCCGGGACTTACCTCTTCTGAGAGACATCCCGCTATCAATTCCTGCCATGCCGCCCGACCGGCGAATCTCCTCCGGCCGCGCGCACCGCCGCTGGTTTTACTTCGCCGTCGCGATCGCTCTGACGATCACGGCCTGCGGTGGCAACGCCAGGGCTCCGAGCCGCAACCCTGCTCACACGGGCAACCCTCGGGCGACGGGCGGCGGCCGCGTCGCCTCGGGTCACCCGCGTCCGGCCGGTCGCGTCGATCCCGTGACGGTGCGGGCAGCTGTTCCCGGCACGGTGAGGACTGCACTGCCCAAATCGTTTCTGGGCCTGTCCATGGAGTACTGGGACCTGCCGGCCTTCCACTCGCGGCCGGCCGTCCTGGACCGGGTCCTTTCTCTCCTGCATGTGCCCGGTGACGGTCCGCTGCTGCTCCGAGTCGGGGGCGATTCAGCCGACCAGGCTTACTGGGGCCGCCATCCCAGCCTCCGGCTCGGCCCCTGGCCCTACCACCTAACCGGGGGCTGGCTGCACACCCTGGCCGAGGTCGTGCGATCGGCTCACGTACGCGCGATGCTCGACCTCAATCTGGCCGCCCGGTCTCCAGCCATGGCGGCTCACTTCGCGCGCGCGGCGCTGCGGACCCTGCCCCGCGGGTCGCTGACCGGATTCGAGATCGGCAACGAGCCCGACATCTACCACCACTGGGTGAACTACCACATGACCGGTCGCGCCGGTCTGTTGACGTCCTCTGGCGAGTGGGACCAGTTCTCGCCGGCGCGCTACGTCGAAGGGTTCGCCGCATACGCTCGCGCGCTGGCTCGAGTGGCCCCGAACCTCCCGCTGGCGGGCCCCGCTACGGCACGGCCCTTGCGTGACATCGCCTGGGAGCGGCGCCTGCTGACCACCGAGCGCAGTCGGGTGGGGATGGTCACCATCCATCGATACCCGCTCACGGCGTGCGCGCACCGGAACGCCAGGAACTTCTCCACCGTTGCCCGGGTGCTCAGCACGCGCATCGCGGCTGGGCTGGGCCTGGTGGTCGCTCCGGCGCTCGCGCTGGCGCGCCAGGCCGGGCTGCCGGCGCGCTTGACCGAGCTGAACTCCGTCACCTGCGGGGGCCGGCGCGGGGTCAGCAACACCTTCGCCTCCGCGCTGTGGGCGCCCGACGCCCTGTTCTCGCTGTGGAAGGCCGGGCTGGCCGGAGCCAACATCCACGTCCGCCAGGGAGCCGCGAACGCCGCCTTCTGGATGTCCCGCCGGGGACTCAGGGCCCGCCCGCTGCTCTACGGCCTGGCCCTGTTCGCGCGCGCCCTCGGCCACCGCGGCCAGCTGGCCCACCTC
Source organism: Solirubrobacteraceae bacterium (assembly GCA_035551795.1). Classification (GTDB taxonomy): domain Bacteria; phylum Actinomycetota; class Thermoleophilia; order Solirubrobacterales; family Solirubrobacteraceae; genus Palsa-465. Next base: position 4,451 of record DASZMP010000124.1, on the reverse strand, counting down.
CGGGTCGCCCGGTCAAGTCCGTCCGTGCGCCTGTGGGCTGTGCGCAACGGCCGGCGCCTGAACCTGCTCGTACTCGACAAAGGCCCCCATCCAGCTCACCTGGTCCTGCGGATTGGGTCGCGCGGGCCGGCGCTGATCCAGCGACTGTCCGCACCGTCGGTCGAGGCCACCACCGGTGTGCGGCTGGCCGGCCAGACGCTGGCGGCCAGCGGACGGTGGGTCGGCCGGCGCACGACCTCTCGCGTGGCTCGCGGCTCCGGCCGGCGCTACCGGCTGCGGGTGGCCGCCTACAGCGCTGCGCTGATCAGCTTCAGGCTCTGAGGCGGTCACTCCCGGTGGTGGTCTGGCCGGACCACCACCGGGGCAAGCGGTCTTCAGGCCTGCACCAGCGCCGCCTCGTCGGTGTACGGGCGGCTCTGCTCGGCCCGCTCGATGAGCGACGGGGGCGGCTCGAAGCGCTCGCCGTACCGGGCGGCCAGCTCGCGGGCACGGTCGACGAAGCCCTGGAGACCCGTGCGCTTGCCGCCCGCTCGCCCTCCTGGCTCGCCGGAATGGGCGGCGCGCACGTCATCCGGCTCGTATCCGTTGATGTACTGAAGGACCCCGCCGGTCCAGCCGGGGAACCCGATGCCCATGATCGAGCCGATGTTGGCGTCCGCCACCGACTCGATCACGCCCTCGTCCAGGCATTTGACCGACTCGATCGCTTCGATGAACAGCATGCGCTCCTCCAGGTCTGTGAGCGATAGCTGCGAGGGATCGTCGACGGGCGGGAAGGCCGCGCGCAGCCCGGGCCACAGGCCCGTGCGCTTGCCGTCCGCGTACTCGTAGAAGCCGCGGCCCTCCAGGCGGCCCGGTCGGTCGAACTCGTCCAGCATCCGGTCGACCACGGTCTCCGACGGATGGTCACCCCAGCCGCTCGAACCGTTCGACCCGCTCTCCACGGCCTCCTTGGCCGCGTTGCGGATCTTGCGCATCAGCTTCAGGTTGAGCTCGTCCGACAGCTGGAGCACTGGCGCGGGATAGCCGGCCTGGGAGGAGGCCTGCTCGACCGAGGGAGCGGGAACGCCCTCGGAGAGCATCGCGATGCCCTCGTTGATGAACGTCCCGATCACCCGGCTGGTGAAGAACCCGCGACTGTCGTTGACCAGGATCGGGGTCTTCTTGATCTGCTTGGCCAGATCGAGTGCCCGCCAGGTGGTCTCCTCGCTGGTCTTGTCGCCCTTGATGATCTCCAGCAGCGGCATCTTGTCGACCGGGGAGAAGAAGTGCAGCCCGATGAAGTCGGCCGGGCGGCTGACGTTCCCGGCCAGGCCGGTGATCGGCAGCGTCGATGTGTTGGAGCCCAGCAGCGCATCGTCGGCCAGGTGCGGCTCGATCTCCGCGAACACCTGCGCCTTGACCTTCGGATCCTCGAACACCGCCTCGATCACCAGGTCCGCGCCCGCGGCGTCCTCGGGCTGGTCGGTGGGATGGATGCGGGCCAGCAGCGCCTCGCCGTCCTCCTGGGTCTGCCGGCCGCGTTCCACGGCCTTGGCCACGAGCTTGGTGCTGTAGTCCTTGCCGCGCTCAGCCGCCGCCTGCTCGACGTCCTTGAGGACCACGTCGATGCCCGCCTTGGCACACACGTAGGCGATCGCGGCGCCCATCATGCCCGCGCCCAGCACGACGACCTTCTTGGCCTCGTGGGTGGGCGCATCCTCCGGGCGACCGCGCGAGCCGTTGACGCGATTCAGATCGAAGAAGAAGGCCTGGATCATGTTCTTGGCCACCTGCCCGGTGGCCAGGTCCACGAAGTAGCGGCCCTCGATCTCCAGCGCGTTGTCGAAGTCGACCTGGGCGCCCTCTACGGCGGCGGCCATGATGTGGTGCGGGGCCGGGTAGTTGGCTCCCTTGATCTGCTTGCGCAGGTTCGCCGGGAAGGCCGGCAGGTTCATGGCCAGGCTCGGCGTGCTCGGCGTTCCGCCCGGGATCTTGTACTTGGGGTCCGCGTCCCACGGCTGCTGAGCCTCGGGGTTCGCTTCGATCCAGCTCTTGGCCGCGGGGATCAGGTCCTCTTTAGAGTCGACGACCTCGTCGATCAGGCCGAGCTCGGACGCCTTGTCGGGGCGCAGTCGCTGGCCCTGGAGCAGAACGCCCATCAGCGCCTGGACGATCCCGATCATCCGGACCGTGCGGACCACGCCGCCGGCGCCCGGGAGCAGCCCGAGCTGCACCTCGGGGAAGCCGATGACCGCCTTGGGGTCATCGACGATCACGCGATGGTGCGTGGCCAGCGCGATCTCCAGGCCACCGCCCAGCGCGGCTCCGTTGATGGCGGCCACCACCGGCTTGCCGAGCGTCTCCAGGCTGCGCAGCAGCGCTTTGTTGCCGCGCACGAACTCCGAGAACTCCTCGGCGTCCTCGTGGCGCACCTTGCGCAGGTCGTTGAGATCGCCGCCGGCGAAGAACGTCTTCTTGGCCGAGGTGACGATCACGCCCTTGATGTCGTCGGTCTCGGACTGGAGGCGCTCGACGATGGCCCTCATCGAGTCCAGGTAGGCCTGGTTCATCGTGTTGGCCGACTGGTTGGGGTCGTCCAGCGTGAGGATGACGACGGCGTCGTCGTCCTTGTCCCATCTGATCGTGGTCGATTCGCTCGTCATCGGACCGCCTCCACGACCGTCGCGATTCCCATGCCGCCGCCGACGCACAGGGTGGCCAGGCCGTAGCGGCCGCCCGTGCGGTGCAGCTCGTCGATCAGCGTGCCCAGGATCATCGCGCCGGTGGCGCCGAGCGGATGGCCCATGGCGATCGCGCCGCCGTTGACGTTGATCTTCTCCATGTCGAGGCCCATGTCGCGCACGAAGCGCAGTACCACGGCGGCGAATGCCTCGTTGATCTCGACCAGATCGAGGTCATCGACGGTAAGCCCCGCCTTGGCCAGCGCCTTCTTGGAGGCCGGAGCCGGACCGGTGAGCATGATCGTCGGATCCGCACCGGACAGGGCCGTGGCCAGAATCTTCGCGCGGGGCTTCAGGCCGAGCTCTGAGCCCAGCTCCTGGTTGCCGACCGCCACGAGCGCGGCTCCGTCGACGATCCCACTCGAGTTCCCAGGCGTATGTACGTGGTTGATCTTCTCCACCCAGTGGTACTTCTGGAGCGCCACCGCATCGAAGCCGCCCATCTCGCCGATCGCCGCGAACGAGGGCTTGAGCTTGGAAAGCGTCTCCACAGTGGTGTCCGGGCGGATGAACTCGTCGCGCTCCAGGACGGGGTGATCGTTGATGTCCAGGACCGGGATGACCGAGTGCTCGAACCGTCCCTCCTGCTGGGCCTGCGCCGCGCGCTGCTGGGAGCGGGTGGCGTACTCATCGACGTCGTCACGATCGAAGTTCTCGACGGTGGCGATCAGATCGGCACTGATCCCCTGGGGGACGAAGCTCGTGTCATACGCGGTCTCGGGGTCCATCGCCCAGGCGCCGCCGTCGGAGCCCATCGGGACTCGCGACATCGACTCAACGCCTCCGGCGAACACCAGGTCCTCCCACCCCGAGGCGACCTTCTGGGCGGCCACGTTGACGGCCTCCAAACCCGAGGCGCAGAAGCGGTTGAGCTGCACGCCCGCCACCTCGGGGGGCAGTCCGGCCTTGATCGCGGCGGCCTTGGCGATGTCACCACCCTGGTCTCCGATCGGCGAGACGCACCCCAGCACCACGTCATCGACGCGGCCCGGGTCCAGGTTCTCGTTGCGGCTCAGCATCTCGTGCATCAGGCCGACCACGAGGTCGATCGGCTTGGTCGTGTGCAGAGAGCCGTTCACCTTGCCCTTGCCCCGCGGCGTGCGGATGGCGTCGAAGACAAGCGCTTCTGTTGACGGCATTTTCTCGGGCTCCTTCGCAAATGATTTCGGCGGCTGGACCAGCACGCGGGAATGGCGCCTGGGGGTAACCGACACCCATGTCGGATAATAGCTCCTGAGAGGCTCCAGACATGACCACCCGCTCACCCAAACCCAGGCTCCGAGCTCCCCAGCGCCGCGACCTGATCCTCGGCGCCGCGCTGCGCGAGTTCGCCGAGCGTGGGTACGAGTCGGCGTCGATGGGCCAGATGGCCAGCGTCGCCGGGGTGTCGCGCACCGTGCTGTACGACCACTTCCCCTCCAAGCACGCCCTGTTCGTGGAGGTGCTGGACAGCCAGCACGACGTTCTGCTCGACCACCTGAGCGAGGCGATGGCCGCAGAGCGGCCGATGCGTGAGCGCATCCGGGGCGCCTTTGACGCGTTCTTTGGCTTTGCCGAGGAGCGACCGCTGGCCTTCCGCCTGCTGTTTCCGGATCATCCTCCACTCGACGCCGCCGTCGCCGCCGAGTACCGGCGCCGCCGCGTGCAGTCAAACGACCTGCTGTCCCGGCTGCTCGTCGCCGACGCGCGCCGCGCCGGCATCGACACCGGCAGCCCGGTCGGCCGCGC
>DASZMP010000123.1:0-9914 GCA_035551795.1 Solirubrobacteraceae bacterium | reverse complement strand
TGGGTGAGGTGGCCGCCGTGGGCCAGAGCGAGGCCCATCAACGTGTCGCCGGGCTCGAGCAGCGCCTGGTAGACGGAGGTGTTGGCCTGCGCGCCGGCGTGGGGCTGCACGTTGGCGTGCTCGGCGCCGAACAGCTCCTTGGCCCGGTCGATGGCCAGCTGCTCGATGATGTCCACGTACTCGCAGCCGCCGTAGTACCGCTTGCCCGGATACCCCTCGGCGTACTTATTGGTCAGCACCGAGCCCTGGCATTCGAGCACCGAGACCGGCACGAAGTTCTCCGAGGCGATCATCTCGAGCGTCCGCTGCTGGCGTTCCAGCTCGTGACCGAGTGCCTCCGCCACCTCAGGGTCGACCTCGGAGACGGGCAGGTTGAAGAAGTCGGGCGGCAACTCGACGGTCATCGGCCGCGAGACCATACCAGTGGCCCAGGCGATTTCACCAGCAGGCGCCGGCGCCACCAGCTCAGACCGGCGACGCCACGATCACGGCCAGTTCGTCGCGCTCCCAGGTCACATCCACCCGGAAACGGGCAGCCATGAGCCACGCGACCTGATCGGCCAGCGTATCCGGCTTGTCGTAGTCAGGCGACAGCGACACCGGCTGGCCTGGCGGCACCAACGGGACCACGACGTCCCCCAGCACGAATCGGCCTGCTGGATCGAGCACCCCGCGCACCCGCCGGAACAGGTCCGCCTTCTCCTCGCCATCCAGGTGATGGACGCAGAGCGCGCTCACGACCAGATCGAATCTCCCCTCCGGAAGCCGGTCCTGCAACCGGCCCACCCTCAGCTCGACCGCCGCCCCGTCCAGCCGGCGCCGGGCCTCGGCCAGCCGTCCCCGGGCCTCGGCCAGCATCGCCTCGCTCTCGTCGATGCCGAGCAATGAGGCCTCGGGATGCTCCTCCAGCAAGCGCAACGCCGTCTCCCCGGTTCCCGTCCCCAAGTCGAGAATCCGGCGCACCGTGCCCCCAGCGGCGGCCACCGCAACGTGTCCCTGAAACTCGTCGTAGAACGGGATGTCCTCCCGGATCACCGAGGCGTACTTGGGCGCCACGAAATGGAAGTGCGGCATCAGGACCTCGCGCAGGGCGTCTTCGCTGACAGCTCCCGGCCGCACGATCCCCCAGAGCCCGTCCTTCTCGTAGTCGCGCAGGTCGACCACGGTCGACGCCGTGCCGGGGAGCTCACCCCCGTCGATGACCAGATCGGCGGCGTGGCGCAATACGTCGGGCACGTCCTCGAGCCGCCGTGGGTCCAGGCCGCCGGCCAGATTCGCGCTGGACTGCAGGACCGGGACGCGCGCTCCCCACAGTTGCGTCACCGACACCACCCGGAGGCCCAGAGTGTCCGGGTCAGCGCCACAGGCGAGCGGGAACAGGTGCTCCGGGTTGGGCAGCAGGGCGGTGACGCCGCCCGGCATGAGAGACCGAAGTGCCGTCCGCGTGCGGGGTCCGAGGGAGCCTGGGATGGCGGCCAGGGCGGCGTCCAGGTCAAAGAACATCACCGCTGAGGCCTTGGCGGGAGGGCGGCGCTTGAGTTCGTACAGCCTGCCGATCGCCTCGGCATCGGACGGGTCGCAGGCAAGTCCGTAGACGGTGTCGGACGGGAACAGCACGACGCCGCCATTGCTGATGCAGCGTTCGAAGTGTCCGGCCAGCTCGGTCCGGGCGGGCACGTCCGGTCTCACCGCCTGCCCAGGATCACGCGCTCGATGCCGGCCAGATCCCGCCGGCGCAGAACCGAACCGAACCGACCGGTCACCAGATCCGCCACGGCATCGGCCTGGCCCGCGCCGATCTCCAAACCCAGCAGCCGAATGTCGTCGCGTGATCCGGCCTGTTGCACCAGTCGCCGCACCAGCTCGGTCCCGTTCTCCGCGGCGAACACCGCACCCGCGGGCTCGTAGCGGACGATGTCCGGCGCCAGCACCTCATCCGGGGACACGTAGGGCAGGTTGGCTACAACCGCGTCGTACCCGTGGGAGTCGAGTAGATCGCTGCGCTTCCACCGAACGTCCAGCCCGAGCCGCTCGCCGTTCGCCCGCGCCACAGCGAGAGCGTCCGCACTGACGTCAAGACCGGTGACGTGGAGATCGGGGCGCTCATCCTTGAGCGCCAGAGCCACCGCTCCACTGCCCGTGCCCACATCGGCGACCCGGCTGCCCTCCGGCACCAGCTCCACCGCCACCTCCACGAGCAGCTCGCTCTCCGGCCGCGGGATCAGCACCCGCCGGTCGACCGCCAGCGTCAGACGACGGAACTCCCGGCGTCCGAGGATGTAGGCGACCGGCTCACGATCCACGCGACGCGCCAGCAGCTCTTCGAACCGCGAGTGAGCCTCGCTGTCGACCGGATCGCGTGACCCGGTCACCAGTGCTGCGCGCGACACCCCCAGCGCCTCGGCCAGCAGCAGCTCCGCGTCCAGGCGCGGCGTGTCACATCCCGCCTCCGCCAGCGCGGCGGCGCCTCGGCTCAGCTCCTCACGCACCATCCGGATCCGTGCGTTCCTCCAGACGACGGCGCTTCTCGTCGTCCTGAAGCGCGGAGGTCAACTCGTCCAGCTCTCCGATCAGGATCGCGTCCAGATTGTGGACCAGGAGATTGATGCGATGGTCCTTAACCCGTTTCTCCGGGAAGTTGTAGGTCCGGATCTTCTCGGCCCGCTCGCCGGTGCCCACCTGGGCCGAGCGCGAGGCGGCCAGCTCGGCCTGCTGCTTGGCCAGCGCCCGCTCGTACAGGCGCGCCCGGAGCACCCGCATCGCCCGCTCGCGGTTCTGCAGCTGTGACTTCTCGTCCTGCATCGACACGACGATGCCGGTCGGCTTATGGGTGATGCGGACGGCCGAGTCCGTGGTGTTGACCGACTGCCCGCCCGGCCCTGAGGACCGGTACACGTCGATCTGCAGATCGCCAGGGTCGATCTCCACCTCCACCTCGTCAGCCTCGGGCAGCACGGCCACAGTGGCCGTCGAGGTGTGGATGCGTCCCTGGGATTCGGTCTCGGGCACTCGCTGGACCCGGTGGGTCCCGCCCTCGAACTTGAACACCGAATAGGCCCCAGCTCCTTTGACCGACAGGGTGTAGGTGCCGTCGCCGATCGCGAGCGGCTCGGTCTTGAAACCGAGCCGCTCGGCGTAGCGAGTCAGCATGCGGTACAGATCCCCGGCCCAGATGCCGGCCTCGTCGCCGCCGGCCCCCGGGCGGATCTCGATGATCACGTTCTTGTCGTCGTTGGGGTCGCGCTCGACCATGGCCAGGCGGATCTGCTCCTCCAGATCGGCCATCCGCTCCTGCGCGGAGCGCAGCAGATCACGCACCTCCGGGTCATCGCCGTCCTCGGCCAGCAGCTCCCGCGCCCCGGCCGCGTCATCGACCGCGCGAAGGTATTCAGCGGCCAGCCCGGCGGCCGGCTCCAGCTCGCGGTAGGCCCGGGAGGAAGCGGTGAACCGCTCCCGATCGCCGATCACGCTCGGGTCGGCCAGCTCCTCCTGGAGCCCGCCGAACCGCGCCAGAATCTGTTCCGCCAGCTCATCGACCATGACCCCACCGAGTGTAGGAGCGCGGTCAGGCGACGACTTCGAGCCCGACCAGGTCCTCGGCGGCCATCTCGCCCGGGGTCTCGCGCTCGAGCACCGCCGACAGGGCGGCGATCGACACGGCCAGCTGGTCGAGGTCGGGCTCGCGGGTGGTCAGGCGCTGCAGCTGCAGCCCCGGGTACATGATCATCTGCACCCAGCGGCGCCGGCGGTTGCGCCCGGCCCACTTGATCACCTCGAAGGCCAGGCCGGCGACCACCGGAATCCCCACGATCCGGGTGAGGACCAGGATCCACCAGGCGGGCAGCCCGACCGGCGCGAACACGAAGATCGAAAGGATCATCACGATCAGCAGGAAGCTGGTGCCGCAGCGAGGGTGCAGCCGCGAGTACAGCGCCGCCCGCTCGGGCACCAGCTCGTCCTCGGCCTCGTAGCAGGAGATCACCTTGTGCTCGGCGCCGTGGTATTCGAACACCCGGCGCAGGTCGCGCATCTTGGAGAGCAGGAGCAGGTAGCCGAGGAAGATGCCCGTGCGCAGGCAGCCCTCCACCAGCCAGAACAGCAGCGAGGAGCCGAGCTGGTGCTTGATCAGGCTGGTCAGGGAGACCGGAACGACGAAGAACAGCCCGACGGCGAATACCAGGGCCACGGCGATCGTGCCAACCCACATGCCGCCCGAGATCTCCTTCTCTTCCTCACCGGCGATCTCGGCCATCTGCGCGTTGGCTGAGATCCCCAGCGCGCGGATGCCGATTGCCATCGAGTCGATCAGCGCGACCACGCCGCGGATCAGCGGCAGGCGCAGCACGCGCCGGCGGTGACGGGAGCGCAGATCGAACGTCTGAACCTCGATTGGCCCCAGCGCCGGCGGCGTGGCATCGATCGCCACCCCGTCCCGCGGCTCCCCACCAGAAGCGGCGCTGGCCTCATAGGCCGGCGCCGGCTTGATCTCCGTAGGCGGCGGTTTGCGTACCGCAACCGCCCAGTGCTTCACCCCCCGCATCATCACGCCCTCGAGGACGGCCTGGCCGCCCACCGGGGCGTCGCGAGTGGCGGTCAGGCGCCCCTCCCCGACCGCCGCGTCGCTCACGGCTCCAATGCTCCCCACCGTGGATAGCGTCCCATTCGCGCGGACAGTTATGCGCTGGTGGAGGTGCGGGCTCGACGGCCCTTGGCCACGCGACGCTGGAAGCGCTCGACGCGACCGCCGGTATCGACCAGCTTCTGTCGGCCGGTGTAGAACGGATGACAGGCGGAGCAGATCTCGACGTGGATCTCGCCCTTGGTCGACCGGGTGGTGAACTGGTTCCCGCAGGTGCAGGTCACGTTCGCCTCAACGTAATCAGGATGAATTGCCTTCATGGTCTATATGAGGATAGCGGCCCGCTAGGCCGCCGAGGTGCTACTCGTGGTGCTGCTCGTGGTGGTGCTCGTGGTGCTTGAAGGCGGCGGACACGTGGCGGTCAGGCTGGCCTGGGAACGGCTGTAGACGTCGACACGGTCCTTTGGGTCCACCGTCACGACAGGCGGCTGCGAGCTGTCGCACAGGGGCCCGGCCAAACGGACCCAGAGGCTCCGGTGGGCGCGGATGTGGATGACCCGGCGGGTGTGCACCGTGCCCTGGTCGGACAGCTGCACCTGGAAGGGTCCGGCGCCGGTCGCTCCGGCGTCGTGGATCTGCGCCCGGTACACGTTGTCCTGGGCATTCGCCGAGTCAGGCTGCACGTCGATTGCCACAACCTCCAGGTCGGGACGAAGCTCTGGCTGGTGGCAGATCCGGCCGAAACGCACCGTGTGCGCCAGGATCTGGCCACCGGAGCCGATCCACCGGAACCCGACCGCGAACCGGTAGGCGGCCGGGGCGTACAGGTCACTGACCGTGTGGATCACCCGCCAGGAATCGGACGTGGCCCCCAGCGACTTGGTCAGCCAGGTGTTCAGGCCGGAGCCGTGCACCGCGGTGAACGTCTCCCCCGGCGCGATCCGGCGAAGCAGGCGGAACCGGACCGCCACCTTGCTGGACCCCGTGATCGGGTGCACGAAGGCGGTGGCGGCCACCCGCCGCTTGGCCGGGGCGAGTGCGCGGTGACAGACGAGATCCCCGAGCGACGCGGGCAGGCTGGACGAGGCGGCGACGGCTCGGGTCCTAGCCGCCGCCGCCCCGGCGCCCCCCACCACTGCCGCGACGGCGCAGAGCACGGCCGTCGCGGCCGCCAGTACCTGGATCGGTCGCCGGTTCATGGTGGGTAGAACAAGCCTCCGGCCGCGAAGTTGCTGGCCCGGCCGGCCCCTCCCGGCTCAGGTGATCGTGTACAGCGGCCCGTCGCCGCCCTCGGGCGGGGTCAGACGCCCGCCCTTGGCCGTGATCGCGCCGCACTGCACGCAGTTGGTGTAGTTGACGATCACGTCGACCGGCCCCTCGGCGGGGGCGTCGTCGGGGATCTCGTAGACGCCGGCCGGGCACATCCACCTCCACGTCTCGGCGATTTCTCGGGGAACGTGCCGCTCGAGCCGGATGTGGTTGGGCGCGTCGTCCCGGGTGGCGTTGCCCGAGATGTAGACGCTGGACAGCTTGTCGAAGATGTACTTGCCGTCCGGCTTGGGGTACTCCTTGTTGGTGTCGCCGAGGAACATCGGCTCCGCGTCGTCGCGGTGCCAGGCCTGGCGGGCGAACGGCACCCGGCCCCTGGACATGATCGCCGGGCCGGCCAGCAGGCTGCCGCGGACGAAGCCCTTCTGGAAGGCCTGCCGCGTGTTGCGCACCTCGTAGAGCTCCCTGCCGACCGAGGACTCCTCGATCGCCTCCTCGTAATCCGACAGGGGCTTGCCTTCCTTGAGCGAGCGGTAGATCGCCTCGGCAGCCAGCATGCCCGAGCGGATGCAGTGGTGCACGCCCTTGAGCGCCGCCGTATCGACCATCCCCCCGGCGTCGCCGACCAGCAGCGCACCCGGCATCGAGAGCTTCGGCATCGACCAGTAGCCGCCGCCGGGAAGCGCCTTGGCCCCCCAGGCGACGCGCTCACCCCCGTCGAGGATCTCCCGGACCAGCGAGTGAGTTTTGAACAGCTGGAGCAGGTCGTGGGCGGAGGTGGTGGCGTCGCGGTAATTCAGGTCGACCACAAAGCCGATCGACACCAGGTCATCCCCGGTCTTCTCGTCCTTCATCGGGTAGATCCAGGTGCCGCCCAGCTGGCCGTACCTGGGGGAGATGTGCATCGGCCAGGGCTGGCTGAACGTATGGATCACCCGGTCCAGCGGCTTCTTGACCTTCCACACCTCCTTGACCCCCAGTTCCCAAACCTGCGGCTCGCGATGCTCAGCCAGCCCGAACTCCTTGATCGCCGCGCCGGTCAGATGACCCCAGCAGCCCTCGGCCAGCACGGTGACGTTCGCCTTGATGTCGGTGCCCGGCTCGAAGTTGCGCAGCTCCTCGCCGTCCTTGCCGCGACCCTTGTCCCCGGAGCGCACGCCGACCACGTGGCCGTCCTGCACGATCAACTGCGTGGCCGAGGTCTCGGTGAGAATGTAGGCGCCGCCCTCCTCGGCCTGGCGCTGCTGGACGCGAGCCAGCGCCGCCACCGAGACGATCTCGTTGCCGTGGTTCTTGAAGTTGGGGACGAACGGGATCGGGACGGAGACCTTCGACTTGGCGCTGGTCAGGAGATAGACCGACTCCTTGGTCACCTCGCCGAACGCGAAGCGCTCCTTGCGCCAGTCCTCCCGGGTCATGTCGGGGAACAGCTCCTGCAACGGCTCCGGGCGCATGACGGCCCCGGACAGGTTGTGGCCGCCGCATGTCTTGGCCTTCTCCAGAACGGCGACCGGTACCTCGCCCAGCGACTCCATCAGCTCGGGGTCATCCCCCAGCAGCTGGAGCAGCCGATTGGCGCAGGCCAGGCCGGCGGTCCCGCCGCCGACGATGGCCACACCCACATCGATCCGCTCGTCCTCGGAGTCGAGCTCACGCTTGACAAATTCCTTGAGCGGGTCGACCGGCGGCGGGAACTCGCTGGGCGCGTACTGGTCCTTGCCGTTCTCGGACATGCCTCAGGACCCCTTCTTCGCCTTGATCGCCTCCGCCAGCTTGGGGACGATCTTGTTCAGATCGCCGACGATCCCGAGATCGGAGAACTCGAAGATCGGCGCGTTGGCGTCCTTGTTGATGGCCACGATGTTCTCTGAGGACTGCATGCCGACTTTGTGCTGGATGGCTCCGGAGATGCCGGCAGCCAGGTACAGCTTCGGGGAAACGGTCTTGCCGGTCTGACCGATCTGGGCTGCATACGGGTACCAGCCGGCGTCCACCACGGCGCGCGTGGCGGCCACGGCGGTGTTGCCGCCGAACGCCGCAGCCAGCTGGTCCATCAGCTCGAAGCCCTCGGCCTTGCCCAGGCCGCGGCCTCCCGCCACCAATATGTCGGCACCCTCGATGTCCACGTCGGCCCCGCGCTGCTCACCGCGCTGGACCATCTTGGCCTGGTTTGACCACGGCGAGTATTCGACCTCGACGTCGGTCACGTCGGCATCGCCTGAGCCGTCCTGGCGGATCTCGAACGCGTTGATGCGCCCGATGATGATCCCCAGATCGCCCTGGTAGCGCGACACGGAGATCTTGGAGTCGCCCAGGATCGGCCGCTCGGCCACCAGCTCATCGCCGTCCGCCTTGATGCCGGTCACCTCCATGGTCACGCCGGCGTGCTTGCGGGCGGCCAGTCCGGCGCCGATCTCGAAGCCGAGCAGGCCGCCACCGAACAGGGCGTACTTGTGGCCGCCGCCGTCGATGACCTTGGCCATCACGTCGACCACCGGCTGAGCCAGCCCCTCGGTCCCGCGGGCGCGAAATACCTTGGTGGCACCGTAGGACCCGAGTGTCCGGCACAGCTCATCGGTCAGGTCATCCCCGCCGACCACGACGGCGTGGCATTCCCCGCCGATCTCCTTGGCGCGGGCGGCGCCTTCGGACACGGCGCCGAGCGAGTTCTTGTTGAACGCGCCCTCGTAATGCAGGACGTAGGTAAGAACGTCAGCCATGGTTAAACCAGCTTCCTTTCCGCGAGCCACGAGACGATCTTCTCGACCGTCTCGTTGGTGTCCTCGTCCTCGATGATCTGGCCGGCCGCCTTGGCCGGCGGGTCGTGGAAATCGCCGCATTGCACGCGCGATCCCTGCTCGCCGACCAGCGAGACGTCGATCCCGACGTCGCCGGCGCTGACGCTCTCCAGCGGCTTCTTCTTGGCGCCCATGATCGCCTTGAGCGATGGGTAGCGCGGCTCGTTGATGGCGTCGCCCACGGAGATCACCGCCGGCAGCTCCAGCTGCACGGTGTCGTAGCCGTACTCGGCCTGACGTTCGCAGCGCAGGCCGCCGTCCTCTACGTCCATCTGGATGACCTGGGTGAGCGAGGGCATCTTCAGGTGGTCGGCCACGACGGCGCCGATCGTGTAGCACTCGCCGTCGTCTGACTGCTGCCCCAGCAGCACCAGGTCGGGCGATTCCTTGCCCAGCGCCTGGGCCAGCGCGTAGCCGGTGGCGGCGACATCGCTGCCGGCCAGGGACTCGTCGCTCAGATGGAGCGAGCGGTCGGCACCGAGCGAGACGGCCTTGTGCAGCGCCCGCACGGCGGACTCCGGGCCCATCGTCACGGCGACGATCTCGTCGACTTCCACCGCGCCGCCCTCGCGCAGCTGCATGGCCGCCTCGATGGCGTGCGTGTCGTAGGGGTTCAGGTTCTTTTCACCTGATCGGTCCATTCGCCCCGTCGAGGGGTTGATCCGCTTCTCGACGGCGGCGTCCGGGACCTCTTTGACCAGGACGCAGATCTTCAAGAGTGCCTCCTACTTGACATTTGGACGGGGGGATTCTAACCGGTTGACTGACGAGTCAATCAGTTCCGGTGAACGGTTGTTCTAGTGCCGCCGACTTGCCGGTCGGCGGCACCGCCGGGGCGACCCGGGTGGACGGCCTCTCCAGCGGAGGCGAGCTCAGGCCCGAACGGCGCCGCGGATGAAATCGATCGCATGCTGGGTCGGAGCCCCCGGCGTGAATACCTCGGCCACCCCCAGCCCCTTGAGCTCCTCGATGTCCTCCGCCGGAATCGTGCCCCCCAAGGTGACCACCACGTCGTCGACCCCCTGCTCCTTGAGGAGCTCCATGATCCGCGGCACGAGCGTCATGTGGGCGCCCGACAGGATCGACAGCCCCACCGCATCCGCGTCCTCCTGGATGACCGTCTCCACGATCTGCTCCGGCGTCTGGTGCAGGCCCGTGTAGATCACCTCCATCCCGGCGTCCCGCAGCGCCCGCGCGATGATCTTGGCCCCGCGGTCATGCCCGTCCAGGCCGGGCTTGGCCACGACGACGCGGATCTTCTTCTCGGA
>DASZMP010000122.1:0-17491 GCA_035551795.1 Solirubrobacteraceae bacterium | reverse complement strand
GATGCGGCGCCCTGCCACGGGCGAGACCGCCTCGTCGAGCCGGACTCGGGAGTCTTTGAGGAGCGAGGGCCGGTCCTCGGCGCCCTCGCCATCGGCCGCGGCGGCCTCGAGCGCGGCCAGGCGCTCCGGCGTCATCGCCGTGGCGTCCTCGTTCTCGGCCAGCCACTCTCGGGCGGCGGCGGCGTCGGCCTCATCGCGGAGCACCTTCTTGCCGGCGGCGTAGTAGCGATCGATCTCGGCGAACAGCTCGTCGACGAGGAGCTCGGTGGGGACCTTCTTCAGAGGCTCGCCGCGCGAATAGATCATGCCCATGTCCTTGGCCCCGGTGATCCCGAAGTCGGCATGACGCGCCTCGCCGATGCCGTTGACCGCGCAGCCGAGGACCGAGACCTCGATCGGGTCCTCGTAGGCCTCCAGGCGCTGCTCGATCTCGGCCACCACGCTGTCCATGTCGAACTGGAGCCGACCGCAGGTGGGGCAGGCGATGAGGACCGGGCCGCGCTCGCGCAGCTTCAGTGCCTTGAGGATCTCCCAGGCCACCTTGACCTCCTCCTCGGCGTGGAAGGTCGACAGGGAGATCCGGATGGTGTCGCCGATGCCGTCGGCCAGCAGGGTTCCCAGGCCCACGGCCGACTTCAGCGAGCCCGACCACTTCGTGCCGGCCTCGGTCACCCCGAGGTGCAGCGGATAGGGGATCCTCGCGGCCAGCAGGCGGTTCGAGGCGATCGTGTTGGGCACGCTGGTCGACTTCATCGAAACCTTGAAGTCGGTGAACTCGAGGCTCTCCATGAGCTCCACGAACCCGGCCGCGGCGGCCACCAGCGCTTCCACAGGGTTGGTGAACTCCAGCTCCCGCAGGTGCTCCGGGAGCGAGCCCGAGTTGACCCCGATCCGCAGCGGCGTGCCGAGCTCCTTGGCCCGAGCAGCCACCTGGGCCACCTTCTCCGGTCCGCCGATGTTGCCCGGGTTCAGCCGTACGCAGTGGGCGCCGGCGTCCAGCGCCTTGAGCGCCAGCGTGTGGTTGAAGTGGATGTCGGCGATCACTGGAATCGGCGACTCCTGAACGATCGTCCGCAGCGCCTCGGCATCCTTCTCCCGGGGCACCGCGACACGCACCAGGTCCGCGCCGGCGTCCGCCACGCGGCGGATCTGGGCCAGGGTGGCGCTCAGGTCCGCCGTCTCGGTCTTGGTCATCGTCTGAACGGCGACCGGCGCACCACCGCCGATCGGGACCCCGCCGACCTTGATCTGGTGTTCAGAGGCCATCGGGAACCAGTGTAGAGGGCCAAACTCCCGCAACTTCGACCGGTCCGTACGGTTCCCTGTTGTCATGCCCACGATCAAGCCCTCCCTCCTCCGGTCCGCGCCGGCCGCGCTCGCCCTCGCCTTCGCCTGCCTGCTCGGAGGGGTGGCTCTGGCCCCGCCGGCTCAGGCCTCGACAGGCCAGTGGTCGATCATCGCCGACGACACCCAGCTGCAGCGCGACACCCCCGCCACCCTCAGCGACATCCACGCCCTCGGGGTCACGATGGTCAAGGTCAGCGTGCGCTGGAACTCCATCGCTCCGGACCACACCTCCTCGCACGCTCCCAAGGGCTTTGAGGCGTCCAATCCGGGCTCCTACCCGGCGAGCAACTGGCACTACCTGGACAACGTGGTCCGGACGGCGGCGGATGACGGCATCAAGGTCGGGTTCATGGTCACCGGTCCAGCCCCGGTATGGGCCGAAGGCCGCGGAATCCCCAAGGGCCACGCCCCCCAGATCGGCAACTGGAAGCCGAATGCCGCCGACTTCGGAGCTTTTGTCAAGGCGATCGGTACCCGCTACGACGGGCACTACACCCCTGCCGGCTCCGGCAGTGCGCTTCCGAGTGTGAGCTGGTGGTCGATCTGGAACGAACCCAACTTCGGTCCCGACCTGGCCCCTCAGGCCATCGACAGTGAGCGGGTCAACTCGGCGGCCTACATGTACCGGGCGCTGCTCGAACATGCTTGGGGAGCCCTCAAGGCCACCGGGCACACACCGGCGCACAACACGATCGTGTTCGGTGAGACCGCCCCCCGTGGGCGCCAGGGCGCGCATTTCCCGGGTGAGTTCTCCGGCACGGTGCCGCTGACGTTCCTGCGCTCGCTGTACTGCGTGTCCCAGTCCGACCGCAGGTTCACCGGTGGGACTGCGCGGGCCAATCACTGCCCGAGCAGCGGTTCGGCGTTCCGCTCCCAGAACCCTGCGCTGTTCAGCGCTTCGGGGTTCGCCGACCATCCCTACGCGCAGGGCACGCCCCCCAACCTCCCCACCTACGCCTGCGGGGGGACGTTCTGCACCAACAGGCGCACGCACCGCAGCAACCCCGATTACGCCGACTTTCCGGAGATCCCTCGGCTCCGGAGGCTGCTCGGGCGGCTCGCCTCCGGCTATGGCGTTCACCGCAGCGTGCCGATCTGGAGCACCGAGTACGGTTTCTGGACTAATCCACCCGACCATTCCAAGGGCTCGATCAGCCCGAATCTGGCCGCGTACTACATGAACTGGGCCGAGTACCTGAGCTACCGGAGCTCCTCGATCCGCAGTTATGCCCAGTATCTGCTGATCGATCCGCGGAGCGGCGTGTTCTCAAGCGGCCTGGAGCTGGCCAACCGGTCGAAGCTCGCCACCTACGGAGCCTTCCGGATGCCGCTGTACATGCCCAGCACCTCGGCCAAGTCCGCCACGTCTTTGACGGTCTGGGGCGGGGTGCGCCCGGCCGAGTACACGGTGGCTCTTCCCGTGGCCGACATCCAGTTCAAGCCCGCGTCGGGCGGGTCCTGGACCACGCGCAAGCAGGTGACGGTCACCGGCGCGCGCGGCTACTTCAGCGTCAAGGTCCCGTTCACGAAAAGCGGTGAGGTGCGGGTGGCCTGGTCGCCGTCTCCGGGGCACACCGACTACAGCCGCGTCCAGGCCATCAGGATCAAGTAGGCCGGGCCCGGCCGGCCAGCCGGGCCCTCGGATCGTTACCCAGCTGCAGCGCCCGGATCGTTACCCAGCGGGAGCGGCGGGCGGTCCCGAGCCGCCACCGTCCCCGCCGGCACCGCGGCGCCAGGCCGCGTAAGCCAGCCCGCCGCCCACGACGATGACGACGATGATCACGATCAGGACGGGAGCGGAGATGCCCGAGCCGCCGCTCGAGGAGCCGGCCGATCCAGGTACCGGCTTGCCCAGCTGGTGGTAGAGCTGGTCCTCGATCGTCTGGTAGCAGCTCGTGTACTCCTTGACGTCGGCGGGCATCGTGGCCAGCGCATTGCGCAACTGGCTCACCGTGTAGCTCTTGGTCAGCTTCGTGTGGGCGTTGCAGTCGGCGGTCACCGATGAGATGGCCAGGGCCTGACTGGGCAGGAGTGCCAGGGCGAGGATCGCGGCACACGCGATCAGAAACGGTTTCGGGCTTCGCATCGGGCGGACAATTTAGACGGTCTCGCGGATCTCATCGCTGTTCGGCGCCCGGCGGGGCAGCTTTGAGGCGGTGACCGGGCACCCGGGCTGGCGCCTAGCGCGCCCACCGTCCTGCTTAGCTCACCCGAACCCAGACGCCCTATCCTCCGCGCCTTGCCTGGCCGCCGAACCGCACGTCTGCGCCTGTCCTGCGCCGCGGTCGCGCTGGCCGCCGTGATCGCCGGCTGCGGGTCGATCACGGCTGCCGCGCCCCGCCGCGCGCACAGCAACCTCATCTCGATCATCGAGGCTGAGGGCTTCCTTCACGACGATCCTCCTCAAGCACTGGCGACGTTCGACTCCATGGGGGTGGATGAGGTACGCGTGTTCCTGCCCTGGAGCTCGTTCGCCCCCGACCCCACGGCAAGCACGGCGCCTGCCTTCGACGCCGACGATCCGGCCGCCTATCCGCCTGAGGATTGGGGGCAACTGGACGAGATCGTCCGGGACGCCGCCGCCGTGGGCATCGGCCTGGACCTCACGCTCGGCGGTCCGGTTCCGAACTGGGCGATCGGGCCAGGGGCCCCGCTGGGCAGCCCGTACGACATCGGCTGGATGCCCTCGGCGCACCGGTTCGGGCAGTTCGTGCACGCCGTGGCCGAGCGCTACAGCGGCCACTACGTGCCTCCCGGGGCCACGAGCCCGCTGCCCCGGGTGAGCTTCTGGTCGATCTGGAACGAGCCCAACTACGGGCATTACCTGTCCCCTCAGGCGATTGGTCAGGTGGAGGTCGCGCCTCGCGTCTACCGGGGCCTGGTGGACGCTGCTTGGTCGGCCCTGCTGGCCACCGGGCACACCCCCGGACACGACACGATCCTGATCGGCGAGACGGCGCCCCGAGGCGTGGCTGGGCCAGGACTGCCTGGCGATTTCGGGGGGATGATGCCGCTGCGCTTCGTCAGGGCTCTGTACTGCGTGAACGCCGCCTTCCAACCTCTGCGCGGACGGGCGGCGAGAGTCCGCGGCTGCCCCGCCAGCGCCAGCGCCCGCCGCAGCTTCGTCGCCGGCAATCCCGCCCTCTTCCAGGCGTCGGGGTTTGCCGACCATCCCTATCCAGATGCCCTGGCTCCCAACGTGCGCACGCTTGACGTGCCGGGCGACTCCGACTACGCGGATTTCGCCGCGCTCAGCAACCTCGAGAGCACGCTCGGCCGAGCCGGCGCGGCCTTCGGGCAGCGGGATCGGTTGCCCATCTACTCCACCGAGTTCGGCTACCGAACCAATCCGCCCACATCGCTCGGTGTTCCGCTGCGTACCGCGGCGCTATACCTGAACCAGTCCGAGTACCTGAGCTGGCGCAACCCGCGGATCCACTCCTACGACCAGTACCTGCTGAGCGATCCGATCGCGGGAGCGAAGACCGACTTCGACACCGGACTCGAGTTCGGCAACGGCCGACCGAAGCCGTACGTCTACGACGCCTACCGCATGCCCATGTACCTACCGATCACGCACGGGCATCGAGGGGCGCGCCTCGAGGTCTGGGGGTGCGTCCGGCCCGCGCCGGTGTTCGCGGCCCGCACCGACCATCCCCAGCAGGTCAGGATCCAGTTCGAGGCGGCCGGGACCACCCGGTACCGCACCGTGCGCACGGTGCGCCTGACCGACGCTCACGGGTATTTCGACACGCTTGTGCGCTTTCCAGGAAGCGGACAGGTACGCCTCCAGTGGTCCGGTTCGGGCCACCCGCTCCTCAGCCGCACCCAGGCGATCAGCCTCTCGTAGTTCGCCGGCGCCGCGGAGCCCGCAAGCGCTGCGGGCGTACACCGCAACCAATGGACCTGCGACGGGTTTACCTTGCCGATGCTCTCCCGCGTACCGCCGGCGGTCGGGGCCAGGATCTCCGGCAGAATAAACACATCCGGGCCCATTCGCAGGGGCCTGCTCGTGCTGATCGCCCTGATCTGCCCGATGCTGTCAGCCGGACCGGCCCTGGCCGATCACGGTCAGATCTCGATCCTGGAAAGCGATCCTCTGCTGCTCGGCAACCCGGTCGGAAGCCTGCGCACCGTGCAGGAGCTGGGGATTTCAACGGTCCGGCTGAGCGTCCGGTGGCAGTCGCTGGCCCCTGACGCCAACTCGTTCCGGGCTCCACGACACTTCAACGCCGCCAGCCCGGCCGCGTACGCGAAGTCAAAGTGGGCCCCCTACGACGCACTGGTGCGCACGGCCGCCCAGGACGGGGTACGCGTGGATATGGACCTCACCGGAGGCGCACCGCTGTGGGCCACGGGGCGGGGCATGCCCCGCCGGCACGGCTACCCGTTTCGCAACTGGGCGCCGTCGGCATCGAAGCTCGGGCAGTTCGCTCGCGCTGTGGCCATCCGCTACAGCGGCAAGTACAACCCGGTCCTCAGGCGGGTGGACCCGGGGAATTCAGAGGATCTGCCCCGGGTCAGCTTCTGGTCGGTCTGGAACGAGCCCAACTACGGCCCCAGCCTGTCTCCCCAGGCACCTCCCGGTCACTCCTCCACCCCCTACTCCCCTCGCGTGTACCGCGGAATGGTCGGCCGAGTCTGGAGCGCTCTGCACGCCACCGGGCATGGCTCGGACACCCTGTTGATCGGCGAGCTGGCGCCGCGCGGCGTCCTGAGCTTCGGAAAGTTCAACATGATGCCGCCGTTGCTGTTCCTGCGCTCGCTGTACTGCCTGGGCGGCAACTACCGGCCGCTGCGGGGATCGTCAGCCAAGATGGAGGGCTGTCCCACCACCTCCCGCGGCTCCCGGGCATTCGCGTCCCACAACCCCGCCCTGTTTCACTCCTCCGGGGTGGCGGACCACCCATACATGCGCTGGTTTCCGCCCAACCAGGAGAAGGATCAGGCCCAGCCCAAGGGCTACAACCGCCTGAAGCACAACTACGCGACGCTGGCCACGATCGGCCAGCTGGAGAGCGGACTGAACCGGATGCTCGGCGCCTATCACTCCAGGCGCAAGCTGCCCGTTTGGATCACCGAGTTCGGCTACATCACCGATCCACCGGTCGAGGGCACCAGCGGTGCCTCATACCACTATCCATCGCCCACGCTCGCGGCGTACTACGACAACTGGGCGGAGTACATCGCCTGGAAGAACCCGCGGATCGCGTCCTTCGACCAGTACATCCTTCAGGATCCATCCCAGCCGCCCGGCTCGCAACATCAGGGGTTCCCCAGCGGCCTGATCTTCGCCAGCGGCCAGCACAAGCCCGGCTTCGACGCCTTCCGCCTGCCGCTGTACCTGCCCCACACCACCGCCTCGGGCCCGGGCCAATCGCTGGAGATCTGGGGGGCAGCCCGGCCGGCCTACTACGCCCACCTGGAGGAGCCCGGCTCACCCGAGAGCGTGACCATCATGTTCAAGGCGGACGGCGGGAGCCAGTTCGTGCCTCTGACTGTGGTACCGATCAGCTCTCCGGAAGGCTACTTCGACACTCAACTGCAGTTCTCGAGCAGCGGGACGGTCAAGCTGGCCTGGACCTACCCCAGCGACTCACTGTCCCTGGCCGGGACGACCGTCTACAGCCGGACCCAGGGGGTCACAGTCAGGTAGGCGAGCGGCCGCCTCAGCTGGCGTACATCGCCTCGATCCGGCTGGCGTACTTCTCCGCGATCGGCCGGCGCTTGAGCTTCATCGTCGGCGTCAGCTCATCACCGCCCGGGAGCCAGTCCTCCCCCACCAGGGCGAACTTCTTGATCTGCTCCACCCGGGCCAGATGGCGGTTGGCCTCGTCGATCGCGGCCTGCACCGCCTCGCGCACCCGCGGGTGCTCGGCCAGCCCAGCCAGCCCCGCATCCTCGATCCCCTGCTGCTGGGCCCACACGGGCGCGAAGTCAGCGTCGAGCAGGATCAGAGCCGTGTTGTAGGGCCGCGCGTCGCCGATGCAGCAGGCCTGCCCGATCAGCGGGCTGCTGGTCTTGATCGTCGCCTCGATGTTGGCGGGCGACATGTTCTTGCCCGCCGCGTTGATGATCAGCTCCTTCTTGCGGTCGACGATCCTCACGAAGCCGTCCTCGTCGATCTCCGCAATGTCGCCCGTGTGCAGCCAGCCGTCGCGGTCAAGCGTCTCGGCCGTCTTCTCGGGCTGGTGGCGATAGCGCGGCATCACGAAGGCGCCGCGCACGAGCAGCTCGCCGTCACCGGCCAGCTTGACCTCGGCTCCGGGTGAGGGAGGCCCGACGGCCCCGATCCTCACCTCGCCGGGACGGTTGCACAGTCCACAGCCGCAGGTCTCAGACATCCCCCACAGCTCGGCCACCTCGATCCCCAGCGCATGGAAGAACTCCAGCACCTCGATCGGCGTGGGCGCCGCCCCGACATTCACGGCCCGGACCTGATCCAGGCCGAGCATCGCCCGCAGCGGGGCGAACATCGCCGCGTCGGCCTGCGCCACCGCCGCCTCCAGTGCCTCGGGCACCGGTTCGCCTCGCTGGCGCAGGCGCACGCGCTGAGTGGCCGCGCTCAGCGCCTGCTCGGCCCGCTGGCGCTGCTCCTCGGGCGCAGCAGCCTGCATCGTCTCCAGACCGGACTTGAGCTTCTCCCAGATCCGTGGCACGGCGAAGAACCAGGTCGGGCGGACCTGGGGAAGGAAGGAGACGATCTCCCGCGGATTGGGGCAGATCGTGACCGTGCCGGCGTAGATCAGGGGGATGTAGTGGTGGGCCATTCGTTCGGCGATGTGGGCGGCCGGCAGCCAGGAGATGACCCGCGAACCAGGGTCCAGCGAGATGATCTGCTCCACCGCGGCCGCACCAGCCATCACGTTGCCGTGGGTCAGCTCCACGCCCTTGGGTCGGCCGGTGGTACCTGAGGTGTAGATCAGCGTGAGGATGTCGTCCGCGGACACGGCTGCCGCCGCGCCGGCTACGTCGAAATCGGGCAGTGAGCCCTCCACGTGGCTGAGCGAGACCGTGTCAGCGGTGCTGTCGCCGTCGACGATGATCACGTGCTGCAGTCCGGGCAGCGCCCGGCGAGCTTCCTGCATCGCCTCGAGAAAGTCGCGCTCCACCACGGCCACGCGAGCGCCCGCGTCCTCGATCAGGTAGCGGATCTCCTCTGGCGGATAGGTGGTGTAGATCGAGAACGGGGTCGCCCCCAGCATGGCCGCGGCCAGATCCACCAGGTGGAACTCGATCCGGTTTGAGAGCATGATGGCCACCGCGTCTCCGCGGCACACGCCCAGCCCGGCCAGGCCGCCGGCAATCGCCTCGGCCCGCTCCAGAACCTGCGACCACGTCAGTGAGACGCCGTCATCCACGGTTCGCAGAGCCGGGCCGTCAGGGTGGCTGGCGGCCGTGCGACGCAGGGCCTCGGTGACGGTGGCCGCCTCGACCGCGCGGGCCGGGGGCGTGACGGTGCTGCTCGGCATGATCTCCTCCTTCACCGGCGGCCGGGCCACTGGGCCGGCCTGCCGGAACGGCTGGTCAGGCGCAGAAGGCTACCCAGCTGCGCCGGTCCCCCCCGCTCCGGCTCAGTGCAAGAAGCCCTTTCCGCTCAGGGTCGACACGTCGTTGCTCAGACCGATCACGAACAGCACCAGGATCAGCGCGAAACCAACGAAACCTGCTCGCTCCATGACGCCGAACGAGATTCGCCTGCCTCGCACCTTCTCGGCCAGCGCCCAGAACACGTGCCCGCCGTCCAGCGGAAGGAACGGGAACAGGTTGATGATCGCCAGCGACAGGGAGATCAGGGCCAGGATGTCCAGGGCCAGCGACGGGCTCCGGGAGACCGCCTCCTGGGTGACGGTGTAGACGCCGACCACACCGTGGAGCTGCTTGCGCTCCCGGGGCTCGAAGATCCGGGCGATTGCCGACACCGTCGACTTGGTGACCGCCCACATGTTCGTCACGGTCAGCGAGGCGGCCCGAGACGCGCTCACCGGCACGGCTTTGGAGCCGAACTCGAAACCGACCAACGGTCGCCGGTCGGCGGCGCTGTAGCGCGGCCTGATCCGCAGTGTGACCAGCCGGCCATCGCGCCGCACCACGAGCGTCACCGGCGTGGCGGCCAGGCAGCCGTTCGTTTGCTGGCCGGCACAGTGATGGCGGCCAATCTCGCCGCGCAGGGCACTCTCCCCTCCGGTTACCCCATCGACCGAGACCAGCCGATCGCCCAGCTTCAGCATCCCCGATGCCGGCGTCCCGCGCTCGATTCCCCCCACCTTCGTCGAGGCAACGACCTGCCCGTCGGCCAGAAACAGCCCCCAGATGATCGCGAACGCGATCAGCAGATTGACCGCGGGTCCGGCCAGGATCACCACCACGCGCTTCCACACGGGTTGGTTGTAGTAGGCCCGCGGCGCCACCTCCGGCGGGATGTCCTCCTCCGGATTCATGCCGCTGATCTTCACGTAGCCCCCGAGCGGTATCACGCCCACGCCGTAGTCGGTTTCGCCGATCCGGCGCTTGAGCACCATCGGACCGAAGAACAGGGAGAAGCGCTCCACGCGCATCCCCACCGCCTTGGCGGCGGCGAAATGCCCGGCCTCATGAAGGATGATCAGTGCGGCGAACCCGAGGAACGCCAGGACGTAAGACACCAGGGGCCAGTGTGGCAGGTGACTCGAAGGCCCCCGTGAAACGGCGTCAGGCGGCCGCGCGCTCCTCGATCAGCGACGCCGCCATGGCCCGGGCGGCGCCGTCGGCATGGCTCAGCGAATCGAAGGAGTGCAGCTGGCGAACCTCGAGGCGGTCAAGCGTCTCCTCGATTACCGACGGGATACCCAGGAAGGGCAGCCGCCCGCTCAGGAAGGCGTGCACGGCCACCTCGTTGGCGGCGTTCAGTGTGCAGGGAGCCGTGCCCCCGGCCCGGCCGGCCGCGCCGGCCAGGCGCAGGCAGGCGAACGTCGCCTCGTCCGGTGTCTCGAAGGTGAGGGAGCCGAGGGCCGCCAGGTCCAGGGCCGGTACCGGCATCTCCACGCGCTCGGGGAAGTGCAGGGCGTAGGAGATCGGCACCCGCATGTCGGGGTAGCCGAGGTGGGCCAGGGTCGCCCCGTCGCACAGGCCGACCAGGCTGTGCACGATCGACTGCGGGTGCACCACGACGTCTATCTGCTCGTAGGGGGTACCGAACAGGTGGTGGGCCTCGATCACCTCCAGGCCCTTGTTCATCAGCGTGGCCGAGTCGATCGTGATCTTGCCTCCCATCGACCAGGTGGGGTGGGCCAGCGCGTCCTGAACCGTGACATCGGCGAGCTGCTCGGCGCTGCGGCCGCGGAACGGACCGCCTGAGGCCGTGAGGATCAGCCGCTCGATCGTCCCGGCGCGCTCGCCGCTGATCAGCTGGTGAAGCGCGGAGTGTTCGGAGTCAACGGGGATGATGGCGGCGCCGGTGGCCTCGGCCAGCTGGGTCACGAGCTCCCCGCCCACCACCAGCGACTCCTTGTTGGCCAGGGCGAGGTCGATTCCCTCTCCCAGCGTCGCCACGGTCGGCAGGAGACCGGCGGAGCCGACGATGGCGTTCAGCACCATCTCGCATCCGGACTCTGTGACCAGCGACACGAGGCCGTCGGGACCGGACAGCACCACCCCGTCGGTCCAGGCCTCACCGGCCTGGGCCGCGGCGTCGGGATCGGCGAGCGCCACGCGTCGCACGCCGTGGGCCTTGGCCTGCTCAACCAGCGTTTGCCAGTCCCGTCCCGCGCTGAGGCCGGCCACCTCCAGCTCACCGCCGCTGCGGGCGACCACGTCGAGCGCCTGAACTCCGATCGAACCGGTGGACCCGAGGATGACCAGGCGGCGCGGCACGGGTCGATTCTAGGCTGGTCGGGCGGCCGGGCCGGACCGGACCATGCTTTGTCAGGCGTGCGGGATCGCGACCCAGATGTAGTAGGCGGCCACCACGGTGAAGCTCACGGCGTCCAGCCGATCGAGCGCTCCGCCGTGGACACCGAACAGGTGACCCGCGTCCTTGGCCCCGGCATCCCGCTTGACCAGGGATTCGAACAGGTCGCCGATCGGGCCGAGCACGGCGATGGCGAAGCCCAGGACCAGGGCCTGTCCGTGGGTCAGCCATGACTGCTGGTACAGGCCGGCGATGTACACCGCGACGACCGCCACCAGCATCCCGCAGAACAGCCCCTCGACGGTCTTGTTGGGCGAGATGCTCGGAGCCAGGGGCCGCCGGCCGAACAGCCGTCCGCCCAGGTAGGCCCCCGTGTCACCCAGAAACGTGCCGAGCATCACGTCGATGATGATCCCGCCGCCATTGGGCAGCTGGCGGAGCAGGACCGCGTGGGCGAACGCGAAGGCCACCCAGAAGACCCCCAGCAGGGTGCCGGCGATGGAGATCGTCGCGCCGGCTCGCTGATGGCGTCCGGCGATCGCCAGAAACAACACCGGCACGGCGGCCATTGCCACCGCGAGGACATCGCGATGGTTGCCAAAGCGTCCGGCCAGGCACATGCCGACGAGCGCCGCGTACCCGACCAGCGTGACCGGCTTCCAGCGCTCCAGCATGCGGTAGAGCTCGTTCAGGCACGCCAGTCCCAGCAGGATCATCACCACGGCCCAGGCCGTACCGCCGACGTCGTCGAAGCCGATCGCCAGCACGGCCAGCGGCACGGCGATGGCCACCCGAGCCAGCAGTTCGGAGCCGCGCCGGCGCTCGTGCTGTCCGCCCCGATTTGCCCGCGTGCTCCGGGTTGGAGTGTCCCCACGCCCGCGCTCTCCGCGCGGTGGTCGGCGAGCCGTGGCCATCACCGGCCTCCGAACCGCCGCTGGCGCGATGTGTACTCGGCCAGGCTCTCGGCAAACGCCTCGCGCGTGAAGTCCGGCCACAGCTCGTCTCGGAAGACCAGCTCGGAGTAGGCGGACTGCCACATGAGGTAGTTGGACAGCCGCTGCTCGCCGCTGGTTCGGATGATCAGGTCGGGATCATGCATCTCTGGTGCGTACAGGAGCCTGTGGAACGCCTCCTCCCCGCCGCCGGTGTAGCGGGCAGCCGCGTCGAGCACCTCGGCCCGGCCCCCATAGTTGAACGCCACGAACAGGGTGATCCGGTGGTTGGCCGCGGTGACCGACTCCGCCCACTCCATCTTCTCTATCAGACGCTTCGAGACGGGAGCCTCCCGGCGCCCGATGAACCGCATCCGGACCCCCTCCGCGTCCAGCTCGGGCGTCTCGGCGTCGATGCGCCGGGCGAACATCCGCATCAGCCCGGACACCTCGCTGCGCGACCGGCTCCAGTTCTCGGTGGAGAAGGAATACACCGTCATCTCCCGGATCCCGAAACCGACGGCGTCACGCAGGCGTTCCTTGACCACATCGGCGCCCGCCTCGTGACCGCGCAGCGCGGGCAGACCTCGCTTCCTGGCCCAGCGGCCGTTGCCGTCGGTGATGATCGCGACATAGCGCGGGCCCTGGCCGGGATCGGGACTCGCATGCGCCCCTTCAGGCGAGCCCTCGGGAGCGCTCTCGGCCAAGCGACTAAACCTCGAGGATCTCTTCTTCCTTGACCTTCAGGAGCTCATCGAGCTCGGCGATGCGCGCATCGGTGACCTTCTGCAGCTCCTGCTCGGCCCGGTGCTCATCGTCCTGTCCGGTCTCGCCGGCCTCCTTGAGCTCGCGCAGGTCGTGCATCACGTCGCGACGCACGTTGCGGATGGCCACGCGGCCCTCCTCGGCGATGTGGCGGACCACCTTGACCAGCTGACGGCGGCGCTCCTCGGTCAGCTCGGGAACCACGAGCCGGATCAGGGCCCCATCGTTGGAGGGGGTCAGACCGATGTCGGATTCCAGGATGGCCCGCTCGATCGCCTTGATCGAGCTCTTGTCGTACGGCTGGATCGTCAGCATCCGCGCTTCAGGCGCACTCACCGTGGAGAGCTGCTTGAGCGGTGTGATCGTCCCGTAGTAGTCGACCTGGATCCGGTCGAGCAGCGCCGGACTGGCCCGCCCGGTGCGCACAGACCCGAATTCGTGGCGCGTCGAGTCAACCGACTTGGTCATCCGGCTCCGCGCGTCCGCCAGCAATTCGTCGATCAGCTCTGTGCTCATGTCTTCACCAGCGTTCCGACCCGCTGACCGCACACTATCTTCTCGATGTTCTTGCTGTCGCCCATGTTGAACACGACGATCGGCAGGTTGTTGTCCATGCACAGCGCGAACGCCGTGGAGTCCATCACCTCGAGGCCGCGGGTGAGCGCCTCCTTGTGGGTGATCTCCGGTATGAACTCGGCGGTGGGGTCCTTGGCCGGGTCAGCCGAGTAGACCCCCTCCACGTCGTTCTTCGCCATCAGGATCACATCGGCGTGCAGCTCGGCTGCCCGCAGCGCCGCAGCCGTGTCGGTGGTGAAGAACGGGTTCCCGGTGCCGGCGCCGAAGATCACGATCCGCCCCTTCTCCAGGTGCCGCATGGCCCGCCTGCGGATGTAGGGCTCGGCCACCTCGGAGATCGTGATCGCCGACTGCA
This sequence comes from Solirubrobacteraceae bacterium, assembly GCA_035551795.1. GTDB lineage: Bacteria > Actinomycetota > Thermoleophilia > Solirubrobacterales > Solirubrobacteraceae > Palsa-465. The sequence continues at coordinate 3,627 of DASZMP010000122.1, read as the reverse complement.
CCCGGGTGGCCACACCCGCCTTCTCCAGGGCATCCTGTAGGGCGAGCGCGTTCAGCACGGTGGCCAGCATGCCCATGTAGTCGCCGGTGGCCCGGTCCATGCCGCGGGCGGCTGCCGCCAGGCCCCGGTAGATGTTGCCGCCTCCGACCACGATCGCCACCTCGACCCCCAGCCCGTGCACGGAGGCGACCTCGATGGCGATCTCCCGTACGCAGTCGGGATCGGTCCCGTACTCCCGGGAGCCCATCAGGGCCTCCCCGGAGAGCTTGAGTAGAATCCGGCCGTAGGCCGGCTTGCCTGACGCGCCCCTGGCTTCCACTTGCCTCCGCCTGCCTCCGCCTGCCTCAGGCGCCGACCTGGAACCGCGCGAAGCGCCGGATCACCACGTTCTCCCCGGTGTCGGCGGCGAGCTTGGCCCGAATGTCCTCGATCGTCTGATTCTCGTATTTGTCGGTGTTCACGTGGGTCTGGCGCAGCAGGACCACATCGTCGAGCCACTTGTCGACCTTGCCCAGCACGATCCGCTCGCGGACGTTCTCAGGCCGGTCCGCCGCCTGCTCGGTGGCGATCCGCACCTCGCGCTCGCGATCTTCGGCTAAAACCTCGTCCTCGCTGACGGCCAGCGTCTGCGGGCTGGCCGCGACGTGGAGCGCCAGATCGCGCGCGAAGCCCACGAAGTTGTCGTTGCGGGCCACGAAATCAGTCTCGCAGTCGAGCTCCACCAGCACCCCGATCTTCCCGTTGGAGTGGATGTAGGACTGGATCGTGCCCTCGGCCGCCTCGCGCCCGGACCGCTTGGCCGCCTGCGCCTCGCCCCGGGCCCGCAGCATCTCCACGGCCTTCTCCATGTCCCCATCCGACTCGGTGAGGGCGTTCTTGCACGCCATCATCGCCGCCCCGGTGCGGTCTCTGAGGGCCTTTACATCCTGCGCGGTAACGCTCATGCGTTCTCCTGTGAGTTCTCGGCGGGAGCCTCAGTCGCCGTCTCGGTAGGCGCGCCAGCTGGTTCGGCAGGAGCTTCGGCGGGCGGTTCAGTAGCTCCCGCCTCGCTCTCCCCTGCGTCAGGGGGAGTGGCGACCGGGGCCGCGCTAGCGGTCGCATCGGGCACATCCTCGACTGGAGCCGGCTCAGCTTGTGCAGGCGCCTCAGAGGCCGGGGCAGCGGTTTCATCCGAGGCCGCTCGCGCGGCGGCGGCCTCGGATGAGGCCGCGGGTTCGGCCGCAGGAGCAGCCGCCTGAGCCTCAGCAGCAGCAGCCGCCTCAGCAGCAGCAGCAGCCGCCGCCGCCTCAGCCTCGGCCCGCGCCTTCTCCTCGGCTTCCCGGCGTGCCTGCTCCTCGGCCTCTCTACGCGCCCGTTCCTCCGCTTCTCGCCGCTCCCTCTCCAAACGCGCCCGCTCCTCCTCGGCCCGGAACACGCCGTGGCCCTGAGCCACCACGTCTCCGATCGCCTGGGTGATGGCGGCGCACGAGCGGATCGCGTCGTCGTTGCCGGGGATCACGAAGTCGATCCCCTCGGGGTCGCAGTTGGTGTCGACCAGTCCGATGATCGGGATACGCAGGCGCTGGGCCTCCTTGACCGCGATCGCCTCGGTCTTGAGGTCGATCACGAACACCGCGTCGGGTGGCCGCTGCATGTTCTTGACGCCGCCGAGATTGGCCCGGAGCTTCGCCAGGTCGGCCTGGGCGGCCATGCGCTCGCGAGTGGGCAGCAGCTGCAGCTGACCCTCGGTCTCGTAACGCTCGAGGTCATGCAGGCGCCTGATGCGCTGCGAGATCGTCTGGAAGTTGGTGAGCAGGCCACCCAGCCAGCGGTGGTTGACGTAGGGCATGTCGGCCGACTCGGCGATCTCCTTGATCGCGTCGCGGGCCTGCTTCTTGGTGCCCACGAACATGACGGTGCCGCCCCGGCGAGCCACCTGCTCGGCGAACTGGCGCGCGCGCTCCAGCAGCTCCTCGGTCTGGATGAGGTCGATGATGTAGATGCCGTCGCGCTCGCCGAAGATGAAGCGCCTCATCTTCGGGTTCCAACGGCGCGTCTGGTGGCCGAAGTGCACGCCGGCCTCCAGCAGCTCCCTGATGCCTATCTGAGCCACTGTTACTCCCTTATTTGGATTGGTCATACAGCTCCGGCGGGGGGTGCTCCACGGAACCCGCAACACGTGCGGGGCAGGGCCGTGGATCCCCGTCCGGAGGACGAATGGATGGAAACTGCCTTCGAGTTTACGCAAGATCCCCAGCTTCGGACCGTTGTCATCTCATGTGGGCGGTCGCGGAGCCTACCCCCGCTGCCCCCGCACGAGCCGGTCGTCCTTCCCCTACCTCCGGTAGATCGGCTCGAACCGCGGCGGGACGGCTTTGGACGGGCCGTCCCGCCGCCCGTCTTCAACGGTTCTCTCGGGTTTCTGGCTGGCCGGACCAGAAACCCGGCTGAAGGCGCCCCCTTCATCCGCGAACACCTGTTCGGGCGCGCAAATCGCGCACTCAGTCCGAGCATTGCGCGCTCAGACAGCCGCCACCTCCAGTGCCCGGGCCAGATCCTCCGGCAGCGGCGACTCCACATCGACCGTCTCACCCGTCACCGGATGCGGGAACGTGAGGCGAGCCGCGTGCAGGAACTGGCGCTCCAACCCGAAGCGCAGCGAGCCCCCGTACACCCGGTCCCCGGTCACCGGATGCCCGATCGCCGCCATGTGCACTCGGATCTGGTGGGTGCGCCCGGTCTCCAGCGCCACCTTGAGCAGCGACGCCGACCCGAGATTGCGCAGCACCTCGAAATGGGTCACCGCCTCCCTAGGCACGTCCGTGTCGACCGACACGAGCACCCGGTCACGCCGGTCGCGCCCGATCGGGGCATCCACGGTGCCCGAGCGAGCGGGCGGCACACCGTCGACGAGCGCCAGATACTCGCGGTCCAGCTCTCGGGCCGACAGGAGCGCCTTCAGGGTCCTGTGCACGTCCTCGCTCTTGGCCACCACCAACAGCCCTGAGGTATCTCGGTCCAGCCGGTGCACGATCCCGGGTCGCCCGGAGTCCTCCCCTCCGGCCGCCCGCCCCGCCAGCGCCTGGACCAGGGTTCCGGTGGCGTGTCCCCGGGCCGGGTGGACGACCACCCCGGATGGCTTGTCCACGACCAGCAGAAACTCGTCCTCGTAGGCCACCCGGAACTGAGCCGGCGCGGTTTGCTCCTGCGGTGCCGCGCCAGGCGCGCGATCGGCGACCCAGACCAGCTCTCCCTCCTCGACCACGTGGCGCTTGAGCGCCGCCCGTCCGTTGACCTGCACCAGTCCGGCCTCGATCAACCGTGCCGCCTGCGACCGGGAGCCCACCAGCTCGGCCAGGAACCGATCCAGGCGTTGTCCGGCCTCCTGGGCACCCACCGACCGCTCGAGGCTCACGACTCCCGCCCGGACGAGCGGCCACCCTCCACGACCAGCACGAGGATGATCACTCCGAACGTGATCGACATGTCGGCGACGTTGAAGGCGGGCCAGTCCGGCAGCTTGATGAAGTCGATCACCGACCCGAGCGCGATCCGGTCGATCAGATTGCCGATCGCCCCTCCCAGCAGCATCCCGGTGGGCAGCCACAGCCACGCTCGTCCGGGGCGGGCGGCCAGGTAGGCGATCAG
>DASZMP010000121.1:0-10617 GCA_035551795.1 Solirubrobacteraceae bacterium | reverse complement strand
CCGTCGGACGCGCCTGGACCCGAGTCCTGTGGCGCTGCTGGCAAGACGGCAACCCCTACGACCCCGCCCGCCACCACGGACTCCAAAAACACACCCAAATCATCATCCCGAACCTCAGGGGTTGACACAGGACGTCTCATGCCGCCGCCCCCCGGCGCAGGCGCCGCGCGCGGGAACGGAGCACGAACCCGATGCACCCGGCCACCTCGAAGCTGGACGGAACATCGATGCGGGTGCCCAGACGGCGGGGGATCACCAGGACGAGCGGCTCGGCGTGGCCGGGGACGCTGCTCAGCGCCAGCTGAGGATCCAGGCGGATCGACACCACGATGACCGGGCCGCGCACGGCTTTTGAGCGCAGCCCCAGCCCCTGACCCGAATCGGTCACATCCTCCACCAGCGCCAACCGGGTGTGGACCGCCGGCCACGCGGCCAGGTCGGGGGCCACCGAGGTGGCGACTCGATCGCCCGGGAGAAGCACACGGCAACCGCCGGTTTGCGCGAGCTCCAGAGTCAGAGACGCGGCGGCCCGAACGGCGATATCGAGCAGCTCGGGGTCTGACCCCCCCACCCGGCGCCGGGTGTCCAGCACGAGGAGAGGCAGCGTCTGGGTGTCCGCCACCAGCCGGCGTTCGAGCAGGACGGGCGGGTTCGGGTACCGGGCCAGAGCCGGCCAATGGATCCGCGAGGCCGGCGTCCCGGGCACATACTGGCGCAGCCCATCCACCTCCCCCGCTCCGATCGGCTCGTGGGCGACGTGGTGAATCCGGCCGGTGGCGGACTGCCGATAGTCACGGCTCACCCAGCGCACGGGCTCGGTGCGGGGCAGGATGAGCACCTCATCGTCCTGGCCCGAGCCGTCCCGTTGAAGCTGGACGAGCCCCAGGGCGTCGCTGAGGCTCACGGTGGGCGGGGCAAATCGGTGGCGCCCGCGGCGAGGGATGCGGGCGATCACCCGAAGCTGGGCACGTGGGCGGCCCGTCAGGACCGATAGCGGTTCGGCCACGGAGATGGTGGTGCCCGCCAGCGGGTCGTACAGCTCCGCTCCTGGCAGGCCGAACCAGCCCCGGTGCACGTCGATGATCGACTCCAGGGGCTCATCCTCGAGCGCGCGGCGGATGCTGATCTGGCGCTGGACCGTTGCCCCGCGGGCCGCCGCCAGGACCCAGGCCGGCGCCAGCGCGCCCACGACCAGGAACCCCAGCCCGACCACGAACAGCGGCACGGCACCGAACATGCGTCCGCCCAGGATCAGGCCGGCCCCGAGCAGGACGGCGCTCAGGGCAGGCCAGACCCGCAGATGACTGGCACGCGGACGACGCTCAGAGCGCGCGGGTGGCTGCGATGGCATCGGCGATCACCTCGGCAGCCGAGGCGTGTGGCGCGTCGGCGGCCAGAACCAGACGGTGGGCCAGCACCGGCTCGGCCAGAGCCTGGACATCGTCAGGGAGAGAGTGATCTCGCCCGCGGATCATGGCCAGCGCCTTGGCCGCCCGCAGCAGCATCAGGCCGGCCCGGGGGCTGGCCCCGAGCTCCACTCGCGGGTCATCACGGGTGCGCCAGAGCAGGGACACCACGTAGTCGCGCAGCGCGGGCGTGACGAGCACCCTGCGCGCGGCGTCCTGGGCGTCGAGCAGCTGGGAGGCCGTGGCCACGGGCTCGAGCGTCTGCAGGGGATCGTCGGCGGCGTGGTCGGCCAGCATGCTGGCCTCGGAATGCCGATCCGGATAGCCGATGGAGACGCGGACCATGAAACGATCCACCTGGGCCTCGGGAAGCGGATAGGTGCCTTCGTATTCGACCGGGTTCTGCGTAGCCAGGACCAGGAACGGACGCGCCAGCTCATGGGTGTGGGCGTCGACGGTGACGCGACGCTCCTGCATGCACTCCAGCAAGCCGGACTGAGTCTTGGGTGACGCGCGGTTGATCTCGTCCACCAACACCACGTTGGCGAACACGGGCCCCGGGCGGAACTCGAAACGCTGTTCGCGCTGGTCGTACATGTTGACCCCGACGACGTCGGCCGGCAGCAGGTCGGAGGTGCACTGGATGCGGGCGAACTGGCAGTCCAGCGAGCGGGCGATGGCGCGGGCCAGCGTGGTCTTGCCCACACCCGGATAGTCCTCCACCAGCACGTGGCCCTCGGCCACCAGCGCCACGACCACGCACTCCAGCACGTCCGCGGAGATCTGGACCGCTCGGGCGACGTTCTCCTGCAGGCGAGGAGCCAGCTCGGCGTAGGACACCCGCGGGCGCCTAGACCGACGTCGTTCCGACGGAGGCCGCTCGACCGGCTCCATGGCTCTCCCCTCCCGTGGTCGCCCGCAGCCGCTCCACCTCGTTCAAGATGTCCTCGGCCACCTGAGTCTTGTCGGCACGAGGGATCGTCCGCTCAAGGCCATCGCGGCCGAGCAGCGTCACCTCGTTGTGGCTGGCATCGAACCCTATGTCGCCGCGAGCGATGTCGTTGATGACGATCAGGTCGAGGCCCTTGCGCTCCAGTTTGGAGCGGCCGTAGACGATCGCCTGCTCCCCGTGCTCGGCCGCGAATCCGACCAAGATTTGCCCGGCGCGCCGGCGGGCGGCGATCTGGGTGAGGATGTCCTCGGTCGGCTCGAGCTCGAGGATCGGCACGCCCTCGTCCTTCTTGAGCTTGTCCGGCGCTGGGCTCGCCGGACGGAAGTCCGCCACCGCCGCGGCCATCAGGGCCACGTCTGACCCCGGTGCATGGGCCTCGCAGGCCAGCTGCATCTCGGCCGCGGTGCGCACGGGGACGACCTGCACGCCGGCAGGATCGGGCAGCCGGACGTTGGCGGCCACCACGACGACCGTGGCCCCGCGCGCGGCCGCGCGCTCGGCCAGGGCGTAGCCCATCCGGCCCGAGGATCGGTTGCCGATGAAGCGGACGCTGTCGATCGGCTCCTGGGTACCTCCCGCCGTGACCAGCGCGCGCAGGCCGGACCAGCTTCCGAGCGGCGAGGCTGCGTGCTCCCAGGCCGCGAGCAGCTCTGGCGGCTCGGGCAGCCGGCCAACCCCGCTCTCGCCATGCGAGGCGAGCTCACCCTCGCCGGGCGGGATCACGATGACATGGCGGGCCGTCAGGGTCTGGAGGTTGCGCTGGGTGGCCGGATGGCGGTACATGCGGTCGTTCATGGCGGGTGCCACGAGCACCGGGCACGCAGCGGCCAGCGCCGCGGTGGTCAGGAGGTTGTCGGCCTGTCCGGCGGCCAGCTTGGCCAGCGTGTTGGCGCTGGCCGGAGCGATCAGGAAGGCGTCCGCGAGCTCGACCAGCGACAGGTGGCTGATCGGGGCCCGGTCGGGAACCGGCTCGCCGGGGTAGGCGCCCCGGGCCGGGTCAGGCTCGAATTCGTCGGCCAGAACGGGCGCCCCGGTGATCGCGGCAAACGACGCCCGGCCCACAAAGCTCTCGCTGGCGGCGGTCTGGATCACCCGGACCGAGTGGCCGCCGCGCACGGCCAGGCGTGCGGTCTCCAGGGCCTTGTAGGCGGCGATGCCGCCGCTCACACCCAGGAGCAGCCGCGCCACCGAAATTCCTCCAGTACCGGCTAGCGGTAGTGGTACTTGAGCTTGCCCTGAGCGACCTCTTCCAGCGCGATCGTCAGGTAGTTCTTGGAGCGGGTCTCGACCATCGGCGGGGGAAATTCGTCGAAGGTGCCCTCACCCAGGTTGTGGTAGTAGGAGTTGATCTGGCGGGCGCGCTTGGCGGCCACGATCACGCTGGCGTAGTCGGAGTCGACGTGGTCGAGCAGCTTGTCGATGCGGGGGGAGATCACGGGATCTGTTCCTTCCTAGAAGTTGCCGTTGAAGGTTAGCGGGCGCCTACGCATCTAGCGCCTGCTGCACGATCGCCGCCAGCTCGTCCACGGCATCCTCCAGACGGTCGTTGACCACCACGTGCGCGAACTCGGCGCGGGCGTCCAACTCCTGGTCGGCCGTCTGCAACCGCGCCTCGACCTGTTCGGCGGTGTCGGTGCCGCGGCCCACCAGACGCGCCCGGAGCGCTTCCTGGCAGGGCGGGGCGATGAACACCGCCACGGCATCGGGCATCGCGTGGCGCACCTGCCGGGCGCCCTGTACCTCTATCTCCAGCACGATCGGCACGCCGACCGACAGCCGGCGATCGAGCTCTGAGCGCAACGTTCCGTAGCGGTTGCCCGAGTAGGTGGCGTACTCCAGGAAGTCACCCGCACGGATCCGTTCGTCGAACTGCTCAGGCGTCAGGAAGTGGTAGTCGATGCCGTCGCGCTCGCCGGGACGCGGCTGGCGGGTCGTGGCCGACACCGACAGCTCCAGGCCGGGGATCCGGTCGACCAGAGCTCGGATCAGCGTCCCCTTGCCCACTCCGGAGGGCCCCGTGATCACGAACACCTGGCCGGACTGATGCGCCACCCGCTCCTCCCCGAGGTCGGGTCGGTCCTAGCGGCGGCGCATCAGCTCGACCAGCTCGGCGCGCTGCCGCTGCGACAGCCCGCCGATCGTCTTGCTGGGCGAGATACGGCACGTGGAGAGAATCTTGTTGACCTTCACGCGTCCATACTTGGGGACGGCCAGGAGCAGATCGAACACCTTGGCCGTCTCGAGGTACTCCGGAGGATCCAGCAGCAGCTCGTGGATCGGCTGCCGTCCCGCCTTGAGGTCTCGCTTGAGCTGCGCCCGGCGACTGCGGATGTCGTTGGCCCGCTGAAGAGCCTCCATGCGCTGAACCAGCGAGCGTTCAGGCGCAGAGATGGCTTTAGCAGGCGACTCGGTGACCGGCGGCATGGGCGGCGACTATACATCTTGCGAAGCCGGGGTGGGGCGCGTTTGGCCTAATTCGGCTGGACCTCAGCTTGAGGTTGAGCAATGTCGAGGATACTTCGGGGAATGTGGTGACTTTGCAGGGCCTTTATCACGAACCTTCGTCACGGGCAAGGCTCTGTCAGGTCCGCTGGCTAACTATCGCGGCGAACGTCCCCCGCCGGCTCCGAAAACAGCTCTGAGAGCTCCGCCGCGACCCGTGAGCCAGCCGTCGGATCCCGGAACGACTCCGTACCCACGGCGACCAGATCTGCTCCCGCCAACATGAGATCCCGGGCGTCGGCGCCGCTGCCGACCCCGCCCATTCCCACTACCGCGATGTCCACCGCAGCGCTCACGGCGTGGACCTGAGCCAGCGCCACTGCCCGAACGGCCGGCCCCGATACCCCGCCGCTCACTCCGCCCAGCCAGGGTTCCCCGCTTCGGGGGTCCAGCGCCATCCCCCGCAGGGTGTTGATCAGCGACACTGCGTCGGCTCCGGCGGACTCGGCCGCCCGGGCCACGGCCGCGGGGTCGGACGCGTTTGGCGTCAGCTTTACGATCAGCGGCTTCGAGGTCAGACCTCGAACATGCTCCAGCAGCGCCGCCGTCTCCCGCGGGTCGGCCCCCATGATCAACCCCGTCTCCACGTTGGGGCAGGAGACGTTCAGCTCCAGGGCCGCGACCTCGTCGTGCTCGGCGAACGCGCGGACCAGCTCCCCCACCTCGTCGCGCGAGAAGCCCATCACGTTGACGATCAGCGGGACGGGGAGCCGGGCCAGCTCGGGCAGATCGTGCTCCACGTAGCCGGCCAGACCCTTGTTGGGAAGGCCAATCGAGTTCATCATCCCGCCGGGCAGCTCCCAGAGACGGGGCGGCGGGTTGCCCTGACGGGGCTTCACTGTGACGGTCTTGGAGACGAACGCGGCGAAGGGAAAATGCTCCAGCAGCTCATCGCCGAACGCCCGGCGCGCGGCGATCGCATCGAACGTGCCGGAGGCGTTGATGATCGGGTGGGCCAGCTCGATTCCGCAGAACCGCAAGCTCACGCTTGGCCTCCGCTCGCCATCCAGGCTCGCCCGATTGGAGGCCGCGTGAGTCGTCCGGCTCCAGCCGTCGCCCCTACTCCGATGACGCTTTCCAGCCGCCCGGCGTCGAGAACGGGACCGTCGACGCACAGGCGGATCAGTCCGTCGCGGGTGTGCACCACGCATCCGAAGCAGGCTCCGAACCCGCAGGCCATTCCGGATTCCAGCGCCAGCTGGGCCGGGACCTCGTACTCGGCGCAGAGCTGGCGCACGGCCTCGAGCATCGCCGGCGGACCGCAGGCGTACACCTCGCGGTGCGCGTCGAGGTGCAGTTCCTGCGCGAGGAGGTCGATGACCACACCCCCGTGGCCCGCGCTGCCGTCATCGGTGGCCACCCGGGCGTGGGTCAGCAGCGCTGCGGCCTCGGCGTGCTCGGCGTCCCGGAAGCCGAGCAGCACCGTCTCGGCGAGGTGCTGGTCCTGGAGGATGGCAAGCGGCGCGATCCCCACGCCGCCGCCGACGAGCAGCAGGCGCCGGCCTTCGCGGGGCGGGGCGAAGGGGATGCCCAGGGGGCCGACGATCAGCAGTTCTTCCCCGGGCTGGAGTTCGCACAGCCGCCGCGTGCCCGGGCCCACATCGTGGAACAGGAACTGAAGCTCGCCGTCGATTGCCCGCAGCACGCTGAAGGCGCGGGGCAGGAACGGACGCTCCCCCTCCCCTCCACCCCAGCGCTCGGCGGCTGTGAGCATGTAGAACTGCCCGGCCTCGGGCTCCGGACCTTCCTCGTCGGTCACGGCCAGCACGACGTACGGTCCGTACTCGGCCCGGTCGACGACCGCAGCGGCCCGGCGGCCGAAGGGAGCCTGGACACGGTCGGAGCTCACGGAATATGGGTGGCTTCCGCGTAGATCTCCTGCAGGGAGATCACCTCGGGCTCGCCCTGGGCCGCGGCGGCGATCGCCCGGGCCGCAGCCATGCCCCCGCTGATCGTGGTGATGCAGGGGATCCGCCGGGCCACGGCGGCGCTGCGGATCTCGTAGCCGTCGCTACGGGCGGCCCGGCCGGTGGGCGTGTTGATCACCAGGTTCACGTCGCCCCGCTCGATCCAGTCGACCACGTGCGGCGAGCCCTCGGCGATCTTGTTGATGCTCTCGGCTGGGATGCCCATCCGGCTGAGCGCCTGGGCGGTGCCGTGAGTGGCCACGATCTGAAAGCCCAGGTCATGCAGCTGGGTGGCGATTCCCGTGGCGGCTGGCTTGTCGCTGTCGGCCACGGTGATGAACACCGTGCCGGCGCTCGGGAGCCGCGCGCCGGCGGCGGCCTGGGCCTTGGCAAAGGCCGTGGGGAAATCCCGGGCGATGCCCATCACCTCGCCGGTGGAGCGCATCTCCGGTCCCAGTAGCGCGTCCGCGCCGGCGAAGCGGTCGAACGGCAGCACCGCCTCCTTCACGCACACATGCCCGTTGGTGGTGTCCTCCGGCAGGTCCAGGTCGCCCAGCCGCTCGCCCAGCATGATCCGGCATGCCAGCTTGGCCAGTGGCAGGCCGATCGCCTTCGACACGAACGGCACCGTGCGGGAGGCGCGGGGATTGGCCTCGATCACGTGCAGGCCGTCGACGCCGTGGATGGCGAACTGCACGTTGAGCAGACCGACCACCCCGAGCTCGAGGGCGATGGCGGCCGTCTGCTCGGTGATCTGGGCGAGCATGTCGGTTCCGAGGGCGTGCGGCGGCAGCACGCAGGCGGAGTCGCCGGAGTGGATCCCGGCCTCCTCCACGTGCTGCATGATCCCGGCCACCCACACCTCCTCCCCGTCGCACAACGCGTCGACGTCGACCTCGATCGAGTCCTCCAGGAAGCGGTCCAGATAGATGGTGGAGCCGGTCTGGGGACGCACGCGATCCAGGTAGCTGCGCAGTCCCTCGGTGTCGTAGACGATCTCCATGGCCCGGCCCCCAAGCACGTAGCTGGGCCGCACGAGCAGCGGGAAGCCGACCGTCGGCGCCTGCTCCAGGGCCTCCTCCGGCGACGTCGCCGTGGCGTAAGGCGGGGCCTTGAGCCCGAGGCGGTCCAGCATCGGTCCGAACCGTGAGCGGTCCTCGGCGAGGTCGATCGCCTCGATGCCGGTGCCGAGGATCCGGATGCCGGCATCGTGCAGCCCCGCGGCCAGCTTCAGCGGCGTCTGGCCGCCGAACTGCACCACCACGCCCTCGGGCCGCTCGATCCCGCACACCCCGAGCACGTCCTCGAGCGTCAGCGGTTCGAAGTAAAGGCGGTCCGACGTGTCGTAGTCGGTGGAGACCGTCTCCGGATTGCAATTGATCATCACCGCATCGCGCCCGGATTCGCGGACGGTCTGGGCGGCGTGCACGCAGCAGTAGTCGAACTCGATCCCCTGGCCGATCCGGTTGGGACCCGAGCCCAGGATCACCACGCTGGGACGATCTCCGCGCCGAACCTCGTGAATCGGTCCCGCCCGCCCGCCCCCCGCCGTCCGCTCCCACCCCGAATAGAAGTAGGGCGTCGTGGCCGCGAACTCGGCCGCGCAGGTGTCGACCGACTTATACGTGCGCCGGCCGGCGAACGGAGCCTCGGGGTCGGCGACGAGCTCGGCCAGCTCGTGCAGGAACCAGGGGTCGATGCTGGTCCGCTCGTGGATCTCCTGGACGCTGTGACCCCGGCGCAGGGCCTCCAGCACATGGTCGAAGCGCTCAGCTCCGGCTTGGGCGAGGAGCTCAAGGAGCGTCCCGTCATCGTCGGGGGAGGTGGGTTCCAGATCGAGCTCGCGCGAACGCAGCGCCTTGGCGAAAGCCTGCTTGAACGTCCGGCCGATCGCCATCGCCTCCCCCACTGACTTCATGTGGGTGGTCAGCCCGGCCTCGGCGCCCGGGAACTTCTCGAAGGCGAACCGCGGCCACTTGACGACGCAGTAGTCGATCGCCGGCTCGAAGCTGGCCGGCGTCGCCCGGGTGATGTCGTTGGGGATCTCCTGCAGCGTGTAGCCGACGGCCAAGCGGGCGGCAATCTTGGCAATCGGGAAGCCGGTGGCCTTGCTGGCCAGGGCGCTCGAGCGCGAGACCCGCGGATTCATCTCGATCACCATCACCTCGTCGGTGGCCGGGTTGACGGCGAACTGGACATTGGAGCCACCGGTCTCGACGCCGACGGCGCGGATCACGGTGATCGCCTGGTCGCGGAGCATCTGGTACTGGCGGTCGGTCAGCGTCTGCTGGGGGGCGACGCAAACGCTGTCGCCCGTGTGCACACCCATCGGGTCGAGGTTCTCGATCGAGCACACGATCACCACGTTGTCGGTGCGATCTCGCATCACCTCGAGCTCGAACTCCCCCCACCCGAGCACGGACTCCTCGAGCAGCACCTGGCCGATCGGCGAGGCCTCCAGGCCGCGCCCGACGACCGTCTCGATGTCCACCTCCCGGCGGAGCACGCCACCGCCGGTGCCGCCCAGCGTGAAGGCGGGCCGGACGATCAGCGGGAGTCCGATCTCCTGAACGGCTCTGTGGGCGTCGTCGAGCGTGTGGGCGATCGCCGAGCGGGGCACGCGCAGGCCGGCCTCGATCATCGTCTCCCGGAAGCGCTCGCGATCCTCGGCCTTGTCGATCGCCTCGTAGTCGGCGCCGATCAGCTCCACTCCGTAGCGCTCGAGTACGCCGTTCTCGTGCAGGGCCTTGGCCAGGTTGAGCGCCGTCTGGCCGCCCAGCGTGGGCAGCAGGGCGTCCGGCCGTTCGCGGGCGATCACCTGCTCCAGCGGGCCGGGCAGGAGTGGCTCCACGTAGGTGGTGGTTGCCACCTCGGGGTCGGTCATGATCGTGGCCGGGTTGGAGTTGACCAGGACCACCTCGTAGCCCTCGTGGACCAGAACGCGGCAGGCCTGGGTCCCGGAGTAGTCGAACTCGGCCGCCTGGCCGATCACGATTGGGCCCGAGCCGAGCAGCAGGATCTTGTGGATGTCGTCGCGGCGGGGCATGGTGTCCTAGGCGGCGGCCTCGATCTCTGTAACGAAGCGGTCGAACAGGTACAGGGAGTCGTGAGGGCCGGGACCGGCCTCGGGGTGGTACTGCACGGTGGCGCCGGGCACGTCGAGCAGCCGCAGGCCCTCGACCGTGCGGTCGTAGAGGTTGATGTGGCTGAGCTCGGCGGCCCCGAAGTCGGTCTGCCAGCGGACGGCCTCGTCGGTGTTGATCGTCGGCGCGCCATCGGGCCCGAGCACCGCGAACCCGTGGTTCTGGCTGGTGATCTCGGTGCGCCCGCTGATTAGGTCCTTGACCGGGTGATTGGCTCCGTGGTGGCCGAACCGCAGCTTGTAGGTCTCGAGCCCCACCGCCCGGCACAGCAGCTGGTGACCGAGACAGATCCCGTAGACCGGGAGCTTGCCCACCAGCTCGCGGACGGTCTGCACGATGTAGTCCAGCGCGCCCGGATCGCCCGGCCCGTTGGCCAGGAAGATCGCGCCCGGGCTCGAGGCCAGCAGGTCGTCGGCGGTGGCCGTGCATGGGTGCAGCTCGACGGTGGCGCCCCGCCGGCGGAGGTTGGCCACGATCGAGCGCTTGACGCCGGTGTCGATCATCGCGATGCGCGGTCCCCGGTGGTCGCCGTAGCCGGGCAGGGTCAGGGTCTCGGGTGGCGTCACGTCGCGGGCCAGGTCACGGCCGGTCATCTGAGGCTCGGCATCGATCAGCTCGCGCGCCTCTGGTTCGGACAGCGTCGCCGGGAATACCCCGCCGCGCATCGCCCCCTGATCACGGATATGGCGCACCAGCGCCCGGGTGTC
>DASZMP010000120.1:0-23003 GCA_035551795.1 Solirubrobacteraceae bacterium | reverse complement strand
TGAGGTCGACCCGGGCGAGGTCTACGAGGTCACCGCCTGCGGCAACGCGACGATGGTCCACCTGGTGCTGGGCATCGACCCCGAGCCGCTGTCGATGGCGCCGTTCACGGTCACCACCCACACGGCGCCGCCGGTGCTGGCCTCGGATCTGGGCGCGCCCGTGCACCCCCGGGCGCCAGCCTTCCTGTTCCCGTCCCTGGGCGCCTACGTGGGCGGGGACATCGTCGCCGGGATGCTGGCCACCGGGCTGACCCGGGACCGCCGGCTGCGCCTGTTCATCGACTGCGGCACCAATAGCGAGATCGCGCTGGGCTCGGCCGAGCGCGTGCTGGCCTGCGCGGCCCCGGCCGGGCCGGCGTTCGAGGCGGCGCAGATCCGCTGCGGCATGCGCGCGGCCGAGGGCGCGATCGAGGGCGTCAAGATCGGGGAAGACGACCTGGGTCTGGAGGTGATCGGGGATGTGGAACCGGTTGGCCTGTGCGGGTCCGGGCTGGTCGACGCCGTGGCCGAGCTGGTGCAGGCCGGGCTGCTCGATCACTCGGGCCGGTTCATCCCCGACGAGCAGGCCGCTGCCGAGCATCCGGGCCTGGCGGATCGGCTGACCAAGATCGGTGAGGAGCGCGTGTTCATCCTGCACTGGCGCGGCGATGACCCGGCCGCGTCGCTGTTCCTGTCCCAGCGGGACATCCGGGAGCTGCAGTTCGCCAAGGCCTCGATCGCCACCGGCTGGAACATCCTGCTCCGCGACCTCGGGGTCAGCGTGGAGGACATCTCGCAGGTGCTGCTGGCCGGCAGCTTCGGCGCGTATCTCACGCCTCTGAGCGCGGTGCGCATCGGGCTGGTCCCGAAGCTGGCGCTTCCCCGGATCGTGTCGGCCGGCAACGTGGCCGGCGAGGGCGCCAAGATCGCCGCTTTGAGTCTGCGGGAGCGCGCCGAGGCGCACGCGATCCTCCACGAGGTGGAGTACGTGGAGCTGTCGGGCCGGGCCGACTTCAACGACCTGTTCATCGATCAGCTGGCCTTCCCCGGATGAGCGTCGCGGTGGTGGCGTGCGGGGCGCTGGCCCTGCAGGTGCGGATGGTGGCCGAGCGCCGGGGCTGGCCGGTCGACGTGTATCCGGTGCCGGCGCTGCTGCATAACCGCCCTTCGGAGATCCCGCCGGCGGTGGAGCGGGAGGTGGCGGCGCTGCGCGCGGCTGGCTACGAGCGAGTGGTGGTGGCCTACGGCGACTGCGGCACCTACGGCGGCCTGGACGCGCTGGGTGTGGAGCGGCTGGCCGGCGAGCACTGCTACGACGTGTTCGCGCGCGAGGAGGTGTCTCGCCTCCTGGAGGAGGAGCCCGGCACGTACTTCCTGACCGATTTTCTGGCCCGCACATTTGAGCACACGGTGGTGCGCGAGCTGGGCCTGGATCGCCACCCGGAGCTACGCGATGACTACTTCGGCCACTACCACCGGGTGGTGTGGCTGGCCCAGCGCCCGAGTGAACAGACGCGCGCGGCCGCTGAGCGGGCGGCGGCGCGCATCGGGTTGCCCCTGGAGACGGTCGAGGTGGGCACCGGCGGGCTCGAGAGCGAACTCGAGCGGCTGCTCCAAATCCCGGGTTCGGCGGCGCTCGGAACGTCCCTGAGCGCGCAAACCGCGAGGTTGGTGCGCGATTTGCGCGCCCGGAGACGTTCCCGGCACGGCCGGACGCGCCCAGACTGGTATCGAATTACCGCTTCAGGACACTAGTCGCGGGCGTCGAGTGACTCGGCCAGCAGCGTGGCGACGTCGACCACGCGCAGCTCATCGCCGGTGGACTGAACGCCGTCGTCGAGCATGATCGTGCAGTACGGGCAGGCCACGGCCAGCGTGTCGGCGCCGGTGGCCGCGGCCTCCTTGACCCGTTCGGCGTTGATCGGGCTGGCGCGCTCCTCCATCCACATGTGAGCACCCCCGGCTCCACAGCAGAACGTCTGCTTGCCCGAGCGCTCCATCTCCACCGGCTGCCCAACGGCCTGGACGAGATCCCGGGGCGCCTGGATGACGTCGTTGTGGCGGGCCAGGTAGCAGGAGTCGTGGTAGGTGATCGCCTTGCTGCTGTCGGGCGTCGTCTCGATCCGTCCCTCGCTAATCAGCCGTGAGAGCAGCTCGGTGTGGTGGATGACCTCGTAGCTGCCGCCGAAGTCCGGGTACTCGTTGGCCAGCGTGTTGAAGCAGTGGGGGCAGTTGGCGATGATCTTGGTAACGCCCGATTCGTTCAGGGTCTCCACGTTCTGCTCGGCGAACGCCTGAAACACGTACTCGTTGCCCATCCGCCGGGCCGGGTCGCCGGTGCACGCCTCGCGCGGGCCGAGGATCGCGAAATCGACGCCGGCTCTCTGCAGCAGCTTGGCCGTGGACTCGGCCGTCCGGCGAGCGCGCTCGTCGAACGACGAGGCGCAGCCCACCCAGTACAGGTACTCGGGGGGCGGGTCACCCGGCTGGAGGACTTTGATTTTGAGGTCGGCGGCCCAGTCGGCGCGCTCGGACTGGGCCTTGCCCCAGGGGTTGGAGGCGCGCTCGACGTCGCGCAGCATCGGCTCGGCCTCGGCGGGAAAGCTCGACTCCACCATCACCAGGTGGCGGCGGAGGTCGAGGATGTGGTCGACGTGCTCGATCGATACCGGGCAGGCCTGCACACAGGCTCCGCAGGTGACGCAATCCCAGACTGATTCGGTTGGTACCGCCTCGGGGACGAGGCTTTGGTCGCTTTCGGCGCGCACCGCGTCGCGCTCGCCCATGATCAGCAGCTTGGGCGAGAGCACCTTGCCGGTGGCGTTCGCCGGGCACACGTCCTGGCAGCGGCCGCATTCGGTGCAGGAATAGGTATCGAGCACCTGCTTCCAGGTCAGATCGGCGGGGGTGCCCGCGCCGAAGCGGATCTCCTCGTCGGGAACGGTGAAGTCCAGCGGCTCGAGGCGCCCGCCCGGGCCGGTGCGCGCGAACCAGACGTTGACCGCCGCAGCCATGATGTGCAGGTGCTTGGAGCGCGGCAGGTAGGCCAGGAAGCTCAGAATGGTGAGGACGTGGATCCACACAAACACGCGCTCCAGGACCTTGGTGGTTGTGCCGGTGTTGAAGATGTGGGCCAGGCCGTTGCTGATCGGGGACCAGTGGCGCGGCCAGTCGTTCAGGCCGAGGGCGATCTGGCTGGCGTGCCAGAGCAGGAGGCTGATGGCGATGATCGCGATCAGGGCGAGGATCAGGTCGGCCTCGCCCAGGTGGCTGCCCTCAAAGCGCTTCGGCCGCTGAACCTTGCGGATGTAAAAGGCGGCGACGACGCCGACCAGCACGAGCACGGCAAAGACGTCGACCAGCAGGAAGTACCAGCCCTGGTGCCCGAGCCACGGGAACGTGGTGTGCTTGTCGACAATCGAGATCATCGCGATCACGATCGTCGGCAGCAGGACCATGAACCCCCAGAAGATGAACGCGTGCACCAGCCCGGGCCCGATGCGCTGGAGCAGCTTGCGCTGCCCGAGCACGATCGTCGCCTCGTTGCGAGCCCGGCGACCGAGGTGGCCTGAGCGGTCGGTCGGGGGTGCCGCCTGGACCCGGCGGACGAGCCCGAGGCCGCGGCGAGTGAACAGCCCGAGGCTGGCCGCCAGCGCGGCCGCCAGGACGAGCGCGGCGGGCAGCGAGGCTATGCGCCCCTCGCCTTCCGGATCTCGGCGGAGATGGCGGGGACCACCTCGTGCAGATCGCCGATCACGGCGTAGTCGGCGCTGGCGAAGATCGACGCCTCGCCATCAGGATTGATGGCCAGCAGCCGCTTGGCGCCCTTGCAGCCGGCCATGTGCTGGGTGGCGCCGCTGATCCCGCACGCGATGTAGATGTCCGGTGAGACCTTGGTGCCGGTCTGCCCAACCTGATCGGTGTGCGGGCGCCAGCCGGCGCTGGTCACGGCGCGCGAGCAGCCGACGGCCCCACCGAGCAGCGCAGCCAGCTCCTCGATCACCGCGAAACCCTCGGACGAGCCGACGCCGCGGCCGCCGGACACGACGACGCCGGCCTCGGCCAGCGAGACGCCGGAGCTGGTCGGCACGACCGTGTCGACCACCTGGACGGTGGACCCGGGGCTCGTCTCCAGATGGCGCGGCGAGGGATGGTCGGTGGCGGCCGGGACGGCGTGCGGAGCCACCGTGAGGAGCAGCGGGCTGCCGTGCACCCTGGCCTCCTCGAGCAGGCTTCCGCCCCACCGCACCCGGGTCACCTCGGCCGGAGAGCCGGGCGTGACCGAGGTGCAGTTGGCGGCCAGCGGCAGGTCGAGCCGGGCGGCGACGTGGGCTAGGACCTCGTTGCCCCGCTCAGTGCCAGGGCCGACCACGGCGGTGGCGCCGGTTCGCTCGAGCTCGCCGACCAGGGCATCAGCCCAGCCGTCGGGTGAGTAGGTGCCCGCACTCACGCTGACGGCGTCCACGTCGTCGCCCAGCTGAGCAGCCAGCGTGACGGCCTGCTGGGAGACGTCGTCGCTGGGGTCCAGGAGGAAGGCGAGAACGGTCACGGCTGCCTCTCGACCAGACCGATCTCTTTGAGGATGTTGACCACCGCGGGCGCCGCCTCGGGCCCGCGGCCCAGGATCTCGACCTGCTTGCCCGATCCGGGCGGCAGCTTGAGGCGCACCATCTCCAGGCGAGGATCGGGTTTCGCAGGGGTCTGGCTCTCGACGGGCTTGCGCTTGGCCCGCAGCCGGCCGGGGACCGACGGATAGCGAGGCAGGTTGATGCCCTCCTTGACCGTGACCACGGCGGGGAGCGGCACCTCGTAGACGTCGCGGCGGGAGTCGACCTCCTGCTCGCAGCGAACTCGGTCGTCCTGGATGCTGAGCGCCTTCACGCCGGTCACGCAGGGCAGGTTCAGCGCGTGGGCGACGCGGATCGCCACCTGGTAGTTGCCGGCGTCGGCCGACTCGCTGCCGAACAGGAGCAGATCAGGCGGCTCGGGCTCGGCCCGGATCGCCTCGACGATGGCCGCGGCGGTGGCCTGCGGATCCCACTCGCCGCCATCGGTGACCAGATGGACGGCGCGGTCGATGCCGATCGCCATCATGTCGCGCAGCTGCTCCTCGGCCTCCGGTGGACCGAGCGTGAGGACCGTGGAGGACCCGCCGTGCTGCTCGATCAGGCGGATCGCCTCCTCGCAGCCGCACTCCTCGTGCGGGCTGATCGTGAAGCCCAGATGCCGGGTGGAGATCGCCCGCTCGTCCTCGGTGAGGACGATCTTTCCGCCGGTGAGAGGAACGCGCTTGACGCTGACAAGGATGTTCATGCGGCGAAGCGGGAGACTACGAGCGGATCCGGGAGTTGTCCGGGTCGAACACGGAGGTCGAGTCGTTCGTGGCCACGGTCACCGGATACTGCTCGCCCATGTACTCGATGGCCAGCTCGGCTCCGACGACCGCCTGCTCGGGCGGCAGGTAGCTCATCAGGATGTGCTTGCCGATCGATGGTCCGGCGCCGGCGCTGGTGACGAACGAACGCCGGCCGTGGCGGTCGGTGAGCGGCTGGCCGTCGCGAGTGAGGATCGGCTCCTTGCCCAGCATGTAGCGCTTGGTGCCGTCCTTTGACGTGTGATCGTCGACGGTGAGAGTGCACATGATCGCCGCAGGCTCTTCCTCGCGGTGGCGCACGTGAGCCTCCTTGCCGATGAAGTCCGGCGGCTTGACCGGTCCCCAGGCCATCCCGGCCTCCACGACGTTGTACTCGCCCTCCAGCTCGGCCCCGTAGGCCCGGTAGCACTTCTCCAGGCGCCCGGTCGTCCCGTAGACCCCGATCCCGGCCGGGATGATGCCGTGCGGCTCACCCGCCTCGGCGATCAGGTCCCACAGCCGGGCGCCCTGCTCCATGGGCACGTACAGCTCCCAGCCGAGGTCGCCCACGTAGGAGATCCGGGAGGCCAGCACCGACAGCGAGTCCACCTCGATGTCCTTGCAGCGCGCGAACGGAAAGCCCTCGTGGGAGATGTCAGCCCGGGTGAGACTCGACAGGATGTCTCGCGCCCGCGGGCCCCACAGACCCAGCGTGCACCAGGAGCTGGTCAGGTCGTGGACCTGCGCTGAGCCATCCTCGGGCAGGTGGTCGGCGAACCACTTGAGGTCAGACATCCCGTAGGCGCCGCCGGTGACCACGCGGAACTGCTCGTCGCCCAGGCGCATGATCGTCAGGTCCTGCTTGAACCCGCCGCTGGGCAGGAGCAGCGGCGTATAGACGACGCGCCCGACGGGCACGTCCATCTGGCGCATGGCCAGCTTCTGGCAGACGTCGAGTGCGGACGGACCGGTGACGTCGAAGACTGCGAACGCGGTCAGGTCGATCATCGCGGCCCGGTCACGCATGGCCAGGTGCTCGGCGTTGATGATCGGCGACCACCAGCGGGACTCCCACTCCGCCTCGCGGCGGGTGATCCGGTCGCCGTACTCGTCCAGCAGCTTGGCGTTCGACTCGTACCAGTTCGGGCGCTCCCAGGCGGCACCCTCGACGAAGTTCGCCTGTAACTGCTTCTGCCGCTCGTAGAACGGCGAGAGACGAACGCGCCGGTCCGACTCCCACTGCTCGCCCGGATGGACGATCCCGTACATCTTGTTGAAGCCCTCTGAGGCCCGGGCGACGATGTGCCCGGACGTGCGCTGGCAGGGATAGGCGCGGGCGATGTTCGACTCGAACACGTCGATCTCCGATTCACCGTGCACCATCAGCTCGGCCACCGCCTTGCCGGATCCGGGCCCCTCCTTGATCCAGATGGCGGCGGCGGACCACAGGCCCCTGACGTCGGGGGTCTCGCCGAGCAGCGGGAGGCCGTCCAGCGTCACCGACAGGACGCCGTTGATTGCGTACTTCACACCGACGCTTTCGTCGGCGACGATCTCGGGCATCAGCTCCAGGGCGATCTCCATCTGGGGATCGAAGTCCTCCTGGGTGAACGGCAGCTCGGTCGGAGTGAGGGCCGACTCCTCGATCGAGGGGATCTCGTCGGCGCCCAGCGTGATCGGCCGGTGGGCGTAGGAGCCGATCTCCAGGCCGGTCCCCTCCTGGCGCTCATACATGTTGGTGTCCATGTCCCGGACGATCGGGTATTCGATCATGCTCTTGGCATCGGCGAACCGGGGCACCGGGCCGATGTCGATCATCTGGTGGACCATCGGGGTGAGCGGGATGTTGGCTCCGGCCATCCGGGCGAGTTTCGGGCTCCAGGCGCCGCAGGCGATGACCACGCGGTCAGCTTCTACGTCGCCCTTCGTGGTCCGGACCCGTCTCACCCGGCCGCCCGCGACGTCGATCCCCAGCACCTCGGTGTTGGCGGCCACAGTCAGCCCGTGCTCCTGGCCCTTTTCACGCATGATCGTGGCGGCGCGAAGCGAGTCGACCACGCCGGCGCCGGGGGTGTAGAAGCCGCCCAGGATCAGCCGGTGCTCGATGAAGGGCACCAGTTCCTTGACCTGCTCGGGGTTGAGCATCGAGACCGTCTCGATCCCCCACGACTTGGCCGAGGCCATGCGCCTCTGGAGCTCCTGCATGCGCTCCGGCGTCCGGGCGACCTCGATGCCGCCGCTCTCGATGAACACGTCCAGCTCCTTGTACTGGCGCATGCTCTCGAGCGTCAGGAGCGTCATCTCCTTGGAGTGATCGACCGGGAAGATGAAGTTCGACGCGTGCCCGGTAGAGCCGCCCGGGTTGGGCAGCGGCCCCTTGTCGAGCAGCAGCACCTCCGTCTCCCCCAGGCGGCACAGGTGATAAGCCAGGCTGTTGCCCACGATCCCGGCCCCGATCACGACGATCCGCTGGGAGGACGGCAGCCGTCCGTTGCTCATCGCCGCCGTTTCGTTCGCACCCACATGTCGTGATATATCAGATGTGTGCCAGGAGCGTCAACGCGGATGACGGGCAGGCGGGGTTAAAAAGCCGAGCGGCCCGCCCGGAGCATCCGGACGGGCCGCACAGGGTGCAGGTGGCCCCAGCCTTACGACTGGAAGATGTCCACCGTGACGTCCCTGAACTTGTTACGGGACTTCTTGATCTTCGGCGCGTTGTCCGTCCAGATTCCGTAGTACTCATCGGAGATCCGGTTGCCGGAGACCGTCAGCTTCTTGATCTTCGTGACGGCGCTCCAGACGATGATTCCGGTCTTCTGAGAGTCGCCGGAGGTCGGCGTGTCGCCGAGCGCACCGTTATTGCTGAATCGGTTGGCGATCACCTTGTTGCCATTGAAGAACTGCCCGGCCAGGCGGCTGTGCAGGACGAAACCACCCTGCCCATTGCCGGTGACGGTGTTTCGGGTGACCGTATTGTCGTAGACCGCTCCGCCGGGGGTCGGCGAGGCCATCAGGATGCCCGCGCCGGCTCCGGCGGTGCCGTTGCCCGCAGACAGATTGTGCGAGATCACGTTGTTGTAGATCCCGCCCTTGTGGCGCTGGAGCTTGCCATTCACGTACGCCGTCGTGCTGTGGCTGGCGATGGTGATCCCGCAGTCGGTGACATTGTCTCGCACGCGGTTGTGCGAGATCACGTTGCCGTGGGTCGGACCGAGCTCATCGGTGAGCAGGATCCCCCCGCTGTTGTCCTTCACCGTGTTGCCGGTGACCTTGGAGTTCGCCACCGTGAACAGGTGCAGGCCCTCGCCGCAGTCGCCGGGAACGTTCCCGCCGTCGGTCGGAGCGCACTCGGCGTCACCGGCCGGGGGAGCGGAGGAGCCCTGGTCGTTGTCCTCGACGAGGTTGTCGAAGATCTTCACCCGAGAGGTGCGCTGGGCCAAGATTCCCTCGTTGAGCGCGTTCTCGGCGGTGAAGCCGCTGACGCTGGTGCCGGCGGCACCGGCACCCTGGATGAGGATGCCATTGATATGGCTTGTCGCATCGATGACGGGGTGTCCGACCCCGACAAGCTTGAGGTCCTTGTTGACGGTCACCTGCTCGGCATAGGTTCCCGAGGCCACCCGGATCTGGTCGCGCCGGCCGGCCTTCGACACCGCGCCTGAGATCGTCGCGCACGGCTTGCGCTTGGAGGTGCAGGAGTTCGTGTCACTGCCGTGGCTGGCGCTCACGTAGAGCGTCTTCGCCATCGCCGGAGTGGCGGCCACGGCGCTCGACGCAAGGAACGTAGCCGCGGCCAGCGTGACCTTCCCGCTAAGTGCATGAAACTTCAAGTTGTCTCCTTGACTCGTGTAGTCGTCTGATCGGGGTCCCGCGCGAACGGGATCTGCCGTGCCCGGACAGGGGCAGTCCCGTGGGACCCGCCTATGGCAACAACTCCTGGGACGGCCGAAAGTTATGGTCACCCTGCGAAGAGTTCATTCGATGCCGAGCCGGTCCAGCACCCGGTCGTCGGCCCGCCAGTGGCGCCGCACCCGGACCGACAGAGCCAGATGCACGTGGCTTCCCATCTCGCGCTCGATCGCCTTGCGCGCGCCCGTGCCGATCGCCTTGATCATCCGGCCTCCGGCGCCGATCAGGATCCCCTTCTGGGACTCGGTCTCCACCAGGACGACCGCCTCCAGCCGGATCAGGTCCTGACGGGACTGATCGATCGACTCGATCTCCACCTCGACGGCATGCGGAACCTCCTCGCGGGTGCGCGCGAGCACCTGCTCGCGCACAAGCTCGGCCAGGTGGACTGTCTCGGATTGGTCGGAGCGCTGGGAGGCATCGAAGTAGAACGGGCCGGCGGGGAGCAGCGAGACCAGGCGGTCGACCAGCGGCTGGACGCCGCTGCCCGTCCGGGCCGACACGGGAAAGATCTCCTCGGCCACCCCCAGGTCGGCGGCGGCCTGAAGGGCGGCTGCCGTGCGGGGCACGTTGGTCCGGTCGACCTTGTTGACCGCCACGACCACCGGCACGGGGGAGCTGGAGAGCAGTCCGGCGATGAAGCGGTCACCCGGGCCGACCCCCTGCTCGGCGTTGATCACCATCAGGCAGCCGTCGGCGTCAGCCAGCTCGTGCTCGACGCGGCGCTGCATCCGCTCGGTCAGGGCGTCGCGGGGACGCTGAACCCCGGGGAGGTCGACCAGCACCAGCTGCCAATCAGGCCCGCTGGCCACGCCGCGGATCGCCCGCCGGGTCGTCTGAGGCTTGTCGGAGACGATCGCCACCTTGGCGCCGACGATCCAGTTGGCCAGCGTGGACTTGCCCACGTTCGGCCTGCCGGCCAGGGCGATGAACCCGGAGCGAGTGGTCCCGGAAGAGCTCATCGGATCGCCGAGGAACTCATCGGATCCAGCGCATCAGCTCGGACTGCAGGGCCAGCATCTCCCCCTCATCGACCTCGTGGTCCATGCCGGTTAGATGCAGTGTCCCATGGACGACGGCCTCACGCAGGTCGTCGGTGTGCTCGGGGCAGATCACCACATCGCCGAGCTCTCTGGGACCCGCGGGATGCCCGTCCTCGTCCAATCCGAACGACAGGACGTCGGTGGCGTCGTCCTGGCCCCGGAACCGCTGGTTCAGATCGCGGATCCGCTCTTCGTCGACGAACTCGACGGCCATGTGCCCGTCCTCCAGGCCGGCCGAGGACAGAGCCAGGGCGCACAGTTCCCGGACCTCCAAGGCGGTGGGGCCTTGTGTGGCCAGCATCTCGGTCCCCAGGACCTCGATGTCCAGCTCAGGCACGTTCGGCGGGCTTGAGCTGAGGCGTCATCCGCTGGGAGTGCTCGTTGTAGGCAGCCACGATCCGCCTGACGAGCTTGTGGCGGACCACATCCTCCTCGCCGAAACGCACGAACTGGATGCCCTCCACCTCGTCGAGGATCTCGCTGACCACGATGAGGCCGGAGGTCTGATCCCGGGGAAGATCGATCTGGGTGATGTCGCCCGTGACCACCACCTTGGAGTTGAAACCGAGGCGGGTGAGGAACATCTTCATCTGCTCGGGGCTGGTGTTCTGCGCCTCGTCGAGGATGATGAAGCTGTCGTTGAGCGTGTTGTGCGTGACCAGGAAGTCCTCGGTCACATACAGCGAATCCGCGGCCGCGACCTGGATGCAGACACACTCAGCCTCACCTGCGGGCTCGATGCTGTCGATGAAACGCATCGGCCGCCCGCCCCCGTCGCGTTCATATTGCGCCCGCTTGCGTTCGAGGCGGAAGGGTTCGATGCCGGCGGGGAGTCGGATGTCCATCACATATGCGTCGTGACGGTGCGGAACCTCTCGACCGTTGGCGAAACCAGGTCGCCGGCCCTCAGCCTCTCGGCAGCGCCAGTAGGCAATGCCGCCAAGCGAGCGAACCAGGTACGAGACGTCGTCACGCAGTGTCGGCGAGCACGTCGTGTATTGGATCCGGCAGCTTCGGCCTCGCTGGAAGACCGGGCCGCCATCACTGTCCAGAAGTCCCTGCAACAGGGCGATCCGCACCAACGACTCGTTGTGGAGATAGATCTCGGGGATGAACTTCGTGTGGGATCGGCTGCCGGCGAGTCCCAGCTCTCGAAGTCCGTCCACGAGCGGGTCAGCGAGCACGGTGGCGCGGTGACCATCCCGGCGAAGAAGCGTGTAGTCCTTGTGATTACGCGCCTTGAGATAGATCCCCGGAAGGGAATCCTCAAGA
Source organism: Solirubrobacteraceae bacterium (assembly GCA_035551795.1). Lineage (GTDB taxonomy): Bacteria > Actinomycetota > Thermoleophilia > Solirubrobacterales > Solirubrobacteraceae > Palsa-465. The sequence goes on along the minus strand of DASZMP010000120.1, from coordinate 11,447 downwards.
GCAGTGATCAGCTCCGGATCGTGCGTCGTGAAGGTAGGGGTTCCGGTCGTCAGGCTGCCGTCCCCGAGTAGAAGCCCAAGCGCGTACGGATCAATCGGCGCTTCCTGCTGCGGAAATTCGGCGGCGCCGCTGACAAGTGGTAACTCGTAGCGATGCTGATGGAACACACGAAGATGGCCGCGCATCTCCCGGGTCTCCAGCACTCGGCCCGGCTTGTTGCGACGCCGATCTGACGCCGTGTAGACGTGCCACAGATGCTCGGCGCAAGCGAGCGTGCTGGCCCCGTCCTGGGTCCGAACACGGAACACATCACGCCGCCCTTGTGGATACAGCCCAAGAACGGGAGTGGGCTTGCCACTTGAGCCGATGACGAGATCCCCGACCTCAAGGGCCCCGATAGGCCGGAACCCGGCGGGAGTTAAGACTGGCGTCGAAATCGGTTGACTGCGACCCCTCATGAATGCCAGCGGCGCCACCTCGATCACCCCGCGCTCCAGATGCTGGCTGACCCGCTCGGGCTCGAGCATGTCGTGCAGGGCATCGAACAGGGGACGCAGGTAGGGGTCGACCTTGGCCATCAAATCGCCGGGGAGGAAGCCGAGGCGCTCACCGGCCTCCACGGCGGGGCGGGTGAGGATGATCCGGTTGACCTCGCGGCGGCTGAGCGCGGCAGCGGCCAGCGCCACGGCCAGGAACGTCTTGCCCGTGCCGGCGGGGCCGATCCCGAAGGTGATCGTGTTGCGGCGGATCGAGTCGACGTAGCGCTTCTGATTGACCGTCTTGGGTGCGACCTTGGTGGCGCGATGGCGCCAGACGACGTCCTCGAGGATGGCCGCCGGCGACTCGTGCTGGTCCAGTGCTCGGGTCACGGCTTCGATCGTTCCTGGCGCAATCTCGTGGCCCTGGTCGACCAGTTCGGAGAGCTCGCGGATCACGGTGGCGGCGTCATTGATCGCGGTCTGCTCGCCGTCCAGGGTCAGCAGGTTGCCGCGCAGGAAGATCTTGCAGTCCAGGTGGCTCTCCAGGGTGCGCAGGATCTGGTCTCCGCTGCCGGCCAGTTCGGCCGCCACCGAGTTGTCCAGTTCGATCTGGCTGCGCATCGTCTCCCCTAGCCGGCCAGCGCCGCGCGCACCGCGGCCGACGCTCGCTTTCCATCCACACGGCCGCCGGTCTGGGCCATCACGGCCTTCATCACCTGACCCATGTCCTTGGGTGAGCTGGCCTCCGTCTCGGCGACGGCGGCCGTGACGATCCGCTCGAGCTCGGTATCGTCGAGCTCGGGAGGCAGATAGCCGCTGATGATCTCGGCCTCGGCCTCCTCGGCCTCAGCCAGCTCTGGCCGGCCGCCGTCCCGGAACTGGGTGGCCGCGTCGAGTCGGCGCTTGCGCTCGCGCCGCAGGACCGCCAGCTCGTCGCCCTTGCCCTCCTTGGCCTCCTTCTGGAGCTCGGAGAGCACCAGGCGGAGTGCTCCGACCAGCTGCTTCTCCCCCGCCTTCATAGCGGAGGTGATGTCGGAGCGAACCTGTTCGGTGACCGTCAATCCACCTCTAAGGATAGGCAAGCTCGCAGCGGATCCCGTCAGCCTGCAGATCCCGGCAGCTGACCTCCACGATCGTTCCCCGGGCGCCCGTCCCGGCCGGGAGGTAGCAGCGGGTGTAGTCCTCGGTGTAGCCGGAACACTGAGTCTCGGCCGTCTTATCGACCAGCACGCGCACGGTCTGGCCCAGCTTGGCCGTGCGGTGCAGGCGCGAGCGGACCTCGGAATGGCCCCGCAGCCGCTGGGAGCGGTGCTTCTTCTCCTCCGGGGCGACGCGATCGCCGAGCGCGGCGGCCACCGTGCCAGGCCGCGGCGAGTAGGAGAAGCTGTGCACGCGGCTGACGCCGGCCTCGTCCAGGACCTCCAGTGTCCGGCCAAATGCGGCCTCGTCCTCGGTGGGAAACCCGACGATCACGTCGGTCGTCACGTTCACATCGGGCACGACGCGGCGCAGGGCCTGCACGTGAGCTACGTATTCAGCCGCGCCGTAATGACGCCCCATCGCCTCCAGCACCCCGTCGTCACCCGACTGGAGCGGGATGTGCAGATGCGGGCACACCTTCGGCTCGTCGGCCAGAGCGGTGAGGAGCGAGTCCTTGACATGGATCACCTCCACCGAGGACAGGCGCACTCGCTCCACGCCCGGCACAGATGCCACCTCCATCATCAGCTGACCGAGTTCGAGCCCCCGCTCGGGATCCCGGTAGTCGCCGACGCTGATCCCGGTCATCACCACCTCCGGCTGCCCTTCGGCCACCCGCCGGCGCACCTCTGCCAGCACGGCGCCGGCCGGACGAGACCGGGCGCTGCCGCGGACCGTCGGGATGATGCAGTAGGCGCAGTGGCAGTCGCAGCCGTCCTGCACCTTCACAAAGCCGCGGGTGCGCCCGGAGCTGAGGGGATCTCGCGACCGGGGCAGCACGTCGTGTTCCACGTCGGCGCACCCGCCCACATCGGCGCCCAGCATCGCGGCGACGTCATCGGCCGTGCCGACCAGCGGGTGCACCCGGTCGTCCAGCGCAGCGAACTGCTGCGCGTCGAGGTTGGTCGCACATCCGGTCACGTAGACCCGGCGAGCACCCCGCAGCGAGCGGCGCACCGACTGCCGGGATTTGGCCTCCGCCTCGCGGGTGATGCAACAGGTGTTGACCACCTGCAGCTCCGCTTCGGCCTCCGGTACCTCGGTGTGGCCGGCGGCCAGGAGCGCCTGGCGGGCCAGCATCACGTCGGCCTGGGAGACCTTGCAGCCGAGGAATTTGACGGCGAAGGTGGACAGGCGGGAGAAGTTACCCCTCCGGCCTTCAGCGCAACCCGCCCGCGACCGGACGTCCCCCGAACTCATCTGCCGCCGAGCCGGGCAATGTCCTCGTGACGGTGCGCTGTGAGAGAGGAGAGAGCTCAGCTGGACAACCAGCACGAGGCTTGGGCCGCGGCACGAGCAGATCGAGGAGCTGGCCACTGAGAGTGACGCCGATCGCGAGCGGGTTCAGCATTTCGTGTTCACCTCCCTTCGCTGGTCTGAAGTGCCTGAAGGATCGCCGCGAGGCTGTTCCGGGGCATCGGCCCGATGGACAGGATTCCCGCCGGTCGGCTTGTCCACATGAGAACAGTCGAGACCGTGATGCCGCGTGGGCGGCTACTACTTGTCGTCCTCGCGGGCGCCCCCCTGAGTCGAAGGGTCAGGACCGCGTCGCCTGGGCATCCTCCGCCGGCGGCGGGGTTCCCTGGTTGGCCGCCGGGCTGTCCTTCTCCTCGGCCGGAGCGTCCGGGAGGGCGGCCGGTTGGGGCTGGTCGTCGGGCGGGGGGGCCGGGCCGTCGAGGCGCGGCGGGTGGCCGAGCTGACCCATCTCCGCGATGTCCCGCGGGAAGATGATCTCGGTCGACCAGTCGGCGATCAACCGAGATTTGCGGTCCAGGCCCGGCATCCAGGCCAGGTGGTAGAAGCGACAGATGGCCCAGGCGAGGAAGCCGCGCACGCGGACGCCCATCAGGTTGGCCACGGCCTGGTGGCGGCCCAGCTCGGCGAACGAGCCGAGCGTCTTGAACGTGAACGGCTTGACCTCGCCCCGCCCACCCAGAGCCGCTGCCACGTTGCCTCCCAGGAGCTTGCCCTGGCGGATCGCGTGCTGAGCCGTGGGCGGGCAGGGATTGCCGGGGCGAGCCGGATCCGGGATCGCGGCGATGTCGCCCAGCGCCCAGACGTTCTCGAATCCGGGCACCCGCATGTACTGATCGCACTTGATCCGGCCCTGCTCGAGCGGGAGGCCCATCCGCTCGGCCACCGGGTTGGCCTTGACGCCGGCCGTCCAGCACACGGTCCGGGCGGGGATCACCTCGCCATCGGACAGCACGATCCGGTCGTCAAGAACCTCCTTGACCTGCGTGGACAGCCGGAAGCCGATCCCCCGTCCCTCCAGCAGGCGCACGGTGAAGTCGGCCAGCTGAGGCTGGATCTCCGGCATGACCCGGGGCGCCGCGTCGACCAGTGTCCAGCGGGTCCCGACCTCGCGGCAGCGCGGGTAGCGCTTGATGATGTCGGCGGCGAAGTCGGCCAGGAACGCCACGCCCTCCAGTCCCGCGTAGCCGCCGCCGACGAACACGAATGACAGCCATGGCTTGCGCGCCTCCGGGTCATCGATCCCCTCGGCCAGCTCCAGATGGCGGACCACGCGGTTGCGCAACGCGGTGGCCTCGGCGATCGTCTTGAAGCCGATCGCGTGCTCGACCAAGCCGGGGATCGGGAACGTGCGTGACACCGAACCCATCGCCACGATCAGCTGGTCATACGAGTAGTCGATCGTCTCGCCGCTGATCATCTTCACCTTCAGCGCGTTTCGCTCGGGCTCGCCGTCGGTCACCCAACCCATCCGCAGCTCGGTGCGCTTCAGATGCTCGCGCAGGGGCACCACGACATGCCGCGGATCCAGCGTGCTGGCCGCCGCGCCCGGCAACAGAGGCGCGTACAGGAGGAAGTTGACGTCATTGATCAGCGTGATCCGCACGTCCGCGGGGGCCAGCTTCTCCAGCTTCTTGGCCGTGTAATAGCCGCCGAACCCTCCTCCGGCGATGACCACGTCACGGGGCACGGGCACAACCTACCCCTGATCCGAAGCGCGCAACAGGAGCGCCGCCCACTCGCCGTGCGCCCTCCGGCCCCGCTCCACCAGGCCAACCCCGGCGAACGCGTCGCCGATCTGGTCTGCCTCGGCCGCCAGGATGCCGCTGGCGATAATCCGACTGGGTCGCGAAGCCATCCCGCTGGCCAGCTGCGAGCGCCAGATGAGCAGCAGCGGCGCCAGCAGGTTGGCCAAAACCAGGGGCGCGGCCGGCACCGGCGCCTCGCGCAGGTCAAAGCGGCGCGCCGAGAGCGCCGAGGCCACCTCATTGACCCGCGCGTTCTCCAGCGTCGCCTCCACTGCCAATACATCAAAGTCCAGGCTGAGCACAGAGCCCCAACCCAGCCGCACCGCCGCGATCCCCAGCACACCGCTGCCACACCCGAGATCGACCACGCCCACCGGTCCCACCGGCGGCTCAAGGTCGAGCAGCAGCTCCAGACACAACCGCGTGGTCGCGTGGGCGCCCGTCCCGAACGCCCGCCCTGGGTCGATCACCAGATCCAGCCCCACCCCTGACACCGGCGGCTCCCACGGCGGCCGGACCACCAGCCGGTCACCCAGCACCAGCGGCCGGTGAAACGAACGCCAGCGGTCGGCCCAGTCGTCGGCCACCTCGGTGCTGCTCACGTCCACGAGCGCTCCACCGGCTGCCACGCGAACCTCCGGCAGAGACGGCAGCTCCCCCGGCGGGCCGTAGACCGCGTACTCCACGGTGTCGGGATCGACGTCCACCTCCTCGACGCCACCGGGGGCCAACTCCAGAAGCTCGGCCAGAACCAGCTCCGCCTCATCGCGGCGGACCCGGATGGCGAGGCGGATCACCCGCCGAAGGCGCGGCGGATCTTGGCGAACACGCCGTCGTCGCTGCGGAGGTTCTCGTCGGTCAGCGACCCGGCCAGCTGCTCATACATCGACTCCTGCTCCGCCGTGAGCCGGCGCGGTACCACCACGTTGACCACCACCCGCAGGTCGCCGTGCCGCCGTCCACGCAGCGACGGCATGCCCTTGCCGCGGACGATGAGCGTCTCGTGCGGCTGGGTTCCGGCTGGGATCTCCAGCTCAACCGGGTCATCCAGGGTCGGCACCTCCACCGTCGTGCCGAGCGCGGCCAGCGGAGCCGAGATGTCGACCGCGGTGACGAGATGGTCGCCGTCGCGTACGAACCGGGGGTCCTCCCGGACGCGGATCAGCACGTACAGGTCGCCAGGGGGGCCACCGCGCTCGCCGGCATGGCCGCGCCCGGCCACGCGAATCCGCTGCGCGTCGCCGATCCCGGCCGGCACCTCGACCGAGACGTTCACGTGATCGACCAGGCGGCCGCGACCGTCGCAACGCGCGCACGGCGTCTGGGGGATACGACCATCGCCGCCGCAGCGATCGCACACCGCGGTGCGCATCACCTGGCCGAACGGAGTCCGCGCCACGCTGCGCACCTGGCCGGTGCCGGCGCACTGGGGGCAGGTCTCAATCGGCGTGCCCGGCTCGGCTCCGTTGCCGTGGCAGTGATCGCAGGTGACGATCGCCTCGTAGGCAACGTCGACAGCCGTGCCGTGGGCCGCCTGGGCCAGGTCGACCTGGGCCGAGACCGACACGTCGGCGCCCTGGGTCGGGCCGGTCGCACGCCCCCCACCCCCGAACGCCTCGCCGAACAGGCCGCCCAAGCCGCCCCCTCCGCCGCCCCCGAAGAATGCCTCGAAGATGTCAGCCACGGAGCCGAAGCTCTCGAAGTTGGGCGCGTACCCGCCGCTCCGGAGACCGTCGTGGCCGTAGCGGTCATACGTGGCGCGGCGCTCGGAGTCCGATAGCACCTCGTAGGCCTCCGCCGCCTGCTTGAACTTCTCCTCCGCCTGGGGGTCATCCGTGTTGACGTCGGGATGGAGTTCTCGGGCCAGACGGCGGAACGCCTTCTTGATATCGGCCTCGTCGGCGCCGCGGGAGACGCCGAGAATCTCGTAGTAGTCGCGCGGAGGGGTCGAGGCGCTCATCGCTCGTCGTACACCTCACCGACGAACGCGGAGAGCTGGGCTGCGGCCTCCCGGACGGCGCTGATCGCGCGCGGGTAGTCCATGCGCAGCGGCCCGATCACCGACACGGCGCCGAGGTTGCGCTGCGGAAGCCCGTACCCGGCGGCCACGATGGCCAGCGAGCGGAGCGCCGGCTGGTCGTTCTCGGTGCCGATGCGGACCAGCACGTCACGCGAGCCCAGGTAGCGGCGCAGCACCCCGAGCAGGGTCACGCGGCGCTCGAGCATGTCCATGAGCGAGTTGAGCTCTGAGACATCGCCGGCCTGCTCGAAGCGCAGCAACCGGCTCGCCCCGTCCACGTACAGCGTCTCCTGGGCGGACTCGGCGACGTCGGTGAAAACGGGAGCGAGCGAGTTGATGAACGCCGCCTCGCGGTCGGAAAGGCCGGGGTCGTGCAGGCGCTGATGGAGCATGCGAGCACCGAGCCCGATACCCACCAGGCGCTCGTTGAAGTACGACGCCGCCCACTCGGCCAGCCCAGGATCAACCGGGCGCTCAAACGTGAACAGGCGCTTGGTGACCCCGCCGGTGGACGTGATCACGACCACCATCAGGACCTGCGGCTGCAGGGCGAGAACCTCGATGTGGCGGATGCTGGAGGTCTCGATCGGCGGAGCCGTGACGATCGCCAACAGATCGGTGATCTGGCTGAGGGCCTCGGTGGTCACGCGCATCGCCTCGTCGACCTCGCGCCGGACCAGGGTCAGTGACAGCGCGGGCTGGGGAAGGCTCGCGTGATCGGTGCTCGACAGGAGGCGGTCGACGAAGTACCGGTAGCCCGCCTCGGTGGGCACGCGTCCCGCGGAGGTGTGGGGGTGGGCCAGGAGCCCCAACTCCTCGAGGCAGGCCAGCTCGTGGCGGATCGTCGACGGGCCCCATTCAAAGCCCGCGCTGAGGATCTTGGAGCCGACCGGGGCGCCCTGCTCCAGGTATTCCTCGACCACGCGGCGAAGTACGAGCTCTTGGCGTTCGCTGAGCATTCCCCTTGAGTTTATGAAGGGGTGAGGCTGGCTCCGCGCCGGGTGCGGCTAGGCGGGGTCGATCGTGGCCGTGCCGTTGCGGATGATCCGCTTGCCCACCTGTGCCGCCTCCAGGCTGGCGGTGAGTTCGCCCTGGTCGCCCTGCTCCACCTGGCCGGACACCACGATCTCCTCGTTCAGCTGCCCCATCCCGCGAAACTCGACCTTCAGCTCCTTGAGCGTCTCCGGCCCCCCAGCGGCCTCGGTGACCGCTCGGGCCACCTGGGCCATCGTCCACAGCCCGTGCAGGATCCGGCCGGGCAGCCCGACCTGCTTGGCGAAGTCCTCGTCGATGTGGATCGGGTTGAAGTCGCCGGAGGCGCCGGCGTAGCGGTAGGTCACGTAGGGATCGGGCGTGACCTTGAGCTCGATCTGATCGCCGGGCTTCATTCGGCGCTCACCCCTCGGATGATGTTGGTCCAGGTCCCGACGCAGACGGTCTCGCCCCGCTGGTTGACCGAGTCGGTGCGGAACGCATAGAAGGCCAGCTCCCCGCGCTGCCGGATGTCGGTGATCTCGGCCGTGGTGCTGATCTCGTCGCCGGCCACAGCCAGCCGATTCCAGCGGAACTCCTGGCCGCCGTGGACCAGCATCGCGAAATTGATCTCGAGCTCCGGATCGAACAGGACCGGGCCGAGCATCTGCCCGGCGTAGACGACAGCGAACATCGGCGGGGCGACCAGATCCGGGAAGCCGGCCGCGCGGGCCGCATTGAGATCGTGATGCAGCGGGTTGGTCTCCCCCACCGCCGACGCGTACTCGCGGATCTTCTCGCGCCCGACGGCGTAGTTCTCAGCCGGGTAGGTCTTGCCGATCTTGTCGGTGGGCAGGGACACTCGCGCGCAGTCTCTCAGAAGATCGTCGGGATGGATCCGCCGTCGACCGTCCAGGCGGCGCCGCTGACGTTCGCGGCCTGCTCCGAGCACAGGAACACGATCACCGCCGCGACCTCCTCCTCGGTGCCGAGCCGGCCACGCGGAGCGCGGGATGCCATCTGCTCCATGACCTCCTGCTTCGAATGGCCGGTGCGGGCCGCCATCTGCTCGGCCAGGCCTTGGTCTGTGAGCCACATGTCGCCGTCGATCGCCCCCGGGGCCACCGCGTTGACCATGACGTTCTGGGACGCGAACCGGTCCGCGAACGCCCGCGAAAGCGACAGCTGAGCCGCCTTGGTCACGGAGTAGGCCATGTCGAGGCTGCCGCTCGGGCGTTTGGCCGAGGAGGAGGTGACGTTGACGATCCGGCCCCACCGCTGCTCGGCCATCCGCGGCGCGGCGGCCCGCATCAGTCGCATGGACGCCATCACGTGCAGGTCCCACTGCTCCTGCCAGGCCTCGTCGGGCAGCTCCTCGAGCGGACGGGTACCCGTGATTCCGGCGCAGTTGACGAGCACGTCGAGCCGGCCCGCAGCGGCCAGAATCGGCTCAGGCGCGTCCGGTTGGGTCAGATCCGCAGTCACGATCCTGGGCTGGTCGGCGCCCGCCTCGATGCAGTCTTGCCTGACCCGCTCGAGCGCATCGAGCCGACGCCCGACGAGCACCAGGCCGGCTCCCTCTCGCGCGAGCAGCCGGGCGGTCGCAGATCCGATGCCACCGGTTGCGCCGGTGACCACGCAGATACGTCCGTTCAGGCCCAGATCCATCCGAAACTCGATCCTTCCACTTAAGCTTGCCCGGCTGTCTGTCCGGGCGGAGTAAATTTGAAGGTTAGGAAACAGGCGAAAGGAGACCGACTAATGAGCCTTTCCATCGGCGATACCGCCCCAGACTTTCAGGCCGAGACGACGCAGGGACCGATCAGCTTCCATGACTGGCTCGGCGACTCGTGGGCCGTCCTGTTCTCACATCCCAAGGACTTCACCCCCGTCTGCACCACCGAGCTGGGCTACATGGCCAGCATCCAGCCCGAGTTCGAGCGCCGCGGCGTGAAGATCATCGGCATCTCGGTGGACCCGACCGAGAAGCATTCCGACTGGGTCAAGGACATAGAGGACTACTCCGGCACCACCATCAACTACCCGATCATCGCCGACACGAATTTCGAAGTGGCCAAGGCGTACGGGATGCTTCCGGCCGACACGAGCGGCGACGTCGGCTCGCGTACCCCGGCGGACAACCAGACCGTCCGCAACGTATTCGTGATCGGTCCGGACAAGAAGATCAAGCTGATCCTCGTCTATCCGATGACCACCGGGCGCAACTTCGACGAGGTGCTGCGCGTCGTCGATTCGCTCAAGCTCACCGCTGAGCACAAGGTCGGCACCCCGGCCCAATGGAAGCGGGGCGACGACGTGATCATCGCGGGCTCGGTCTCCAACGACCAGGCCAAGGAGATCTGGCCTGACGGGTGGGAGACCCCCAAGCCCTACATCCGGATCGTCCCGGACCCGGTGAAGTAATCAGCGCCGGCTGGGCATCAGACGACGGCGCTGCCTGCGTTTGATGCCCAGCACGCCGTGCCGGGCGTCGTTGGATCCTCGTCCGCTCAGCGGTAGCTGAACGAGGCGACGCTCAGGGGGGTGGAGCCGGTGTAGAAGCTCTCCGCCGTCTGCACCGTCACCGGGACGGTCTGTCCGGGGGCCCCGGCAGGCGCCGTCGCGGTCAGCGACTGCGAGGAGCCACAGCCGAGGATCGTCTTGACCGGCGCCATGGCCGGCGCCGCGACGGTGCCGAACTGCACCGAGATCGGGCAGCTGAGGTTCGCGCCGGTGATCTGGGTAGCGGTGCCGCCGGCCGCGGGACCGGAATCGGGGGTCACGCCGCTCACGCGCGGCGTCCCCTGCGGATAGAGCCAGAACAGGTTGCCGGTTCCCGCCTTCGTGCAGCCGGTCACCGTGCACGGCTCGACGGCGACGACGCCCGGGTTCTCCGCCACCGTGTCGACGTCGAGCACCCGATCGCTGTGGGCACGGACTCGATATTGGGTCCCGAAGGAGAACGAATGAGCGCCTTGACCGACGAACTCGAGGCCGATGACCTGGCCGCTCATCCCGGTGCCGTGGATCGCGAGCGGGGTCTGTCCGGTGTCGGGCCCGCCGTACAGCCCGTTGAGGTTGCGCGGGTTCGCGGTGTTGACGACGCTCGAGATGACCGGGACGCCGGCGTAGGTGACCGTCCGCCCGTTGGATTGCCCGGCGAGCGAGCGGACGCTGAGCCTGACCGCGAGCCGGCCGGTGGTGATGGCGCGGGCGGGGGCGCGCAGCACGAGCTCGGTGCCGCTCGCGTAGAGGTAGTCGGTGCGCTCGGCGGCGAAGCTGTGCGGGTTGCCGAAGTCGGCCCAGTCGAGATCGAGCGCGTTGAGCCCCGAACCGCGGACGACCACCAGCGTGCCGCCGTGCTCGTCAGCCTGCAGAGTGCCGCCCCCGATCGCCACCGCGTCGATCCGCGGCTGGGGGAGGTAGTCGTACTCGTCGGAGGCGGGGGCGGTCTCGCAGTGGCAGCCGTCGTAGGCGAGCAGATCGCCGAGCGCGTCCTTGAGCTGGAGGCCCTCCAGCGGCGCGCGGATCGTCGCCGCGGGGCTCACCCGCCCGCGCTCGTGAACGCGGACCTGCACCTGGCAGACGTCGTTGCCCGCGTTCTCGCGCCGGTAGACGCCGTGGCTGGGCAGCGGCGAGCAGCGCGTGCGGGGGCTGCGGGCCGGCGCCATGACCGTGATCCGATCTGACCCATGCACGCGCACGCTCGTCGCCGGCACGCCACCGAACGTCACGGAGGTGATCGCGTGAAAGCCCGCGCCCAGGATCGTGACC
>DASZMP010000119.1:0-15194 GCA_035551795.1 Solirubrobacteraceae bacterium | reverse complement strand
ACTCGAGCTCATCCTCGCCGGCCTCGAACAGGCCGCCAAGACGACCTGACCGCGACCCCCCGGCCGCCACCGCGTCGCGCGTATCGTCCGTGGGATGCGCCGCTGGGCCCTGCTGCGAAACCGCGACTACATGCTCTTCTGGAGCGGTCAGGCGCTGTCTGAGCTGGGTTCGCAGACCTCCACGGTCGCCTACCCGCTGCTGATCCTGGCGCTGACCGGATCGGCCGCGAAGGCCGGTGTAGTCGGGCTGGCGAAGTGGCTGCCGCTGGCCATCTTCGCGATACCGGCCGGGGCGCTGGCTGATCGGTTTGACCGCAAGCGGCTGTTGATCGCCACCGACGCGATTCGGATGCTCGGTGCCGCCAGCGTCGTCATCGCCCTGTGGATCGGTCGCCCGCCTCTGGCCCAGGTGGTGGTGGTGGCGTTCCTCGACGGCGGCCTGTTCGTCGTCTCGTACATCTGCGAGCGGGGAGCGCTACCCCATCTGGTGGCCGCAGACCAGCTGCAGGACGCCGTGGCTCAGAACGAGGCGCGCTACTTCGGGGCGAGCATCATCGGCCCGCCGCTGGGCGGGCTGCTGTTCGCGGCGGCGCGGGCGTTGCCGTTCCTGACCGACACGGTCTCGTTCCTGGGCTCGATGACCGCCACCCAGCTGACCCGCCCGCGCTTCCAGCACGACAGCCAGAAAGCGGGCACGGTGCGATCAGGATTCACGGAAGGGTTCGTCTGGCTGCGCAACCAGCCGTTCTACGCCACCGCCGCGCTGCTGTTTGCCGCCGGCAACCCGGTCTACACGGGCCTGTATCTGCTGGCGATCCTGCTGGCCAGACACCACGGCGCCTCCTCGGCGGCGATCGGTGCAATGTTTGCGATCGTCGGCGCCGGCGGCGTGCTCGGAGCGGCCGTGGCTGCACCCGCGCGTCGAAGGCTGAGCGCCCGGACTGTGATCGTCGGCGAGGACTGGCTGCTGCTGCTGTGCGTCCTGCTCCTGCTGGTGGCGCGCAGCGCCTGGGTGATTGGGCTGCTCGTGGCGGCGGCCGAGTTCTGCACTCCGATCGGCAATTCGCTGGTCGGGGGCTCCCGCGTGGCGCTCACTCCCGACCACCTCCAGGGCCGGGTGGCCGCGGTCTCCTCGGCGATCAGCATGTCGCTGGGGTGGCTGGGACCGCTCGCGGTCGGGTTCGCCTTCCAGCGCGCCGGATCCACGACTACGATCCTGATCGTCGCGGGCTGGACGCTCGCACTGGCCATCGCAGCGACGCTGGCTGCGCCGATCCGAAACGGCCCGCCGAGGTTCGAGAGTTCCGCCGCCAGAACATGAACCCGGACAGAAACGCGATCGGCGCGCTCCTCCTGGCGGTGGCGACCGCGGCCGGACTGACAGCGTGCGGTGGCTCGGCGGCTTCCGGGGGCCATACCTCACCGCAGGGCAGCCGGGGGCTCAGCCGGTCCACCCAGGCGAGCCCCCCACGCCGGCCGCCGAAACCGGCCTATCCGCCCTATCCGCGCCTGCTGTCCGGCGCAAAGCGGACCACAGTCAGCGGCTTCGTGCCGGCGGTCCAGTGGCGAGGCCATACGGCCGTCTGGGTGGCGCGTAGCTCCGCCGGCGTCAGCCTGCTCTCGTTCGCCCAGAGCCTGATGGAGCTACACCTGCACTCGGGCACCATTGACGCCGGGGCCAGTGGCTGGCGCTACGGACCGAGCATTGGGGATCGGGAACGCCGGCGGCTGACCGCTGCCTTCAACGGCGGGTTTCGCCTGGACACGAACGCCGGCGGCTTTGAGTCCTACGGCCGTGTGGCCGTCCCGCTGCAGCCAGGGGACGGCTCGATCGTTACCTACACAGACGGCACGACCAACATCGGCGCCTGGAGGCGAAATGTGCCGGCTCCAGGCAAGCGCATCGCCTCCGTACGCCAAAACCTGTCACTGCTGATCGAGAACGGCCACGCCCCCGCGTCCGTCGATTGCCTCGACTGCTGGGGGGCAACACTCGGTGGGGTCAGCGATCCAGCCCGGTCTGGTCTGGGAATCACCGCCGACGGGCACCTGATCTGGGCAGGCGGGGAGCATCTCACCACGGCACAGCTTGCTGACGCGCTGCTCGGTGCCCGGGTGGTGAGGGCGGTGGAGCTGGACATCAACCCGGAGTGGGTCAACGCATATCTCTACGGCCACGACCATGGCCACCGGCCGGTGGCGCCGATCCCGCAGGTCGCGGGACAAGCGGGCATTCCGGGCGAGTTTCTGGCGCCGTGGTCGCGGGATTTCTTCACGATCGTGGCCCGCTGATCAGGGGCTACGCTTAGACCGTGGCCGAGGATCGCAAGACCGACAGCGCCCGGCCGGCGAAGCCGTCGCAGCGGCGGGCCCCGCACCAGCTGAACGCCACCGATGCATCGTTTCTCCTCCAGGAGCGCGAGAACGCGCACATGCACATCGGAGGGGTGGCCGTGTTCGAGGGGCCGGCGCCCGACCATGACCGACTGCGGGCCCACATCGAGCGCCGTCTGTCGCTGGTGCCGCGGTTCCGTCAGAAGCTGGCCGATGCGCCACTCGGACTGACTCGCCCCTGGTGGATCGACGATCCCGACTTCAACCTCGACTACCACCTGCGCCGCAGCTCGCTGCCGCGTCCCGGTGGACGCAGACAGCTGGAGACGCTGGTCGGCCGTCTATTCTCCCAGCGGCTGGATCGCGACCGCCCGCTATGGGAGATGTACCTGGTCGAGGGTCTGGAGGATGGGCAGTTTGCGCTGATCACCAAGGCCCACCACGCCCTGGTGGACGGGATCTCAGGCGTAGATCTGGCCAGCGTGATCCTGGACATCGCGCCCGAGCCGGCCGACATACAGGCCGAGCCATGGGTCCGGCATCCCGGCCCGCCGCGTGCCGAGCTCCTGGCCCGAGCGGTCTCCGACGTCCTGCGAACGCCCCTGGCCCTGGCCCAGGAGGCCACCTCGCAGCTCCTGTACCCGTCGCGGATCCGCCACCGCTGGCGGACCCTGACCCGCACGGCCGGGACACTCGGGTCCCAGCTGCTCGATCCCGCCCCCGTGCTGCCGCTGAACGGCCCGATCGGACCACACCGCCGGTTCGCGGCCCGGCACATCAGCCTGGATGAGGTCAAGGACGTCAAGGAGCGGGAATCCGCCACGGTCAACGATGTGGTCCTGGCCATCGTGACCGGCGCGCTCCGCGACTGGCTCGAGTCGCATGGTGTGGACACCGAGAGCCTGGAGGTGCGAGCGCTGGTGCCGGTCAACCGCCGTCCCGCAGGTGAGCGGGGCCTGCTCGGTAACCGGCTCGCCGTCCTGCGGGCCTCGCTGCCGGTCTTCGAGACCTCGGCCACGCAGCGCCTGAGGATGGTCCGGGATCGGATGAAGGAGCTCAAGCACTCGCGCCAGCTGGCCGCCGCTGAGACGATCGTCGGGCTGAGCGGCTTCGCGCCACTCACGATCCTGGCCCAGGCTTCGCGTCTGAACTTCTCCACCCGCCTGTTCAACCTGATCGTGACCAACGTCCCCGGGCCCCAGCTCCCGCTGTACCTGCTCGGTCGCGAGCTGGAATCGATCGCGCCCGTGGCGTTCCTGCCCACCGACCACGGACTGTCGATCGCGATCTTCTCCTACAACGGGACGATCACCTTCGGGCTGCTGGGCGATTACGAACGGATGGGCGACATCGACGAGCTCGCCGACGCGCTCGAGGTGTCCCTGCAGGAGCTGAGGGCAGACGGGCAGCCGGCCGGCGGGCCCGGATCGGGCGGCTCCCGGGCGCGAGGGCCCAAGCGCACCGCACCCGTCGCCTGACCCCCAGGATGGCGCGGCCTCATGGGCCGCGCGCAGAGAACTCCGCCGTCCCCTGAACGCAAGCAGGGCGGCCGTCGCGTTGACGACGACCGCCCGAGGCGAAACGCAGCTAGTAGTAGTGCGGGCGCCCTCCGACAGCCCGACCCATCATTCCAAGCAGCGCCAGGATCACGCCAACCACCAGCAGGATGACGCCGATGGTCCACAGGATCCCCACCTTGGCGATAAGCCCGATGATCAGCAATATCACGCCGAGCGTGATCATGTCGATGGTTCCCTCCTTCAGAAGCGGAAGACCTTTCCGCGGATTCGAACTTCCGTGACGAGCAGGCTCTACCCCGGCCAGAAGCGGATCAATCCTGCTTCCCCCCGTTTGTCGGGGCACTCGGCGCCCGTTAATTTCCTAGGGCACGACCACTCCGGCGCCGGCGCCGCTCGCCCGCCGCGGCGAGCATCGGCTGGAGCTGGCGGTGGGCCACAACGGCCGGGGCAGCCACCAGCAGGAAGTTGAACACCCGGTAGGCGAGCACCGCAGCCAGGGCCGGGGCCAGGGGCTGGCGGACCCAGTAGAGGGCGTAGGTCATCAGCGCCTCGGTGACGCCGGCCCCGCCCAGCGGCAGCGAGCGCCGGGTGGCGGCATAACCGGTGCCGTAGGCGATGATCACCCGGCCGGCGCCGGGGTGAAGGCCGAACATCCGCAGCGCGGCGTAGAAGGCCACGATGTCCGCCGCCCAGTAGACCGTCGTGCCGACCCAGGCGCCGATGTACTGGCGCGGATGGCTGACCAGGCTGTGCAGCACGCCCACGCCCTCCAGCGTCTGGGCCAGCCAGTCGCGGTGCTTGCCGCCCAGCCGAGCCAGCCGGTCCGAGCGCGCACTGGCCCAGAAGCCGAACCCGATGCCCAGCGGAACGGCCACAGCCCAGGGCCAGATGAGCGACGGCATCACGTTCTCGCCGGTGATCAGGAAGACGATCGAAACGCCGCAGGCGACCGGGGCGAGCACGGCCCACTCGAGCGTTCCCAGCGCGATCACCCGGATCCGGGCGCTGCGCTCGTCGGAGTCGATCGCCTCCAGCGCCTGCTTGTCGAACCCGAAGCCTCCGGCCAGCGAGAACGGCCCGAACCCGGCCACGACCACTCTGGCCACCATCGGGAGGTTCAGCGGCGCATGACCGTGCAGGCAGGCGATCGAGCGGAACGCGAGCATGTAAGCCGGGTAGGTGATGAGCTCGGCACCGGCCAGCAGCGCCACCCAGGGCGGGTCCACGTCCTCGAACGCGTGGCCGATCGCGTCCGCCCCGGTCACGTGGGCGATGATCACCACTGCGACGGCGGCAATGACGGTCGCCACCAGCGACCCGATCACTGCTCTGGTGCCAGCTTCGCGAGCCACCAGCCGCCACCATACCCTCCCGAACTAAGGCCACGCGCAAGCGCCCCGAAGAGTGAAAAAGAAGGACCTTGCCGTTGATGGGTCAACTACACTTGTGGTATGGAAGCGACGACCGCCAACCGCCTCGACGGAGCGGCTCTGGAAGCCTGGCGCGGCTTCCTCCAGAGCCATGCGTCGATCGTGCGGGAGCTGGATGCGTCGCTCATCGCCGAGCACGGGATGACCACGCGCGACTACGAGGTGCTGCTGTACCTGGCCCAGGATGACGAGCTCCGGTTGCCGATGTCCGCCCTGGCGGAGCGCACGATGCTCACGCGGAGCGGGATCACGCGGCTGGTTGACGGGCTCGTCCGGGCGGGTCTGGTGGAGCGCATGTCCTGCCCCAGGGATGCCCGCGTGTCCTATGCGCAGCTGACGGACGCGGGGTACGAGAAGCTCCGCAACGCCGGTTGCACCCACGTGCGCAGCATCCGCCGGTTGTTCTGCGAGCGCTACACCGAGGATGAGCTGGAGCAGCTCGCCGACCTCCTGGGCCGGCTGCCCGGAGCCCGTCGCGAGGGCTCCTGCACGGTGTCCTGACGGGCAGCGATTTGGCCGGCCAGCCAGGCCGGCCGTCCGCGTCTCCCCTGCGCTGAACGCCTCGCTGCCTCAAAGCCTCCTAAAGATGCTTGACGGCTCAACCACTTTGCGCTACAGTAGTTGTTAGCTCAATCAACCCCCTCTATGAGGAGCTCTCTGAAATGTCCGCAATCACTCTGACCGAGATCCCCACCGGGACCTACACGGTCGATCCCGCTCACTCCAACGTCGGCTTCGAGGTGCGCCACATGGGCATCGCCACCGTGCGCGGCGCCTTCAAGCAGTTCGCCGGCACCGTCGACGCCACCGGCGACTCCCCCAGCCTGTCCGGCTCGGTCGAGGTCTCCAGCATCGACACGGGCGAGAGCAACCGCGACGGGCACCTGCAGTCGCCTGAGTTCTTCGACGCCCAGCAGTACCCGCAGATCACGTTCAACACCACCGCAACCGAGCTGACCGGGCACGGCCAGATCACGCTCACCGGCGAGATCACCATCAAGGGGATCACCAAGCCGATCGAGCTGACCGGCACGCTGGCCGAGAACGGCGAGGATCCGTGGGGCCACCAGCGCATCGGGTTCGAGGTCGAGGGCAAGATCGATCGCCGCGAGTTCGACCTCAAGTGGAACCAGACGCTGCCGAACGGCAACCTGCTCCTGGCCAACGACGTCAAGCTGGTCATCAGCGTCTCGGCGGTCAAGGAAGGCTGATCTGAGCATGCGCGTTCTGGCCATCAGCGGCAGCCTCCGGGCCGCTTCGCACAACACCGCTCTGCTGCGTCATGCGGCGGAGCGGGCACCGGAGGGGGTCGAGGTGGAGCTGTACGGCGAGCTCGAATCACTGCCTCCCTACAACGAGGACCGAGACACCGACACTCCGCCGGCCGCCGTGGCCGAGATGCGCCGCCAGGTGGCTGAGGCCGACGCGCTGCTGATCTCGACCCCCGAATACAACGGCACCCTCCCCGGGCAGCTCAAGCAGCTCGTGGACTGGGCCTCGCGTCCCTACGGACCGGCGGCGGCGCTGTACGGAAAGCCGGTCGCGGTGATCGGCGCCAGCGTCACCGATTACGGTGCGCTGTGGGCCCAGGATCACCTGCGCAAGGCGCTCGGCATCGCCGGCGCGCGCGTGGTGGAGGTCGATCTTCCGGTTGGCCGCGCCGGAGAGAAGTTCGATGACGACGGGCGCCTGGCCGACGAGGAGATCGTCGAGAAGCTCGATGAGGTGCTCGGGTCGCTACGCGACCACGCCGAGGTGCTGGCGGCAGCCTGAACCGGCTCATCGTCGGGGCCCCAAGCCCTCAGGGGTATCTGTCTGTGGCCCCGCGGGCGTTCGTCGCCGCGGGGCCTTCTGTTCGGGCGTCTCGGCGTAGGTGGCCGGCGGGTCGGACGGCTACGCTTGTGGCTCTCGGCGACGTGGCGGAGTGGCTACGCAGCGGCCTGCAAAGCCGTCTACACCGGTTCGATTCCGGTCGTCGCCTTGCTGAGTGGTTGTGTGGCTCAGCTGACGGCTTCGAGTGCGTCGTCCTTTCTCGTGGGCGCCCCGTCGGCGTCCTCGCCCAGCGGGTTGATCGATTCGACGTTCGCGCGCACCCGGCCGCGATGGCCGCCCAGATCGATGACGAGATACCAGTGGCCGTCGCGCGGGACCGTCAATCTGGCCGGCGAGCGGTGGTGCAGACCGCCGGTGTAACGGAAGGGTCGCGCGGCCCGGTAGCTCGAGTAGTTGGAGGGATCGAGCAGCAGGACGTTTGCCGCCGAGCCCGCCAGACGGACCGTGATCTCGGTGCCGGCAGGCTGCTCGCCCAGATCCCTGTAGGCATATCTCATGACTCCGCCTCCGTCGGTAGGGCTTGAGATCTATCCCCCATTGGTGACCTCGGTGGGCAGTGGCTCATGCTCCTGGTGCATGAGATTGCGCCTGATGTAGGAACGGTTGCGAGCCAGCTGCGTCGAGATCTTCGGCTTCTTGATGCCGTGTAGGTATCCGATGCACCAGTCCAGTTGCTGGAGCGCGTCCTCAGCCGCGCGCCGGTACCGCTCTCCCTCTCCGTTGGTCATGGCTCTCTCCTTACCTTGGAGTCGGCTTGCTCCGCGTGAGACACGGGAATCTGAACGTTCGCTACCTGAATGTTCGCTACCCAGCGGCTAATCGCAAGCGACGCTCATCAACGGAGGTCTTAGATATCCCCGACGATCGGGGGGTGCTCAGCGTGGATTGACTCGGCGCCAGGCTCAAGGGGATCGCGCTCGACGGCGGGTTCATGCCGACCCCGAGCAGCACCGCGCCCACGGACTGGCCGACACGATCCACGCGTGGTGGAAGTCCGGCGGCGGGTCTGGAACAGGGCGTTGACCGTCCGCGATGCGGGGTGGTGAGCGGGGTGAACCCAAGAAGCCGGTAACGTCGCCGGCGCGTAGGTGCCTGGCGCGTGGCGACCATGATCCGGTCGAACTGAAGCCACCCGCCCTCTGGCTCAAGCACCTGCTCGTGCCCGGCCCCGGTCTACCCGTCTGGCGGGCCGGCCGAATCTGAGCGGCTTCGCGGGCCCACCCGCACCCGAGCGCCTTATCGGCCAAAGACATCTGCCCCGAGGCTCGCGGCCTGGCAGTACTCATCTGGGTCGGCTCCATCGGCCTCGGGGCCGTGGCCAGCCCGACGCGGGGGAAGACCCGTCGATGTCCCGCGGCACGCTTGGGCGCGACCCGCTGTGGGCACGCAGGCGCTGCTGATCGTGCGAGCGCTGTGGTGGAAGAGCGGGTAGGGGAACGTAGATGCCGCCCACCTGGTTGACGATCATCGCCTGGATCTCGCTTGCCTGGGGATTCGTGTTGGCGGGTCGGGTCGTCTATGACATCTACGGGCGCGGGCTCCGCCAGCCGATGCGGGTGATGGAGGCGGTGTGGCCGATCACCGCGCTTTACCTGGGACCGTTTGGGTGGCTCGCGTACACCCGACTCGGCCGCCCCAAGGTGACGGGCGCGCGTGAGCCCGGCGAGGAGGAGATGGCCGAGTGGAAGGGCGTGGCCGTGTCGGCGAGCCACTGTGGTGCAGGCTGCGCGCTGGGCGACCTGATCGGCGAGTGGGCGGCGTTTGCCGGCTCGCTGACGATCACCGGCGCCACACTGTGGCCCGCCTACATCCTTGACTTCGCGATCGCCTACACCCTGGGAATCGTGTTCCAGTACTTCTCGATCAAGCCGATGAGCGACCTGTCCCCCCGCCAGGCGTTCGTCCACGCGATCCAGGCCGACACAGTCTCGATTGTGGCCTTCGAGATCGGGATGTTCGCCTGGATGGCGCTCGTCTACTTCGTGTTGTTCACCCAGCCCCATCTCAGCACCGAACATGCGGCGTACTGGCTGATGATGCAGATCGCGATGGCCATCGGCCTCGCCACCACTTATCCGGTCAACACCTGGCTCGTCCACCGCGGCGTCAAGCACGCGATGGGCCGGCCCACGCTCCCCGCCGGGGCGAGCAATTGAGCAGCGTTCCACACGGGCGTTCGAGCCGAACGTCAACGGCCGTTTGTCGCCGATGCTCCGCCGCGACGAACGCGGACGCCGTGCTGCCGATCTAAGCCTGGTCGTCCGAACTGCGAAGAAGCTCCTCCAGTCGCTGTGGCAGATCCAGCGGAACGCGCCAGCTTTCGTCCGGCATCCGCTCGACGAAGCCCTGTTCGCGGAGCCTCCGCAAGGCGACGCTGACCGATGGGCGCGCTGCACCGGTCAGCTCGGCGATCTGCTCGTGCGTCAGGCGCAGCGGGACCACGATGCCATCATGGGTGGTGTGCCCCCACCGTTCCGCCAGATGCCAGAAGAAGTAGGCGATGCGGGCGTTGATCCGCGAGAGCTGGCTGATTGTCAGGCGGACCGCGAGCCACCGGTTGCGGCGTCCGATCCGGGAAAGGATCTCGGCGATCAGCGTTGGCCAGCGGGCGATGCGTCGTGCGAAGTCCCGGTCAAGTAACGCCAGCTGTACCGGTTCCAGCACGCGCCAGCGCATCTGAATGATGTCGAGCGCGTAGTCGCTGTCATGATCCCAGGGCCGCAGGAGATCGCCCGGGCCGATCAGCTCGATGGTCTTCTGTTGCTCGCAGATCATCTCGCGGGTGACGAAGCCGTCGACCACGAGTAGTCCGAGCCAGCCCGAGCAGTCACCGTAATCGGCCACGGCATCCCATGAGCCAGGCTCCAGCACCCGGAGCCGTACCCATGCACTATCCCTGGCCGCCTCGAGCTCCGCCTTCGGCACCACGGCGGCAAGCTGGCGGTCTACCTCAAGGAGCATCGCTCGTTCGGCTGGGCCACTTGCCACGGGTCCTCGCTCGGGCGTCAGGTGCCGGGATGTCCGTGGATCGTCACGCATTCGCGCTCTGTACCGCCAATTCCGGCCAACTGCACGACTGCCCGCAGGCCCTGCTCGGCTTGAGCCGACGAGCGGGTCGAGCCCATCAGCCAATCGGCGGGCTGGGTAGCCCCCGGCAGGAGCCAGTGGCCCTGGCCCAAGGGCACGATCGCGCCCTGCGCCCGCAGAGCCCTGAGCGCCACCGTGACCGGCGGCCGCCGCGCGCCGACCAGCTGGCCGAGAAGTTCATGGCTAAGCGGCAGCCGCAGCTGGATACCGCGCGGGGTCACGCGTCCCCAACGCTCGCCGAGAACGGCAAACAGAAGTCGCAGGCGGTCATCGACGCGCCGCATCCGGCTCGTCAGAGCGAGCGCGGCCAGGACCCGGCCCTGCCGGACGAGGCGCTCGGCGAGCACGCACGAGATCAACGGCCAGGGCGCGACTCTCCGAAGAAAGCCGGCATCCAGCAGCGCGATGCGGCCAGGGACGAGCGTCTGGCAGCGACCGCGGGAGAACGCGCTGAAGGCATCGTCTGACGCGTGCATCGGGTCACCGTCACCAAGGAGCTGGACCGAGCAACGATCGTCAACGATGGTTTGGCGCACGAGCATCCCGTCGAGCACGAGCAGGATCCCTTCACCGGGCGGGA
The DNA here is from genome assembly GCA_035551795.1 of Solirubrobacteraceae bacterium. GTDB lineage: Bacteria > Actinomycetota > Thermoleophilia > Solirubrobacterales > Solirubrobacteraceae > Palsa-465. Next base: position 4,410 of record DASZMP010000119.1, on the reverse strand, counting down.
TCTGCCACTCCTTCTTGGCGCTGCAAGCTCGGCCGAAGTCCACTACGCGAACCACCGCCCGGCGGCGCGCCTCCTCGTAGCTCCGAAGCGAAAGACCAGCGCCAAAACCTGGATCGAGGTCGAGCAGGCTCGCTGCTCGCGTGCTCGATCCGTTGGCAACGGGACCATCGGCGGGGCGCGGCGGTCGATCTCGTTCAGACTGCGTTGGCCATCCTCGATTTCCCGCATCGCCGCGCACGGGCGACTGCGGGGCACTCTGCACTGGCGCTGAAGCGGAAACGGTCACGACCTCACGGGCGAGCTTTTGTCGAGCGTCCATTCGGCGCGCACGCTGTCGGACATGGAGGTTCGATCACGACAGCCAGTAGGTCGGAACCTCAAGCAACGTCTCCATCACCGTGTCGCCGCGCTCGAACACGATCACGAACGTTCGCTGACCGGCCTGATCATTGAGCAGCTTCGACTTCACGCTTATACCCGCGATTGCCGTCAGGCGCTGCTGGCAAACCCGCGCTGTCACGGCAATGACTCGCGGGCGGCTAAACGGGCGGTTTACGGCCGTCGCTCTGACCAGACGCCATGTTCGCGATCGGTCTGTCGGTTTACTTGTCTGCGGAGCCTGGCTCGCCACCTCGCTGTGCGAGGAGCAGCTCGATACTCGCCACGAGGAGGTAGACGGATGTGGCGGCAAAGGATCCGAGTGGCCACCCAGCGTCTCCTCGAATCATCGACACCAGCGCCGCCGCGCCGAGGAGGAAGAGTACGTCTGGCCGAGCCGGATCGAGCGCGCCCATTGCAGGAAGCGGTGATGCAAGAGCGGACCGTGGCTGCACGGACACCTTGTGAATGGCGCTTCGGACTGGCTCACGGCGCGCGGCCATGGTTACAGGGCCGCTTCAACTCGCCCATCCCGACATCCGGAGGCCCAGCGGGACTGCTGACCCTCGCAGCGACCGTAGCGCCGAATCAAGTGTCGCTGGTCGTCACTCGGCTAACACGCTCCCGCTGGAGCGCCGGTCGGGGGGTACACCCGATGTGTCGGTGCTTCGAGCCGAGGATCAACTCCAATCAAGGAGGTATTCGATGAGTACTGGAAGTCATACAGCGGTACGCGGGGCCTCCGATGGCGCTGCGGCTGAGCTGAGCGAATGGCGCAGTCATGCTCGCGTCTTCCTGCAGCCGATTGCTGCCCCGTCGATCCTCGGCCTGTACGGCTTCGCGGTGGCGACGTTCATGGTCACCGCCTATCAGGTCGGCTGGTATGGCCACCACGCTGCGACGACGGTGGCGCTGATATTCCCATTCGCCACCGCCGCCGGAGGGATTGCCCAGGGCGTAGCCGCCATCTGGGCCTACAAGGCGCGCGACGGGCTCGCCACCGCGATCCACGGGATCTGGGCTGCATTCTGGCTCGGCTACGGGTTCCTCAACTTCATGATCGCGCTGAAGGTGGTTCCCGCTCCGGCCCCGTATGCGGCGGTTCCCGCCCTTGGGTACTGGTTCTACACGCTGGCGGCGGTGACGCTGGTCGGGATGATCGCCTCGCTCGGCGAGAGTCTGGCAATCACGGCCGTGCTGGCGCCGCTGTGGGCCGGCGTTGCCTTGCTCGGCGTGTTCTACACGGTCGGCGGCGAGGGCTGGGAGTACGTCGGCGGCTACGTGACGATGGCCTCGGCCTTCGTGGCCTTCTACACGGCTAGCGCGATGATGTTGGCCAGCGCGTTCGGCCGGGTCATCTTCCCGCTGGGCAAGTACCGCAGGGAGGCGAACGTGCCGGGCCAACAACCGACCTACCCGATTCAGTTCGCGCTCGGGGAGCCTGGTGTCAAGCAGGGTAAATAGGACCGCGGGGGCGCCTTCATCGACGGCGTTCCTCATCGGCGGGCCTCACCCGGCCCGCCGATGAGGGCTCGCGGTGTTATTGCAATGACACTGGTTCGCGCAAGGTCATCCGGTTCGGCTAGGCCACCTCGAGTTCGGGTAACGGCATTCCCGACACAAACCGTCGCGCAAACCAAAAGGAGTGAGCATGCCCGGGAGCACAACCGCTTCTGATCAGCTGGTCGAGCGGCTGATCGAATGGGGAATCAATGTCGTCTTCGGGCTGCCGGGCGATGGGATCAACGGTGTGATGGAGGCGTTGCGTACCCACTCCGACCAGATCCGCTTCATCCATGTCCGTCACGAGGAGACGGCGGCGCTCGCGGCCTGCGCCTACGGCAAGTTCACGGGCAGGCCGGCGGCCTGTCTGTCCACGGCGGCGCCAGGTGCCGTCCACCTCATGAACGGCCTCTACGACGCGCGCATCGACCAGTCACCGGTGGTGGCGATCACTGGGATGACCTATCACGACGTGATCGGCACCCACTATCTACAGGACATCAACCACGATGCCGTGCTCCGGGATCCATGTGTCTACAGCCAGAGGATCATGGGCGAGGCGCATGTGCTGCCGGTGGTCGACATGGCGGTCCGCGCGGCCATCGCCCAGCGGGGACCGGCGGCGATCGCCATCCCGATCGACATCCAGTCCGGCGACGCCGTCACCGGCGATCGCTCGATCAAGAACATCGAGGGTCATTCGGCGGTCACCGCCATCGACGGCAAGCGGATCCCGCCGCGCGACCGGCTCGAGCAAGCCGCCCAGGCGCTCTCCAGGGGGTCTCGCACGGTGATCTTCGTCGGGGCGGGGGGCCGTGGCGCCGGCGATGAGCTCGAGGCGGTGGCCGAGAAGCTCGGGGCGCCGATCGTCAAGGCGATGCTCGGAAAGGACGCTGTCCCTGACGACAGCCCGTACTGCCTGGGCGGATATGCGCTCGTCGGTACCCGCCCGGCCCAGAACGCTCTCCAGAGCTGCGAGACGATCCTCATTGTCGGTTCCTCGAGCCCGTACATCGAGTTCCTTCCCTCGCCCGGCCAAGCGGTCGGCGTCCAGATCGACGACAAGCCCGAGCGGATCGGGCTGCGCTACCCCGTACAGGTGGGGCTGGCCGGCGATGCCAGGCTCACGCTCCGTGAGCTCGAGCCGCTGCTCGAGCGCCGCGCAGACCGCTCGTTCCTCGACCAGGCGCAGGCCGAGATGGAGGACTGGCGCGCGCTGCAGGCTGAGCGAGCAAACGGCAGCGAACCGGGTGGAGCGATCAAGCCCGACGCGATCCCCTACCACCTCGGCCGGGCGCTGGCTGACCGAGCGATCCTGTGCGGCGACTCCGGAACGGTTACCACCTGGGCGGCCCGGACCGAGCTGTGTCGCGGGCAGCTGTTCTCCTTCAGCGGAACCATGTGCTCGATGATGGCAGCGCTGCCCTACGCGATCGGGGCGCAGGTCGCCTATCCCGACCGTCAGGTGGTGGCGCTGACCGGCGACGGGTCGCTGACGATGATGATGGGCGAGCTCGCGACGCTCGCGCAGTACGACCTGCCCGTGAAGGTCGTGGTGATGCGCAACGACGTCCTGGGACTGATCAAGTGGGAGCAGATGGCCTTCCTGGGCAATCCTCAGTACGGGGTCGAGCTGGCGCCGGTCGACTTCGTCAAGGTCGCCGACGCCTGCGGTCTGAGGGGCGTGCGGATCGAGGATCCGGGACGGGTGGGCGAGGAGCTGAACGACTCACTGGGCATGCCCGGCCCGGCGGTGATCGAGGCGATCGTCGATCCCAACGACATGCCGATGACGCCGACGATCAACACCGAGCACGCCAAGGGTCTCGCCTGGGGCCTGGCGCGCGGTGAGCCCAACCGCGAGCGGATCGCGCTGACGATGTCGCGGGTACTGGCGCGGGAGATGGACTACTCGACCAGCCCGGCCGGTGTGGTCACGCGTGCCAAGGACCGTCTCACCGAGAAACTTCCCGGCGGCGATCGACACCATCCCAACGGAGATTGAGCGACGCGCTCAGGCAACGGAACTAACCGGGCGGATCCGACGCGGCACGCGCGCCGTGCGGCCGAAGGCGCGCCGCCTGAGACCGACTCGGGCTCGGTCCCGAATCTGCGCTTCTCCTTCAAAGATGCTTACCGGCGAGTGAAGGAGGGTGGCTGGTCTCGGGAGGTGACCTCGCGTGAGCTGCCGATCGCGACCGAGCTCGCGGGCGTCAACATGCAGCTCGACCCGGGCGGGGTGCGCGAGCTGCACTGGCACAAACAGGCGGAGTGGGCGTACATGCTCGAAGGACGTGCTCAGATCACCGCGGTCGACACCGCCGCCCGCCCATTCGTAGACGATGTCGGCGTCGGGGACCTGTGGTACTTCCCGGCGGGCATCCCGCATTCGATCCAGGGGCTCGAGGAGGGCTGCGAGTTCCTGCTCGTGTTCGACGACGGCAGCTTCTCCGAGGACGCCACGTTTCTGCTCAGCGACTGGGTCGCGCACACGCCGAAGGAGATCCTGGCGCGCAGCCTCGGCGTCCG
>DASZMP010000118.1:0-16713 GCA_035551795.1 Solirubrobacteraceae bacterium | reverse complement strand
GCGATCATGAGCAATGCCCAGGAGGAGGAGTTCAAGCACTTCTCGATGGACTTGGAATTCCTGCTCCGGCGCAAGCCCGTGTGGCGCGAGATTGCTCGAGAGGTGCTGTTCAAGGAGGGAGATATCGTCGAGCACGGCGAGGCGGCCGAGGACGAGGCTGATTAGCCTGCCCGGCTGACGTCAGCGCGCCGCGAGGGTACGGCGCCCGAGCCCGAGTCCAAGGCTGGCGTAGTTGCGGAACAGGTGTCGCTCCGCCCCGGTGAGCACGTCCTGGAGCGCCGCCACGAACCGCCGCAGGTCCTGTTCTGAGATGACCAGCGGAGGCAGCGCCTTGATGACGTTCATGTGGTGTCCGGCCACCTGAGTGATGATGCGGTGATCCCGGAACAGGGGCACCGTCACCATCTGCGCGAACAGGCCCGGTTGGCGACGCTCGATCGCCCCCCAAAGCCGGCGACCCGCCCGGCCAGCCGGAGGTCCGAGCTCAATCGCCCACATCAGTCCCTGCCCGCGCACCTCACGCACGATCTCGAAGCGCTCTGTCAGGGGCCGAGTCAGCTCCAGCAGCAGATCGCCGAGCTGGGCGGCGCGCTCGGTGAGACCCTCGCGGTCGATGACCGCGAGGGTGGCCAGCCCGGCGGCGGCGGCAAACTCCCCGTTGCCGAACGTGGAGCCATGCACGACGCTGCGCTCCATCGAATCGAACGTGCCGGCGAACACCTCGCGGCTGGCCAGCAGCGCTCCGATCGGGACATAGCCGCCGGACAGTGCCTTGGAAAGGGTGATCAGGTCCGGCTGAATCCCCCAGTGGTCAACCGACAGGAACCGGCCCGTTCGCGAGAGGCCGGTCTGCACCTCGTCGGCGATCAGCAGAGCACCGTGACGCCGGCAAAGCTCCTGGGCCTCGGCCAGATAACCATCGGGCGCCAGGTAAACCCCCTTGCCCTGCACAGGCTCGACGATGAACGCGGCCACATCACCCTGGCCAAGTTCCCGCTCGAGAGCGGCCGCGTCCCCGAACGGCACCGGGCTGCACCCGGGCAGCAGCGAGCCGAAGCGCTCCCGGAACTCCTGGTTGCCGTTCACCGACAGCGAGCCCATCGTCAGGCCGTGGAAGCCGCGCTCGCAGTGAAGGATGCGGTTGCGTCCGCTGGCCGCCCGAGCCAACTTGATCGCGCCCTCCACCGACTCGGTTCCCGAACTGGTCAGGACAACCGCATCGATCGACTCCGGGGCGCGGGCGACCAGCGACTCGGCCAGGACCCCGGCCAGCGTGGAGACGCCCAGCTGCGGCAGGGTCGGCAGGTCCAGCTCCAGCACGCCCTGGAGCTGGCGCTTGATCTCGGGGTGGTTTCGGCCCAGCGAGAAGACCCCGTAGCCGGACAGCAGGTCGAGGTACTCGTCACCGCGGCGATCGATCAGGTATGAACCGCGCCCGGCCACCCACTCGCGGTCGAAGCCCAGGGTGCGGATTACCCGCCCGAGCTGCGGGTTCAGGTAGCGCTGGTTGAGCTCCATGGCCTCTCCGGCCCGGAGCTCGAGCAGATCGGCCACATCCGGGAGCGACGGCTTGGACGCGCTGGACTCCACGTTTCACATGCTGTCATTCGCCTGAGCCGTCTGCATCGCCAGCCGCCTGCGCGGCCCGCATCCGCAGGAAGCTCTCGCAGGTGTCGATCGCCTGCTCGATCGTCTCCCAGTGCAACGCCTCCGGCTCGTCGGTCGGCCAGTGGTAGTTGAGCGGCAGCCCCGTGTCCTCGATCGAAGCCAGCGTGGCCACCTGGTAGCCGGCCCGCAGCGCGATGATCGCGTCGGTTGCGGCCACCGTGCGCAGGCCTCGCCCGACGGATACTCCGGCTGCGTCGGCGGCTCGGGCCAAAGCGTCGCGCATGGCCCTCGGGTAGTCCCGCATCCGCAGCATTCCCTCGCCCTCCACCACGAGTAGATTCGAACCTCCCACGCACTCCAGGCAGATGAACTCGGTCCGCGTACGGTCCAGGTCGGCGAAGTGACGGCGGCCGAAGCCCTGCATGCCCTCGCTGAACGATTCCTCCGAGCCCGTGGAGATGAGCAGGACGCGCAGGTCACTGACCGGCTCCGCGCGCAGCCGCTCGGCCAGGGCCAGCACCACGCCCACGGCACTGAGGTTGTCGTTGGCTCCCGGTACGACCGGGCGCCTCGCGATGTCGACCATTGCGGCGGTGGCTCCCAGCGACAACCAGACCCCGAAGCCGACCAGTCGGCGCCGGGCGAGCAGCGCTCCGAGCCCGCCGAGGACCGGGCCGAGCCAGACGAGGTAGAGGACCGGGAAGGTGCGATCGGCGCGCTCGTGCAGTCGCGGGAACAGCTTCGGCCCGATCCGGCCCAGGGCGGGATGGAACACCAGGCCTGAGTGGGCAGCGTCATGGTGGGCCACCAGCGCCACCGTCCGGGAGGCCTGCGGGTCTCCGGTCTCGGCCACCACGTTCCAGGTCGGGCGGTGAGGAAACAGCGCTCGCCGGAACCAGCGCTCACCGTGTCCGAGGTCGTCCCACAGAGCGGCAGCCGCCAGTGCCGAGGCTCCCGCTCCCAGCCACCGCGCCACCCGATCCCGCCGGCGCAGGACGGCCAGTCCGCTCGCGGCGGCGATCATGTTGGCCAGAGCGACAGGCCACCAGTACCCGCCGTGAGCCGATTCCTCCTCCACCCGCGCGGCGCAGCCCCGGTCGCGCAGGTGCTGGGCGATCCATTCGGCGGCCCGTCGCTCGCCCTCCGTGGCGGATTCGCGTTCGGTGCCGGCCAGCGTTGCCACCGCAGTCCGCCAAGCTTCGGGTGGGGTTCCAGAGGAGCTCACGTTGCGGTCTCTCCCACCGTAACAAGCATGAGTTCAGAAGCTCACCGCCACGGCGACTGACGTGTATGGGTAGGCTGCCCAGGGCCAAAGTGGACGGCGTGAGAACACCCCAGCCCGGAGCGCCAGCGGAGGACCCCGACATCCCCGAGGGTACGGCTTGCCTGATCCCGACCCCCAGGGCGTCCACGCACCGCCTGGTGGCTGAGATCCCAGTGGGCCTCGGGCCCGAGGGTGCGGTCATCGATGCCGCCCGGCGCCGGCTGTATGTCACCTGCTCCCGAAGCCATGAGCTGACCGTCGTCGACCTGGACTCCCTTGAGCCCCTGGGCACGATCGCCGTCGGTCGCGAGCCCACCGATGTGGCCCTGGATCAAGGGCGGCGCCGGATGTTCGTATGCGACCTCCTGGGCAGCACGATCACGGTCATCGACCTCCAGACCGGGGAGCCCGTGCAGACCGTGGACGTGCCCGGTTATCCCTCCTCGGTCGTGTTCGACCCCACCCAGGGACTCGTCTACTGCGGCTGCGCCGGCGGCTCCGCGGTGGCGGTGATCGACAGCGACACGCTCGAGCTGCTGGAGACAATTCCCGCGGGCTTCGGGGCGGGAGGCATCATTTACGACGACGACCGGCAGCGGGTCTACTGCGCCAACTTCCTGGCCGATACGGTGACCGTGATCGATGCCGAGCAGCGCCGCCCGCTGGCCACGCTCGAGGTGGGGCGCGCGCCCTGCGCCATGACCATCAACCCGGCTACGGCCAGCGCCTACCTTGTGAATTCGGCGTCGGACACAGTCACCCGCATCGACCTCGACAGCGGTGAGGTGGTCCAGGAGATCCGCGTCGGACGCGGGCCCGTCGGAGTCGGGGTCTCCGCGGACGGGCGACGGATCTACGCCGGTAATCGTGCCGAGGGCACGATCAGCGTGGTCGGTGCCCACGACCATCAGGAGTGGAGCCGGATCCCGGTCGGCGAGGCCCCGGCAGGGTTCGCCGTCGATCCGGTGACCGGCTACGTGTTCGTGTCCAACGCCGGCAGCAACACGGTGAGCGTGATCGAGGATCTGCTCACCGGACCGGTTGCAGCGGCCGAGCCAGTACCCCACCCCCTGGTCGGGCAACCCCTCCCCCAGTTCGCACTTCCGGATCTGCGCACCGAATCGCTTCGCCACAGCCTGGAGTGGTCCGAGCGCAAGTTCATCCTGCACTTCTTCGCCAGCTGGTGAGGACCCTGCAACGCGGAGGCGCCGGTCATCGAGAGCCTGCGCCGCCGTGCCGACCGGTTCGGTCTGGACATCATCCTCATCAATGTGTGGGAAGGCACGGGCGCCGCCAAGGAGTCTGCCGAGTACTGCGCGCGATGGGGACTGGAGGGAACCGTGCTGCTCGACGAGACCGCCGAGTACGCGCGGCGGCTGGGCGTGCGTGGCGTCCCGACCAACGTGTTCGTCGATGACGCGGGAATCGTGCGGACGCTGGGTGCCAGCACGTTCGAGGACCTGCTGGCGGCGGCCTGCCAGCTCGAGCCGCGCCTCGAGGACGACAGCGACGTCCTCGGCGCCGACCGGATGCCGGGCGACTTCGACTGACCCGGCGCTCAGCCTGCGCGGTAGGGCATGCGCCGCCGGGCCTCCGCTGGACCGCTGACTCCGCTCTGCCTCCGCTGGACCCCTAACTCCGCTCTCGGTCACGCGCGCGCACCGCGCCTGGATCCACATACGCCGCGAAGTCGCGCTCGAACTGCGGCCACCAATCGTGGGGCAGCCTCGTACGTCCCAGCCGGTAGCGCAGTGCGCGGCGCATCCGCCACCGGCTCCAATGGCCGCGGCCGGCGGTGGCCCGGCGCCAAACAACGCAGACCCGCATGGCCTGAGCCTTCCCTCCCGGTGCGCGGCTGCCTCAGGACGGGGTCATAATGATTACGGGCGGCGCTGACCGGCGCGCAGGACCCGGCTGTCGTCCCCAAGCCGGCGCGTCACCCGGGCGGCGTCGAGATACTCGAGGTAGGCTTGGGCGAACTTGCGCGACGTCCCGAGCTCATCACGCAGGCGGGCAAGCGTGACGGTTCCCTCCTCCCGGATGATCCGCTCCACCAGCGCACGCACCGCTGCGACGGCGTCCACATGCGCGTACATCCTGCCGACCCGGACCGCTCGCCCGGAAGCCTGGAGTAACCGCAGGCTGGCTCGCTGACCGTCCAGCTCCTGCTCGCTTGGTGGCTGAGCTCCGGCCGCCCGCAACCGCTCCTCGAGCGCCCGGGCCGCGGCGTCCAGCCTCGGCTTTTGGCGCGGCGCAGACGCGTTCGCCGGGGCATCCCGCGCCGCAGCCCGGCGCCCAGGTGCCGTCGAATGGACGATCGTCCCGCCGGCCACCGTCCCGGGCGGGCTGATCCGGCGGACCACCAGGTGATCTCCTTCGGTCGCGATCAGTGGCCGCTCCAGGCGCAGTTGCCACAGCCCGTTCTCGAGGCGCCGAACTCGTGCCGGAGAGTTGCGGGTTCCGTGGTGAACCTGAACGCGCTCGCCGGCCTCGAGCGGCTCGTAGATCGACAGCTCCACGTCCAGGCGGAACGTGGCGTCTAGTGGCGCTGCCTCCCCTACCAGGACATCTCCCCGGCTCACCTGCCGCAACTCCACGCCGGTCAGGTTGGCCGCCACCCGCTGCCCCGCCTGCGCCCGCTCCACCTGTTGGTCGTGGACGTGGACCCCGCGCACCCGGACGGTCCGTCCCGAGGGCAGCAGCCGCAGGCGGTCGCCTCGGGCGATGCTGCCGCTCCACAGCGTGCCCGTCACGACTGTGCCGGCCCCTCGGATCGTGAACGCCCGGTCGACATGGAGGATCGCCTCCCCCGTGCGGGGCTCTCGATGGACGAGCCTGCCCGCGACTCGATCGAGCGCCTGGGCGACATCGGCCACGCCGCATCCGGCGCGTACCGAGCAGGCCACCCGCGCCGCCTCCGGCAAGAGCTCTGCCGCCGCTCGCAGGACCGGCTCGGGTTCGGCCAGATCGGCCTTGGTGACCGCCACCACCCCCGCGCGCACATCCAGGGCCTGGAGCACCCGAATGTGCTCGAGGGTCTGAGGCATGACCCCGTCGTCGGCGGCGATCACCAGCAGGAACAGATCGATGCCGCTGGCTCCCGAGACCATCACCCGCACGAGCCGCTCGTGCCCCGGCACGTCAACCAGCGACATCCGGCGGCCGCTGGGCAGGCGCAACTGAGCGAAGCCGAGCACGATCGTGATGCCCCGCGACTGCTCCTCGGGCAGCCGATCGGTGTTCACACCGGTCAGCGCCTGTACCAGCGCGGTCTTGCCGTGGTCGATGTGCCCGGCCGTTCCCACCGTGAGCGGGCCGCCCGGAGCCTCGGTCACGCCCTCGTCCCCCTCCCGGTCCGGACACGGAGCGGCGAAGGAGTCGAACCTTCCCACCGCGGGATCGCCACGGCTCGCCGGCTTTGAAGGCCGGATGGGGCACCGGCCCCGGCCGCTCCAGGTGAATCTCCCGCCGGCCGCCGGATCATATAAGCGAGATGCTGCCCGCCGGTCCGTCGAGGAGGCGTCCGACGGCCGTGCCGGTGATCTCCAACGCATGCTCCGGCGCCACCGCGATCAACAACCCGCCGGAGGTCACCGGATCGCAGGCGAGCGCGCGCCAGGCTTCGGGAACGTCGCCGGCAGACGACGTGAACTCCTCGGCATAGGAGCGGTTTCGGCGCCCTCCACCCGACAGCCCGCGGCCACCGTCGAGGTGCGCGAGCGCCCCCTCCACGACGGGCAGCCTCGCGGTCTCGACCTCCGCCGCCAGGCCGCTCTCCCTCGCCAGGTTGTGCAGATGACCGAGCAGGCCGAACCCGGTCACGTCGGTGGCCGCGTGCGCCCCGGCAGCCACCGCCTCGCGCGCCGCCACGTCGTTGAGGGTGACCATCACCTCCACGGCCCCGGCCAGCTGTGCCGGATCCGCCTCGCCCCGCTTGCGCGCAGTGGTGATCGCGCCGACGCCCAGCGGCTTGGTCAGCACCAGCGCGTCCCCGGCTCGCCCGCCCGCATTGGTCAGCATGGCCTGCGGATCCACCACGCCGGTCACGGCCATCCCGTACTTGGGCTCGGGGTCGTCGATTGAGTGCCCGCCCACCACGGCGCAGCCCGCTGCGCCTGCCACGACCAGTCCTCCGCGCAGTATTTGCTCGAGCACCTCCCCGCCCAGCCGCTCGAGCGGGAAGGCCACCAGGTTCAGTGCGGTCAGCGGCGTGCCGCCCATCGCGTAGACATCCGACAGTGCGTTGGCCGCGGCGATGCGGCCGAAGTCGAACGGGTCATCGACGATCGGCGTGAAGAAGTCGACCGTCTGCACGAGCGCGAGGTCCGGCCGGAGCTGGAAGACGGCCGCGTCGTCGCTGCTGGCCGATCCGACCAGCAGCCGGGGGTCCTCCGACGCTGGCAGCCTGCGGACGATCGGCAGGAGCTCGGCGGCGGGGAGCTTGCAGCCGCAGCCGGCCCCGTGGGACAGCGATGTTAGGGCGACGACCTCGGCCAAGGGCATCTCGAGTCTAGGCAATAAAGGTGGCGGGGAGGCTGGAATGCCGGCAAGAGGCCAGGGCCGTGAGCGAGGCCGGAAGCGACATCACTAACTTCCACCACCCCCCCGCCCTCCACGGGGTGAGCGAAGTTAAGGTTCCCTACGACGCTTAACTTCACTAGCCCTGTCCGGACCGAGGGGGTGGTGGAACTTATTGCGCTTACGGTGAAACAGCGGGCGGGGTTATCGCCGACGCGCGCTTCAGACCTGAGCCGCGCACCTCAGACCTGAGCCGGGCAAGCCCAACGCCCCGCCTGGCCCACCCTCGCGGCCGTTCAGACCAGCAGGCCCCGAAGACGCAGCCGGCTAACTCACCAGCGCCCGCAGCGACTGTTTGACCGACTTCGTCGTCGCGAACATCGCCGTCGGCTCGTAGCCACAGTGCGCCATGCAGTTGTCGCACCGCGGATCGCGACCCCGACCGTACTTGTCCCAGTCGGTGGTCTCGATCAACTCCTTGTAGGTCTTCGTGTAGCCGTCAGCCATCAGGTAACAGGGGCGCTGCCAGCCGAACAGGGAGTAGCTGGGGATTCCCCACGCCGTGCACTGGAAGTCGACCTTGCCCTCCAGGAAGTCCAGGAACAGCGGGGAGTGGTTGAGCCGCCACTTCTTGCGCCTGCCATCGGCAAACGCCTCCCGGAACAGCTCGTGGGTCTCGCGGACGCCCAGGAAGTGCTCCTGGTCCGGGGCCCTCTCGTAGGCGAAGGCCGGCGAGATCATCATCTGGTCGACCTCGAGTTCGTCGTTGAGGAAGTCCAGCACCTTGCGCACGGTGCTCGGCGAGTCGTGGGTGAAGAACGTGGTGTTGGTGGTCACCCGGAAGCCGCGCGCCTTGGCCGCATGCACCGCCGCCACGGCCTTGTCGAACACGCCGTCACGACACACCGACTCATCGTGGCGCTCGCGCAGACCGTCGATGTGCACCGCCCACGCGAAGTACGGAGAGGGCTTGAACTTGTCGAGCTTGCGCTCCATCAGGATCGCGTTCGTGCACAGGTAGACGAACTTCTTGCGGGCCAGCAGCTGGCCCACGATCTCGTCGATCTCGGGGTGGATCAGCGGCTCGCCGCCGGCGATCGACACCATCGGGGCGCCGCACTCGTCGATCGCCCCCACGGCCTGCTCCACCGGCATCCGCCGGCGCAGGACGTGCTCAGGATGCTGGATCTTTCCGCACCCGGCGCACTCCAGGTTGCACTGGAACAGCGGCTCCAGTTCGACCAGCAGGGGAAACTTGTCTCGGCCGCGCAGCTTCTGTTCGGCCAGATAGGTGGCGACACGTATCGATTGCCTGACTGGCACAGCCATCAGGTGACCTCCTTCCGGGTCGGCTGGGCCGAACCCCTTGCTCTGAGCTCCGCGGGGAGCTTGAAGTGTATGTCCTCGCTGGCCACTGTCAGCTCGCGAACGCTGGCGCCGCCCATGCTCTGCAGGGCGCGGACCACGTCTTGAACGAGTTCCTCGGGGGCCGAGGCCCCTGCGGTGACACCCACCCTGTCGCACCCGGTCAGGCACTCGACAGGGATCTCTGACGCACCATCGATCAGCCGCGCCGGGCACCCGGCCCGCTCAGCCACTTCCACCAGCCGGCGTGAGTTAGACGAATTCCGCGACCCCACGACCAGGATCATCTGGCACTCCTCGGCCAGCGACCGGACCGCATCCTGGCGGTTCTGGGTCGCGTAACAGATGTCGCTCGTCGACGGTCCCGCCACGGCCGGGAACCGCTCGTGCAGCGCCTCCACCACGGCGGCCGTGTCATCCACCGCCAGGGTGGTCTGGGTCAGGTAGGCGACCTTCTCGGGATCCCGGACGCGCACCGCCCCCACCTCGTCAGGCCCGGCGATCAGCTGGATGCGCTCGGGCGCCTCGCCCAGGGTCCCCTCCACCTCCTCGTGGCCGGCGTGGCCGACCAGGACGATGTCGAAGTCAGCGGCGGCATATCGCCTGGCCTCGGCGTGCACCTTGGACACCAGCGGGCAGGTCGCGTCGATCACGTCCAGCGAGCGTTCGGCCGCCTCGATCCGCACGGCCGGAGAGACGCCGTGGGCGGAGAAGATTACGGTGGCGCCGGCCGGGACCTCGTCGAGTTCCTCCACGAAGTGGGCGCCCTGGCGTTCGAGGTCGGCGACCACGTGGGCGTTGTGGACGATCTGCTTGCGCACGTAGATCGGTGCCCCCCGTTCGCTCAGCGCGCGCCGGACCGCCTCAACGGCACGCAGGACCCCGGCGCACGACGCCCGCGGCGAGGCCAGCACGATCTCCCGCGGGCGCACCGCGCGGGCCCACTCGTCGGCCACCTCAGCCGCCCGGCTGAGGCTGCGACGGGCGGCGGTGAGCGCGGCCAGGGCACGGAGCGGCCGGTAGAGCTCATGGCTCGGCGTGTCCATCACCACACGCATGACCACGGCACAGCGATCCGGCAGCGCCGGCAGTACCCACGCGGACTCCATGTCCACGGCCAGGGCGCCAGTGCGCTGGAGATCCCGCCGGCGCTGACCGATGACCACGCCGGAGCTGGACGCGATCGGTCCGACATGCACGTTCAGTCCCCCGCGCCTCAGTGCCCCCGCCAGCACGGAGGGATCGGCGCATGCGATGACCCCGGCCGGGCCGTGGATCTCGCTGGCCAGCACAACATCGCCGGGCCGCAGATCGGGCTGGAGAGCTCCGCACAGCCCCGCCAGCACGGTGGCCTGCGCGGCCGCGTCCCGAACCGCGTCGACACCACGGGCCGCCCGGCGCGCGCCCATGCCGATGTGGCGTACGTCCGCCCCCGGCGCACCGCGCTGGACGGCTCGCGCCTCGATTCGCAGCGGCGTGAGCACCAGCAGGTTGGACGCGTCCGGCGCCGGACTCACACGGCCTCCTTGAGCCGCTCTGCTCGCAGGGCGCGCTGGCCCAGCCAGGCCAGCGCTTGCGCGGAAGCCGCCCGCCCGCTGCGCACCGCGCTCTCCATCGTGGCGGGCCAGCCGGTGTCGGTCCACGCCCCGGCCAGGACGAGCCCGGGAAGGCGCGTGGACGGGCCGGGCCTGTGCGCGCGTGCCCCGGGCGCGGCCCGAAACGTCGCCGCATGCTCGCGGGTCACGAAGAACTGCCGCACTCGGGCCGTGTGCGCGGCCGGGAGCAGCTGGCTCAGCGCCGGCAGGTAGCGGGCCCGCAGGTCCTCGGCCGCCGTTCCGAGCTCCGCGTCGGCCGCGGACAGCGTCACCGCCAGGTACTGGCCCTCCGGCACGCCGGCACTGTGGGTCCGATCGAAGATCCACTGGACGGGTGTGTGGGCGCCGGCGGCGAACGGAACATCGAGCACCGAGCGCTCGAACAGGACGTGGAGGTTGACGATCGGCGAGCTGCCCAGCGACTCCAGAGAAGCGGGCGAGATCCCGGCCTCGGCAGGCAGCAGGCGGGCAGTTCGCTGAGGCTGCGTGGCCACGATGACGGCGGCGGCTGAGAGGGCCGATCCGCTGCTGCGCTCGACTCGGAATCCATCGCTCCCGGTGGTGACTCGCGCCGCGCCGGTGCGCAGCATGACCTCGACGCCGGCTGCCCCCAGCGCCCGGCGCGCCGCCACATCGTGAATGTCGGACAGGGGCACGATCGCGTGTCCCACGTCGCCGGCGGCGGGATCTTCCAGCAATCCCACCTGAAACACCTGAGCCGCCTGGGCCAGCGACGCGTCCTGCACGCTCAGATTGACCGTCGGGCGGCAGATCAGCTCCCAGATCGCCTCCACGGCCCGCTGGCTCTGTCCGTGCTCAGCCAGCCAGTCCCCGAACGAGCGGGCGTCGGTCTCTGGGTCGTCCGGATCGATTCGCTGCAGGGCTCGCATCGCTCGCACGAGTGACAGCCGCTCGAGTGGGCTCAGCAGCGAGTAGCGAGCCAGCGTGCCGGCCAGGTGCAGGGGCGCGGGGAGTCCGTTGCGGCGCAACCGGGCCCGGCGTCCGCCGGGAGCCAGGACCGGGATGTCCAGCCGGGGTTGGAGGGCCACCATCGTCTCGGCGTCCAGATCCGCCAGCAGCTGCCGGTAGGCGGTGCAGCAGCGCAGAAACACGTGCTGGCCGTTATCGGCGTAGATCCCGTGCCGGTCGAACGAGTAGGCCGCGCCGCCCAGCCTTCCCTTCGACTCGATCAGCCGGACGGAGGCACCGGACCGCGCGCAGTGCAGGGCGGCGGCGATCCCGCTGAGCCCGCCGCCGATCACCACCACCGTCGGGCGGTCTGGGCGGGCGAAGGAATCAGGAGCACTCACCCGCCACCTCGGGAGCGTGCCGGCGCCCGCTGGCGGATCGCGGCGGCGGCCTCCGACGTGGCCAGGCAGCGCGTGGCCACCCACGCCTTCTCCCACGTGGACAGGCTGATCCGCCGGTGCATGACCTCAAGCGGGTCACGGGCTATGCGATCCAGAATCTCGCGGTAGATGCCCGTCATCGCCATCACGCAGGAGGCGCTGCGAGCATCGAGCTGCTCGGTCAGCCGCAGGCCGCGGTCAAACCACTCCCGCGCCCGCCGGCCCTCGAACCGGATCAGCTCGGCCAGCTGGTCCGGTGGAGCCGTTTCCAGGTTCTCGCAGTGCCAGCGCCGCAGGTCCTCGGCCGGGAGATATACGCGCCTGCGCTCCAGGTCCTCGCGAACATCCCGCAGAATGTTCGTCAGCTGCATGGCCACGCCCAGATCGTCGGCCAGTGAATCCGCCTCCGCGGACACCGGGTGCCGGCTGCCGGCGAAGATGGCCAGGCACAGGCGGCCGATCGACCCGGCCACATCGCGACAGTAGACGACCAGTCCGTCGAACGTCTCGTAGGTGGATCCTCGGACGTCGAGCTCGACGCCGTCAATCAGCATCGATAGGGCGCCCACCGGCAGGTCGAACACGCCCCGGGCATGGCTGAGCGCCACGGCAACTGGATCCTCCACGTCGATCTCGTCCCCGGTCGCCACCGCCGCCACCACCTGACGTTCCGCCGTGAGCCGGCTTAACCGGTCGGCCGGATCCGGGCCGGCCTCCAGGTCGTCGCCGATGTCATCCACCCGGCGGGCGAACGCGTACACGGCGCTCATCGCCTGGCGCTTGGGCCGCGGCAGTAGCCGGATGCCGTAGTAGAAGTTGGCCGCGGCCTCCCGGGTGATCGACTCGCACATCCGGTACGCCCTTTCCACCTCCAGCGCGGCGACCCTCATCGCCCGGCCACCGCGGCAGCGAACGAGAGCGCGAACGGCAGCCGGCCGGCACTTGGGCGGGGGCCGGAAATGTCATAGCCGACACGCTCCAGCCCGCGCAGCGCCGTCCGTCCTCCGGTCACGAACCCGGCCACGGCCAGCCTGCCCCGGCCCGACAGCGTGACCGTTAGCGAGGGACCAGCCTGAAGCAGCGCCCCGGCGCGATCGGCCTCGAAAGCGATCAGCGCCCGGAGCTCGGGCGGGGTCGGAGCCCTGTCCAGGTCGGCGTCGTCACAACCAAAGCGCCGCAGATCCTCCTGGGGTAGATAGATCCGTCCTCGCCGGCGATCCTCCACCACATCCTGCAGATGCTCGATGACCTGCAGTCCCGCGCATACCAGGTCAGACAGCGCGATCCGCTCGGCGGTAGCCTTCCCGAACACGTTCAGAACCAGCTCACCCACCGGGGCCGCCGAAAGCTGGCAGTAGGCCAGCAGATCCTCGAAGGAGTCGTACCGGCTGACTCGCTGGTCCTGCCGGTTGGCTTGGACGAGACGGTCCAGTGGACCGCGGGGCAGCGAGCACTCGCGCACGGTCTGCGCCAGTTCTCGCATCAGCGGATGCACCGGCGTGCCATCCGAGAAGATTGATCCGATCTCCCGGTCGAGCTCGTCCAGCAGGGCAGATCGGTCGCCGCTCACTTCATCGCCCACGTCGTCGACCAGCCGGGCGAACCCGTAGATCGCCATCAGGTGTCGAGCGGTTCGGTGCCCGAGAATGCCCATGGCTACCGGGAAGTTCTCGCTGGCCGCCTGGGCCAGGACCTCCCCCGGTGTCGGCAGCGGCTCTGACGCCGACTGCGCCTCCGCCGTGGCCGTCATCGGGTACACCGGCCGAGCGCCATGATCGGGAACACCAGGCGGTACAGGTGGTAGTTGATGTAGAAGTCCGACGGAAAGCCGGTGCCCGTGTACTGCGGCTCGTCCCAGCTGCCGTCGTCGCGCTGGTTGTCGGCCAGCCAGCGCACCCCCCGGCGGACGGCCAGCGACTTCTTCTCGCCGGCAGCATGAAGCGCCAGAAGGGCCCACGCGGTCTGCGAGGCGGTGCTCGCGCCCCGCCCGATCCACTCGGGATCGTCATACGAGCGGCAGTCCTCGCCCCAACCGCCGTCGGGGTTCTGGTGCTCCTCCAGCCATTTCACGGCGCGCCTGACCGGCTCGGAACCCGGGTCCACCCCCGCGGCCACGAGCGCCGGCACCACCGCTCCGGTCCCGTACACGTAGTTGACACCCCAGCGGCCGAACCAGGAACCGTCGGCCTCCTGCGCGGCCAGCAGCCAGTCGAGTCCGCGGCGGGCCGCGGTGGTCTCGGTCCGGCCGAGGTCGGCCAGCATCTCCACGATGTGGGCGGTCACGTCGGCGCTGGGCGGATCGATCACCTCGCCGAAGTCGCAGAACGGCAGATCCCGAACCAGCGCGCGGCAGTTGTCGGCGTCAAACGCCCCCCAGCCGCCGTCGGAGCTCTGCATGCCCTCGATCCATGTGCAAGCCCGCTCGATCGCGTTGCGCAGTCGCTCCCGGTCGGGAACGTCCACGGCGCGGAGCGCCAGCACGATCTCGGCCGTGTCGTCGAGGTCGGGGTAGTTGACGTTGTGGAACTCGAACGCCCAGCCTCCGGGCGCGAGCTCCGGACGTCGCACCGCCCAATCCCCACGGCTCAGGATCTGTTCCTCCAACAGCCAGTCCGCGGCCCCGACCATCGCCGGGTCCTCACGCGACACCCCAGCGTCGCGCAGCGCGATCATGGCCAGACCGGTATCCCACACGGGCGACTGGCAGGCCTCCAGCCGCCGGCCCCGCTCGTCATCGATCGTGAATGTGTTCAGTCCGCGCAGGCCTCGCTCCATCAACGGATCGTCGAGGGGGTAGCCGCGCAGGTGCAGCGCGATCAGCGAGTAAACCCAGGGCGGCTGGATTCCGCCCCAGCAACCGTCGGCCTCCTGGCGATCCAGGATCCATCGCTCCGCGCGGTCCAGCGCCCGGGCGCGCAGCGGATGCCACGGTAGGCGCTGGTACAGACGCAAGATGCTGTCCAGGCCCACGAGCGCCCTGCCCGCCAGCGAGTCCCCGGGCGGCGGGCGCCATGGCTCAGATCCGCCCAGCTCCTCCAGGTTGAAGGGCAGAGCGTGGCTGGGCTGATAAGTGAGGACCACCGACAGCGCCACGATCGTCTGGCGCGCCCAGCACGCGAAATCGTAGGCGTTGAGGGGAAACCACTCAGGAAGCAGCATCATCTCGGGGGGCACCACCGGCACCTGCTCCCACGGCCACAGGCCGAACAGGGCCAGCCAGATGTGCGTGAACACGCGCGCCTTCTCCAGGCCGCCCTGTGAGCGCGCCCACTCAGCCGCTCGGTTCATGTGGTCGTCCTGCGCCCGGTCCCCGGCCAGCCTCAGCACGACGTAGGACTCGATCGTCGTGGACAGGTCACCGGGTCCCCCCCAGAAGTTGCTCCACGAACCATCCTCGCGCTGCTGTGATCGGATCCAGGCGGCGGCGCGGCCGGTCGTCTCCTCGTCTCGGATGCCCAGGAACTCGCGGAGAAGCAGGTTCTCGGCGTCCATCGTGACGTTCGTCTCCAGCTCGCCCTTCCACCAGCCATCGGCATGCTGCAGGTTCAGGAGGTGCTCGGTGGCTCGCCGTAGTGCGTCGTGGGCCGCCTCCCACGCGGCGGGTTGGGCGGCATCCAGCACGACGGCCTCGGGGACCTCATCCAGGGAAGCCGACACGGCATTGGCAGTACCCGCCCCCTCGGGCGAAGCGCGACGCATGGTAAAGATGATTACACCGTGTCTGGTCGCTTGGCGTCCAGGGTCGGTCGCGCCGGCCCCGGCCGCCCGCGATCAGAGCCGGAATTCGGGCCGGCGAGCCGACCGCCCTCGGGCGGCGAGGCGATGGCGCCCCGCCGCCCGCAGCGGATCAGCTTGAACGGGTGCTGGCCGGCCGGCGCGAGGAGGCGCCGGGGTTCCGTGAGCTGGTCGAGCGTCCGCTGGACGAGCGGCTGCGCGAGCCGCCACTGCGTGAGCCCCCGCTCCGCGAGGACGTGCTCCGCGAGGCCTTACTCGACGGGGACGTACTCCGGGACGACCCGGTCGCTCGCGAGGCCCTCCGCGAACTCGACGAGCGGGACGAGCGGGACCGAGCCGTGCTCTGACCGCGCTGGTCTCGCGGGATTTCCTTGCGCACCAATTCCTTGACCAGGCGGCCAAGTTCGGCGTCCAGGAACTTGGCCATCCGCTCCTCGTCTCGGCGAATCGCCTTGGCCAGACTGCCCGTTTCCCTGTCGCCCACCTCGGTCGCAAACGTTTCGATGCGGCTGTACAGCGCGATCTCGACGTGTTCCTCGCGCAGTTCCTCCTGGGCGTTGCGCAGGTGGGTCTCCACCTGCTCGGTGACGGCCGCGCGGGCCACGCCGATCTGGCCCTTGACCAGCGAAACCGTCTTGCCGGCCACCTCCCCCACCGGCCCCGGGAGCGGACCGCTGCCGGGTGAGCCACCGAGTTGCTTGAGCCGGCGTTCCACGCGCCGCTTGTGGTCGCGCGTTTCCTTGAGGTGATCCTGAAGGCGCTTCTTGTACGAAACCTTCTGGGTCAACCCGATGTGCTGGGTCAGATCGGCTTCCAGCTCCGCCTCCTTGGTGTGGGCCTCCTGCAGCCACGCCACCAAGCGCGCGTCGCGCTGATTGAGGTCTCCCGCCACTCTTAGTCCTCCTCGCCTGGATCGTTGACGACATGCATGGCCAACCCTCTTACCCGGCTATCCGCCCGGTTATTCTCAGGCGGCCGCGGGGAGATGGCGGAGCGGCCCCACGTCGCGCTCGTCGTCGAGCAGCTTGAGCACCGCCAGCTCGACCCGCCGGCGTCGTTGCTCACTGGTCTCGTCGAGGCGTCCGAGCTCCAGCGCCCCCAGCGTGTCGTTGATCGTCCATCGGTTCAGATATCGGTCGAACACGCGCGGGTCGATGTAGGACCGCCGGGCCACGGCCGGCGTGTTACCCAGCAGCTCGGCCACCTCCCGGGCGACGGCGCTCTGCACGCGCTTGCGCGAGGTCTTGGTCCGCTGGGCTTTCTGATCCTCGGCGTGCCG
>DASZMP010000117.1:0-15085 GCA_035551795.1 Solirubrobacteraceae bacterium | reverse complement strand
GCTGAGCAGCTTTCCCCGGTTCAGAACCAGCTCGCGCAACAGGGCGAACTCGGTGGGAGTCAGATGGACCGGGCGACCCGCCTTGGTCACCTGCTGGCTGGCCAGGTCGACGACCACGTCGCCCGCGGTGATCAATCCCGGTCCCGGGTCCGAAAGCTCAGGAGCCCGGGTGCGCCTCAGGTTCGCCGTGATCCGAGCCAGGAGCTCCTCGACGCTGAACGGCTTGGTCATGTAATCGTCAGCGCCCATGTTCAGCGCCGTGACCTTGTCGCGTTCGCCGCCTCGCGCGGAGACGACGATCACGGCCACGGACGACCGCTGGCGGATCTGACGGCAGAGGTCAAAGCCGTCCACGTCGGGCAACATCAGGTCGAGCAGGACGATGTCGGGCGATTCGGTCTCCAGCAGCTTCAGGGCGTTCCGGCCGTCGGAGGAGACGACGCTGTCGAACCCTCGTACCGACAGGTTCGAGCGGATCAGATCGACGATGTTCGGGTCATCCTCCACGAGGAGCGCCCGCGTATGGCTGGGTGATTCAGGCAAGCGGAGCTCCGGCATCTCGCAGACCGGAGATCATGCTCGCCCGCCCGGTGTCGGGATCGCCGGCGAGCACCTCAGCGAGCTCCGGCACGTCGATCGGGGACCGTTCCGGCCCGGCCTCCACGGGAAGCCGGATCCGGAAGCTGGTCCCCGAGCTCACCGGCATCAACTCGATGGTGCCCCCGTGAGCCTCGATGATCCCCTTGGCAATCGACAGACCCAGGCCGGCCCCGCCGTTGCGCGTCCGCGGTCGCCGGGCCGCTTCGAACGGCGACGCGCGCCGGCGTTCGGGCAGACCGGCGCCGTCGTCGCACACGAGCACCTCGACCTCAGCGCCAGCCAGGCGGGCCGAAACGTTGATCTGTGTGCCTTTGGGGTTGTGGCTCAGGGCGTTGCCGAGCAGGTTCACGAACACCTGCTCGAGGCGGTCGTGGTCGGCCCAGATCGGCGGCAGACCTGTTTCGCAGCTGACCGTTACCGCCTCGGCCCCATCCGCGGGCAGGAGGGCCACAGCCGCCTCGGACACCAGCCCGATGTCGCACCAATCGGGAATCAGACGCATGACGCCCGACTCGATGGCCGAGAAATCGAGCAGGTCTCCCACCAGGCGCCCCATCCGGGCCGCCTCAGCTGCGATGCGGCGCAGGAAACGCTGTTCAGAATCGCGGTCCCAGGTGACGTCGGTCTGCAGAAGACTTGTGGCGTAGCCGCGGATCGCCGTGAGTGGCGTGCGCAGTTCGTGGCTGAGCCTGGAGAGAAAGTCCCGCTGCATCTCCTGGGAGCGGCGCAGCGCAGCCGCCTCCTGGTGGGCCACGGCCGCCTCCTCCCGTTCCAGGGCCAGCCTCAGTGAGTGAGCCGCATTCTCGATCAGGGCCTTCTCCTGCTGAGGATCGGCCAGGTCGGGCCAGGCGGCGAGCAGCACGGCCGGTCCCTCGGGTGCTTCGAACCCCGCTGCCAGGACGCGGCCCGCCGGCTCTACGCTCAGCTCGACGGCACTGCCGTCCCTCGGCCCGCCCCGCAGCACCTGGTCCGCGGCGAAGCGCAGCGCGATCGTGGCTCCGGAGGGGTCGGCTCCCAGAGGCCCGGCGAACGCCCTCCAGACCGCATTCCCTAGGCGATCCTCGCACAGCAGCCCCACCTCCACCGCCCGCAGTCCGTGTCGCAACGAGCCCAGCGCCACCGGCAGCCCATCACCCACCGGAACCGTCCCGGTGAGCGTCTCCAGCATGTCGCGGATGGTTTCCAGGACCCGGTTACGCGCCGTGACCTGGTGCAGCAGCCGGTCGCGCTCGATCGCTGCGGCGGCGTAGCCGGCGTACAGCGTGAGGAGATCGAGCTCATCCTGTTGGGGCTCGCGATCGCCATCCTGAAAGACGGTGATAACCGCGCACACGCCCTCTCCGTCGCTCACCGGCACCGACCACTGGCCAGCCTCCACCACCCGCTCTCCGGACATCCCGGCCCGCCCGACGGCTCCCCCGCCGCCTCCTAACGGAAGGTCGCTCCTTACCTCCATCTCGCGAGGGCTGAGGCCCAGCCAGGCCGCGCCATGCAGCCCGTCTCCGCGAACCACGTGGATGCACGCCCGCTCCACGCCGAGGGCGCCGCCGAGCGCCGACAGAATCAACGACAGGCTGGAGGACGGATCAGCGGAAACGAGCCGGCCGGCCAACCCGTGCAGCCGGGTGAGCTGGCGCCTGGCCGTCGAGTCGACCGGCTGTCCGGAAATGAGTGCAGCCAGCTCGTCGGGATGGCTCTCGCCGGGGACGATCTCGCCGACTCGGCGACCATGGCGCAGGACGACGATCCGGTCGGCCACCCGGAACATCTGCTTGACGTCCCGGCTGGCCAGGAGTACCGCCGTCCCTCCCTCGCGCAGCCGCGCGATCAGGGCTTCAACCAGCTCGGTCTCGATTGAACCGAGCGACTCCGTCGGCTCGTCCAGGACCAGCAGGCGAGGGTTGCGGCTCATCGCCCGGGCGATCGCGAGCATCTGGCGCTGAACTGCTGACAGGGAGCCCGCCAGCTGCGTGGTGCTGACCGACAGCAATCCAAACTCATCCAGGATCGACCTGGCGGCGGCGTGAAAGCGCGCTTGCGAGAGCATCATGCGCCGGCTCTCCTGGCCGAGCAGGAGGTTGGCCGCGACATCCAGGTTGTCGCACAGCGCCAGGTCCTGCCACACGACCGAGACCCCCTGCCCCTCGACGTCGACCGGGCTGCCGGCCAGGCCCTCGCCACACACCTGGATCTCGCCGCGCACCGGACCGAGCTCTC
Source organism: Solirubrobacteraceae bacterium (assembly GCA_035551795.1). GTDB lineage: Bacteria > Actinomycetota > Thermoleophilia > Solirubrobacterales > Solirubrobacteraceae > Palsa-465. The sequence continues at coordinate 12,268 of DASZMP010000117.1, read as the reverse complement.
CGACCACGCAGCGGACGAGCGTCGACTTGCCCGAACCGGGTTCGCCGGCCAGTGCCAGCAGCTCCCCTTCTCCGACGGCGAGGTCGATGTCGGTCAGGGCGAAGCCCGGGCTGGCATAGGCCGTGAGCCCGGCGATGCGGAGCGGCGCGGCCGAGCCGACCCGAGCCGCCAGATCCATTGCCCTCATCTCGTGAGAAACACTAGCGCTGGCTGAATCACCTGTGAACGACCCGGTCGCGGGCTATCTTGCCCGTGATGGCGTTGGAGCGCATCGGCCACGGCGGCGCAAGCGCCCTGGAGCGAGGCAACACACTCGCCTCGTTCGATGCCGCCCGGGCGGTCGGCATCGATCACATCGAGTTCGATGTCAGGTCCTGGCGCGGGGAGCTCGTACTGGCTCACACCCGCTTTCACCCCCGCCTCGCAGACTGCGTGGGCCTCAGGGATGCGCTGAGGTATCTCGCCGGTGCCTCGTTCGCCGACATCGGACTCCACCTGGACGTCAAACGAATCGGGTGCGAGAGCGAGATCCTCGAGCATCTGCGCGAGGCGGGCGTGTTCGAGCGGACGCTCGTGTGCAGCCAGATCCCGATCGTTCTCGACCGCTTCCGCGCCCTGGATCCGGAGGTCAGGCTGGGGATCTCGGTGGGACGCTGGGCCGCCCGGGTCACCCACCGCCCGGGCAGCTGGCAGAGCCAGGTGCTGGCTGGGCTGGCATCGGGTCGCTGGAATGTCCTGATGGTTCAGCACCGGCTGGTCGACCGCGGCCTGGTCAAATCGGTGAGCGAGCACGGGGCTCGGCTGTACGCCTGGACGGTCAACGAGCGCCGGCTGATCTCGTCTCTGGGGGAGCTGGGTGTGCACGGCATCGCCACCTCAGACCCTCGGTTGTTCCTGCCGGCCTGAGCGAAGCCGGTGCCGGCGCGACTCAGCGGCCGTCCAGCAGCCCGTGCGCCAGCGCGTAGCGGACGAGGTCTGAGCGGTTGCGCAGCCGGAGCTTCTGCTGGATGTGAGACCGGTGGGTCTCCACCGTGCGAACGGACAGGTACAGGCGGTCGGCGATCTCACTGTTCGTATGCCCCAGCGCCACCATGCGCAGAACCTGCAGCTCGCGCTCGCTGAGCGTGTCCGGCGGAGCCGGATGGGGCTCAGCAGCCACACGGGCACCCAGCCGCGGATGCAGATACCTCTCGCCGGCCGCGGCCCGGCGAATCGCCTCCACTACCTCCTCGTCCGCAGCGTCCTTCAGCACATATCCGACCGCGCCCGCGCTCAGCGCGCGTCTGGCGTAGGCGGGCTCACTCTGCATGGTCAGCACGACGATCTGGGTCCCGGGCGACTCCTGGCGAAGCTGGGGCACCGCGTCCAGGCTCGACCCGCCGGGCATGTTCAGGTCCAGAACGAGCACGTCGGGCCGCCAGCGCCTGACAGACTCCAGAGTGGACGGTACGTCGGCCGCCTGAGCCACGACCGAGAACCCTCCGCTGGTCTCCAGCAGCTGGCGAAGGCCGTGCCGCACCACCGAATGGTCGTCGGCCAGCACCACCCGGATCTCGCCTTGGGCCATCGCGGTGGCCGCGTTGCTCATCGCGAGCCCGTCACGAGCAGCCCGACCGATGGCCTGGTTCGCCGCTCACCTAGTCGAACCTACGGCCTGCGAGTCAAACCGGCAGCCGTGAGAAGCCCGCACGTGCGTGCGGGCAACTACTGAGCTTCAGCGGCCGAACGTCCTGACCAGCTGCTCGCTCGCCTGCGGCAGCGGCGAGATCAGCAACCTGACCCGCGAGAGCCCGGCTCGCAGCGCCTCGTCCCCCACCTCCACGGGCAGCATCGAGTCCTGCAGGCCGGCCAGCGTGTCGTCGGCAGCCCGAACCGACTCAGAGGCCCGCTCGAACAGGCGGCGGGCGTCCCCCGGCAGCGGCATCGGGGCGGGCGGAAAGTCTCGGCCCTGGAGCTCGTAGCGACGCGCGAACTCCTCGCTGGTTCGCTTCAGCTGCCCGAAGGCGCTCTGCAGAGGCCGGAACACGTTCTCCTCCATGCGATCGGCGGTCTGCTCGTCCAGGTGCTCGTAGGCCTCGCCCAGATCGGCCAGCGCTTTGCCGAGCTCCTCGGCGGCCTCCGCCACATCCTGGAGGATCTGCTCTCGGCCGGACCGAGCGGTGTATGACATGTCGTGATTGTGCCCGCAGCGAGCACTAAGGTGAGCCGCCGGTGCAAGATCAACCACCGCAACATCCCTCCGTGGCCAGCTGGCGGAGCGTCCTGATCAGCCTTTTTATGCTGTGCGCCCTCCTGCTCGCGGGCTGTGGCGGGCACATCCTGCGCCCCACTCAGAGCGCCCCATCCCCGACCGCGCGAATGCCTAGCGGCGGACCCGGCCACATCGCGGTGCTCGTGATGGAGAACGCCGAGTACGGATCCGTCGTCGGGGCGCCCGGAGCCCGGTTCATCACGGATCTGGCACACCGTTACGCCCTGGCCACCCAGGACTACGCGATCACCCATCCGTCGCTGCCCAACTACCTCGCGCTGACGGGCGGCTCAACCCACGGCATCACCAGCGACTGCACCGACTGCAGCGTGCCGGGCGCCGGCCTGGCCGGGCAGCTCAGCTCACACCACATCTCCTGGCGCGCCTACATGGAGGACTACCCCCGGCCCTGCTTCCAGGGAGCCTCGGCGGGCGAGTACGCCAAAAAGCACGACCCGTTCCTGTATTACCGGGCGATCGCCGGTACCGCCGCCTGCCATGACGTGCTGCCGTTCTCGGCCTTGCACGCGGCGATCTCCGCCGACCGCCTGCCTCGATTCGCATGGATCACGCCCAACCTGTGCCATGACATGCACGACTGCTCGCTTCATACGGGCAGCGCGTTTCTCCAGACGCTGGTTCCCGGACTGCTGCGCGCCCTGGGACCCCACGGCCTCCTGTTCCTCACCTGGGACGAGGGCAGCTCCGACGACGGCTGCTGCCGCCTGGCCACCGGAGGGCACATCGTGCTGATCGTGGCGGGCACCGGCGCCCGGCCGCACGCCCGAATGAGCACGCCGGTCGACCACTACTCGGTTCTACAGACGATCGAGGATCTGCTCGGACTGCCCCGGCTCGCAGGCGCCGCCTGCGGCTGCACTCCGTCTCTGAAACCGCTCCTCTCGGACCGCATTGGAGGTGGTTGATGCCGCGACCCCGCGGCATCAACCATCTCGCCGGCCAGCGCGGCCGGTCCAAACGCTCGTCCGGGTTTCAGCCCGGCTGGCGAGCGACCTGCGCCTCCTGGCTGGCTGGATCGTCGGTCGCGACCGGCCGCCCGAAGCTGACACGCGTAAGTGCGCCCCCGCCGGGCGCATTGGCCGCCTCGGCGAACCCGCCATGGGACTCGGCCGCCTGACGGACGATCGCCAGCCCCAGGCCGGAGCCGGGTTTCGACCGGGCATCCCGCGCCCGGTGGAAGCGATCGAACACGAACGGTAGATCCTCACCGCGGAAGCCGGGACCGTGGTCGCGGACGCTGATCACGCCGTCGTGAAGCTCCACCTCCACCACGCTGCCCGGCGGTCCCCACTTGATCGCGTTGTCCAGGAGATTGCTGACCGCCCGGGCCATCCGCTCGCCGTCGCCGTACACCAGAGTCGGCTCCAGCTCGGCTCGGAACTCCAGCTCGGGACCGCGCCGCCGCGCCCGCTCGAGCGCGGCCTTCACGATGTCCTCCAGCCGGACATCGCCGGGCTGCTGAGATGCCTTGGTGCCGCGGGCCAGCTCGACCACGTCGGACACCAGGTTGGTCAGCTCGTCCAGCTCGTCGATCATGTCTCGGCGCAGAGCCTCGCGCTCGTCCGGAGGGAGCCGGCCCTCCTCGCGCAGCAGCTGAAGGTTCGCTCGCAGGGTGGCGATCGGGGTTCGTAGCTCATGCGAGGCATCGGCCACCAGGTTGCGCTGGGCCTCGATCGAGGCTTCCAAGGCGTCGAGCGTCCCATTGAAGGTGAGCGCCAGCCGGGCGAGTTCGTCAGTGCCGGTGACCTCGAGCCGCTCGCGCTCGAGCTGGTTGACGTCGTGAGCGATGCGCTCGGTCCGGCGCGTGAACCTCGTGATCGGCGCCACGGCTGCCCGCGCGACCAGGAACCCGAGCACGGCAGCCAGGGCGATCCCCGCCGCCGCGATCACCACCATCAGGATCAGCTCGTCATCCAACGTCCGGTCGGCCGCGGTGAGCGGCAGCGCCAGCATCAGCGCTCCGATCCGGGGGACTCCGTGCACGAGGACGCGGATATCGGTCCCCTTGACCGTCTGGTTCTCGAAGTAACGGCCGACTCCGCTCGAGGCCACCCGGCGGTCCCGGGCGTTGGTCGGGATCATCACGGTTTCGCCCGTGGAGCGACAGATCGAGCCGCCCGGACGGAGCAGCTGCACGAATACCTGGGGTCCCCCGAATGGCTGCCCGGGCCGGTTGATCCCGAGGCCCTGGTCACAGTCACCGCCCGTGCCCCCGGCCAGCGAGCCCAGCGGGCTCCCGCCGCCACCGGCGGTAGCACCGCTTCCGTTCCGTGCCGCCCGGTTGTCCTGATCACCGTCGGTTGCCGCAGTATGCGGGTGCAGGATCTGAGCGTCGAGATTGCCCAGCGAGCTGTCGATCTGTCCGTAAACGGCCGAGCGCGTGCCCAGGTATGAGGAGACCGCCACGCCAACGACGGCGATCGCCACGGCCACCCCGGCCACCAGCCCCATGCGGACGCGCAGGCTCATCGTCCGCAGCGCCGTCCGCCCGGGCAGCCTCATGTCCCCTCGGGTTCACGCAGGGCATAGCCGACGCCCCGCACCGTGTAGATCTCAGAGACGCCGCCGGCGTCCTCCAGCTTGCGGCGCAGGTAGCCGATGTACACCCGCAGCGCGTTGGAGGTGGGCCCGAAGTCATAGCCCCACACCCGGTCATAGATCAGGCTGTGGGGAAGGACGCGCCTCGGGTTGCGCATCAGCAGCTCCAGCAGCTGGTACTCGGTGCGGGTGAGCTCCACGAACTTCTCGTCCACCACGACCCCGTGCCGGTCCGGATCCAGGCGCAGCTCACCGAACACCAGCTCGGCCTCGCCGTCTTCGTCTGATCCGGCCCGCCGCATCAGCGCCCGCATCCGGGCCTTCAGCTCGTCCACGTCGAACGGCTTGACCAGGTAGTCGTCGGCGCCCGCATCGAGGCCCTCGATCCGGTCAGACACGGCATCCCGCGCCGTGAGCATCAACACCGGGATGCGGTTGCCCTCGCGTCTGAGCAGCCGGCACACCTCCAGACCGTCGATGTCCGGCAGCCCGATGTCCAGGATCACGGCATCCGGGTTCTTCGAGGAGAGCTGGGCCAGCGCGTCGGCGCCGGACGCCGCCAGCTCGACGTCATAGCCGCTCAGCTGCAGCGAGCGCCGAAGCACGTCGCGCAGGCCGCGGTCATCGTCCACCACCAGGATCTTCATGCCTTGATTGTGGTGGTCCGGGCGGACCATCGCCACCGGTTCCTACGCGAGGCTTATGCGCGACAGCCGAGGTGGCGCTGTGCTCGTCACACCGCCTGGCGGTCGCGCAAGGCCGCGGCCAGGATTCCGTTGACGAACCCGGGCGCCTCGGCTCCGCAGAACTCCTTGGCCGTCTGGACCGCCTCGTCGATCGCGCCCTCCGGCGTGATCGGCCGCCCTCCGGGCACCTCCTCAGGGTGGGTCATCTCCAGCAGCGCCACCCGCAGGATCGAGCGTTCCACCGGCGCGATCCTGCCCAGCGACCATCCCTCCGCATACCGGGAGATCAACTCGTCCAGCTCGGGCTGGTTGCGGCGGACCGCCTCGGCCAGAGCTCGCGTGAAGTCATGGACATCGCGGGGAAACGTGTCCTCCAGCGGGCGCTCCAGCAGGTCGCTCTGGTAGAGCGCCCAGATGGCCTGGCGGCGCTGATCTGTTCTACGCACGCGACACGTATTCGCCCGAGCGCGTGTCGACCCGGACCCTGTCGCCGATGTTGACGAACAGCGGCACCTGGATGCGCGCGCCCGTCTCCAGGACGGCGGGCTTGGTGCCGCCGCCCGAGGCGGTGTCGCCCCGCAGGCCTGGCTCGGTCTCGGCCACCGCCAAATCCATGGCGCTGGGCAGCTGGACGTCGGCCGGTTCATCGTCGATGTAGAGAACCTCGACCTCTTGGGACTCCTTCATCCAGCGCAGCGGATCCTCCAGGCTGGGCTCCGCGATCGTCAGCTGCTCATAGCTCTCGGTGTCCATGAAATGGGCGTCGGTTCCGTCCTTGTAGAGGAACTGCATGCTGCGCACCTCGGTGCGCACCGGGCGGAACTTCTCGCCGGCCCGGAAGGTACGGTCGATGACCGCGCCGTCTCTGGCCCGCCGCAGCTTGGTGCGCACGAATGCCCCGCCCTTGCCGGGCTTGACGTGCTGGAACTCCAGGATCTTGAAGACGGTGCCGTCGACGTCGATGTGGCTGTTGTTGCGGAATTGATTGGTCGAGATCATCTGGCGGGCCAGTGTAGAAGGGGACCTGACGCATCGAGTGCCGCCCATGCCGGCAGTGGATAAATCACCCGGTCAGGAGAGCACCCGCAGCGATTTCGCCAGGCCCGTCAGCACCTCGCAACCGTCGTCCCGGACGACCGGAAGGTCCTCGATCCGCACCCCGAAGCGTCCCGGCAGGTAGATCCCCGGCTCGATCGTGACCACGTTCCCCGCCTCCAGGACGTCGTCGCTGCGGGACGATAGACGGGGTTCTTCGTGCGTCTCCAGCCCGACACCGTGCCCCAGTCCATGCCCGAACTGCTCGCCGTAGCCGCCATCGGCAATCACCTGGCGGACGATGCTGTCCACCTCCCGCCCGGGCACTCCGGCTCGCACGGCAGTCAGCCCCGCCTGCTGGGCCGCCCGTACCAGCTCGTACACCGCGGCGGCCTCGCCACTCAGCGAACCGGTGGCGAACGTCCGGGTGCAGTCCGAGCAGTAGCCATCCAGTACCGCTCCCCAGTCCACCACCAGCAGCTCGCCCGCCGCAACGGCGACATCCCGCGGCTCGGCGTGGGGAAGCGCACCGTGTGGTCCCGCGGCGATGATCGGCGGAAACGACGGCCCCGAAGCGCCACGCTCCCGCATGGCCACCTCCAGCGCCAGTGCCAGCTCACGCTCGGTCCTCCCCACGACTCCGCGGTCCAGGACCTCCTCCAGCGCCTCGTCGGCCAGCCGGGCGCAGGCCGCGATCCGCTCCACCTCGCCCGCCTCCTTGACCCGCCGAAGCCGCTCCACCAGACCGGCCGCCGGCATCAGCTCGACCCCGTTGGGCAGCAGATCGCGCAATCGCTCGTGGGCGAGCACCGAGATGTGCGCGTCGTCAAAGCCCAGCCGCAGCGAGCCGCTTCCGTCGAGCCGCGCCGCCACCGTGCGCGCAAGTTGGCCCGTGGCCTGCACGCGCGCGAAAGCCTGATCGACCTCGGTGGCGGCCTGCTCCACGTAGCGGAAGTCGGTGACGAACAGCAGCTCCTCGCGCCCGACGACAGCCAGACCGTTGCTGCCGGTGAAACCGGTCAGGTAGCGCAAGTTGCTCGGTTGGGTGACCAGGAGACGGTCAATCCCAGCCGCCTCGATTGCGGCGAGCAGCCGTTCGGTTCGGGCGCTCAAGCAGATCCCGCGGTTCGGTCGCTCACGGAGATCCGGCGCTCCGCCGATCGAGTTCCTGCCTCAGCCGCTGCAGCGCGTCGTGGTACCCGTCGACACCCCGGCCGACCACGCTGGCCAGGCAGAGGTCCCGGATCACCGACACCTTCCGCCACTCCTCGCGGTTCGCAAGATCCGACAGGTGGACCTCGACGGCCGGCAGCCCGGTCAGCTCCAGCGCGTCTCGGATCGCCCACGAGTAGTGGGTCCAGGCGCCCGGGTTGAGCAGAATCCCGTCCGCCAGGCCCTCGAGCCCGTGCAGCTGCTCCACGAACTCTCCTTCGTGGTTGGTCTGGAAGAAGCGCACCGTCAGCCCGAGATCGGCGGCGAACTGCCCCACCTGCCGCTCCAGCTGCTCGAAACTCATTGCTCCGTAATGCTCGGCCGGACGCCGCCCCAGCTGATCCAGGTTGACCCCGTGCATCACCTCGATGCGGTTGCGGGCTGTGGCGGTCACCGGATGGTCAGCTCCCGCACGGCCGCCCGCAGATCCTCCGGAGCAACGGACTGCCCCAGAATCGGGCGCCCGGGAGCCTTACACAGGACGAACGGCACCGGCCCGTCCAAGCGCTTCTTGTCCCGGCTCGTGGCGGACACCACGTCCTCCACGTCGGCGTCCTCTAGCCGCGTCGGGAGCCCCTGGGCGACCATCATCTGACGCACGTGCTCCCGCAGCTCACCGGCGTCCGACAGCCGCAGCTCGGCGAGCAATCCCAGGCCGACGGCCTCTCCATGCCGGTAGCGGGCGTAGCCGGTCGATGTCTCTATCGCGTGGCCCACCGTGTGTCCGAGGTTCAGCAGCTGCCGGAGGCCGCGATCCCGCTCGTCCTGCGCCACGATCCGCAGCTTGGTCAGGGCGCAGCGGGTGATCACCTCCAGGTCAGTCACCTCTGTGCCACCCTCCAGCAGCTCCCACAGTCTCCCCCCGACGATCAACCCCGTCTTGATCACCTCCGCCGCTCCGGCGGACACCTCCTCCAGGGGCAGCGTGCTCAGCGTCAGCGGATCGCAGATCACGGCGGTCGGCTGGTGGAACGCGCCCACGTAGTTCTTGGCCTCTGGCAGGTCAACGCCGGTCTTGCCTCCGTAGGCCGAATCGACCTGGGCGACCAGCGTGGTGGGCACCTGGACGTAGCGCACCCCGCGCTGATAGGTGGCGGCGCAGAAGCCCGCCAGGTCTCCGACCACGCCCCCGCCCAGCGCCACCACCAGGTCTGACCTGGTCAGGCCGTGCCGGACCATCTCCGTCCACACGATCTCGGCGTGGGCGACCGTCTTTGACTGTTCCCCGGGCATGATCGCCACGCGCGCGAACACCGGCTCCAGGAACTCCGCGTAGTGACGGCCGGCGTTGTAGTCGGTCACCACCACGCGCCGGCCGGGCACGGTGGTCGGCCAGAAACGGTGCTCGGTGACCAGGCCCGGCCCCACGTACACCGGGTAGTCCGCCGAGGCTGTGGTCGCCCAGAGCATCTTCGCGTCGGCGGGCAGCCCGTCGAGAGCCTCCAGGATCGCCGGCATGTGGCGCGACCGGCTGGCCGGCACCACGACGTCGGCCAGAGACTCGTAGAGCGGCTGGCGGTCGTCGTGCAGCTCATGGAATCGGGCTGGGTCCCGAGCCAGCGGCCGCTCGCCGCCGTCCTGAGTCACTCGCTGCCAGGCGTCCTCCCACACCGTCCATAGCCACACCACCCGGCGGGAGCGCAGCGCATCGCGCACGCGCTCTGACCCGACCGCACCGCCGCCCAGCGCCACGACATCGACCGATGGGTCATCCAGCAGCTCGAGGGTGACCTGCTCCTCCATCTCGCGAAACGCGGCCTCACCTTGCTCGGCGAAGATCGCCTGGACCTGGCGGCCTAACCGGGCCTCGATGACTTCGTCCACGTCGACCGCGCGCCGCCCAAGGGTCTGGGCTGCGGTCGTCTTGCCCGCGCCCATGAAGCCGATCAGCGCCGTCCCGGCCACCCGATCCGCTCCCGATACGCGGCCACCGCGCCGCGCACGTCATCGATGTGGTCGCCTCCGAACTTCCGCCGGTAGCAGTCAGCCAGGATGAAGGCCACCATCGCCTCGCCCACCACCCCGGCGGCGGGGACGGTGCACGAGTCGGTGCGCTCACGCAGCGCCTCGGCCGGCTGGTGGGTGGCGATGTCCACCGAGCGCAGCGGCTTGGTCAGCGTCGGCAGCGGCTTCATCGAGCCTCGCACCACCACGGAGTCTCCGGTGGTCATGCCGCCTTCGATCCCGCCCGCCCGGTTGGTCTCGCGGTAGTAGCCGCCGCGGGCCTGGTCATAGAAGATCTCATCGTGCGCCCGGGAGCCGGGCAGACCGGCCACCTCGTAGCCGTCGCCGATGGCCACGGCCTTGATCGCCTGAATCGACAGGATGGCCTGGGCCAGGCGCCCATCCAGGCGCTCCTCCCAGGAGACATGTGAGCCGAGGCCCGGGTCGACCCCGAAGGCTCGCACCTCGAAGACGCCGCCGAGCGACTCGTTGGCCCTGCGCAGACGGTCGATCTCCGCCACCATCTCGCGCCCTGCCTCCGGGTCCAGGCAGCGCACCGGAGATTCGTCGACTGCGGCGAAGTCCTCGGGCCCCAGGTCGTCCCGGCGTGGGGCGCTCACCGACGTGATCTGCAGGACATGGGAGTACACCTCCACCCCGAGAGCGCGCAGGAACTGCTTGGCCACCGCGCCGCCGGCCACACGGGCTGCGGTCTCCCGGGCACTGGCGCGCTCCAGGATGTCCCGCACGTCGCTCAGCCCGTACTTCTGAGTTCCGACCAGGTCAGCGTGGCCCGGTCTCGGCAGGTGGACCTCGGGAACCTCTGACTCCACGGGCCAGGGATTCATCCGCTCCACCCAGTTGGCGTAGTCCCGGTTGACCACCTGAAGGGCGATCGGGCTCCCCAGCGTGCGCCCGTGCCTGACGCCGGCGGTGACCTCGGCTCGGTCGCTCTCGATCTTCATCCGCCCCCCTCGCCCATGCCCGAGCTGGCGCCGGGCCAGGTCCCGGTCGATCGCCTCCAGGTTGAGCACCAGGCCGGCGGGCATCCCCTCCACCACGCAGGTGAGCCCGGGGCCGTGCGACTCCCCGGCGGTAATCAGGCGCAGCGTCATATCGCGGCAGAAGGTTACGGGCGCAGGCGCGGGCGGCGATGTTCGGGCGCTACTTGGTCACCGAGTGCACGTACCAGTGCACTATCTGGGGCCCGGCCAGGATGCCGACGATGCCGCCCAGCGCCAGGAACGGGCCCAGCGGGATGTAGGTCTTGCGCCCCGCGGCCATCCCCCGCCGTGCCAGCACCCCGACGCTCAGAACTGCCGCGGCACACAGGCCCGCAAACAGAGCCACCGCCACCGATGCGGCCAGGTACAGCCCCATCACGCCGGCCAGCTTCACATCGCCCATCCCCAATCCCTTGGGGTAGATCAGGGCGAACAGGAACAGGAAGGCAAAGGCGGCCACACCGGCGATCACCTGCGTCCCGAAGCCCGATGGCCGGGTGGCCAGCCCGATGATGATCGCCACCACAGCCGCCGGCGCGGTGATCTTGTTGGGGATCAGCCGGTGCTCCAGATCGATGAACACCACGGGCATCAGCACCACGAGCAGGACCAGGCCGAGCACCACATCGTGCGTGCGGTGGCGGACCAGCACGGTCAGCACGGCCAGAACGGCGGTCGCGACCGTGACCACCGGGCGCCGCCAGCTCGGAGGGGGTGAGGTGGCCTCCCGCCCAGGCAGCCGCTCGACCACCAGATTGACCAGCGCGCCGACGATCAGGCCCCCGACGGCGGCCACCACGTACTTCACGCGTCACCCGCAGCGCTGCCATCGCCGCCCTGGGCTGTCCGCTCGGCCTGCGCGTCGCGGCCCGGCTGGAACCGCCCGCTGCCGCCGCACCACGGGCAGGTCACCTCATGCCGGGAGCCGCCCTTGGCCGAGATCAGCCGGCCGGTTCCTCGGCAGGGGGTGCATTGGCTGCGGTCCTGCGCTGGCTGGCGGCCTGTGCTCACGTCCCAGGAAGATAGCTGTGGCGCCCGCTGGAACCGCTCAACCCGGCTGAAGTGCCGCCCGCATCTCGGCCATCGGGGCAGGCGCCCCGGTGAACAGCTTGAAGCTCAGAGCACCCTGAGCCAGCAGCAGCTCCAGTCCATCCACCGCCGCAAGCCCCATCCGCCGCGCCGCCCCGATCAGAGCCGTCCCGCCGGGCCGGTACACGAAATCGACGACCACCTCGTAGGCGCGCAAGTCCTCCTCGCTCAGCGGCAATCCCTCCAGCCCCGGCTCCCCGCGCAACCCGAGCGATGTGCAGTGCACGAGCAGGTCGGCCGGTTCGGCCACGCTCACCGCGGTGGCGCCGAGCTCGGCGCCCAGCTGCTCGGCGCGCGAACCAATCCGGTTCCACAGGCGAACGTCGGCTGCTCCGGCGTCGCGCAGGGCCCAGACGGCCGCGCGGGCCGCCCCGCCGGCCCCCAGGACCAACGCACTGCGGCCTGCCACCGGCCACGGCAACGAGGCGATCAGGCCTGGCGCGTCCGTGTTGTCGGCCCAGACGCCGCGGTCGGGCTCGAACAACAGG
>DASZMP010000116.1:0-12806 GCA_035551795.1 Solirubrobacteraceae bacterium | reverse complement strand
ATCCCGAGCGCCATCACGTGCCGGCCCGGCAGGAGCTTGCCCACGTCGCCGTCGAGCTTGGCCCGCAGCTTGAAGAAGAAGCCCGAGGACACGACCCCGTCCCGGGACAGGATGTCGCCGATCTGGCTGGTGCCCGAGCCGTGGGGGATGTTGACGACCACCCGGCCATGCCCGGACCCGGTGAACGGCTGGAAGAGCTCGACCAGGAACCACACCACCGCCACCATCAGCACGAGGGTCACCAGAGCCAGCCCGCGCGCGACGGCCCGGCGGCGCCCGGAGGGTCGCACCCGCTCGCTGGCCACCCCGGCTCGGCCGGGCATCCCTCTGCGGCGAGCGGCGGCACGCCGGTTCCGGGAGGCCACGGTCGACTCGCGTCGCTGCATCCTGGCCTGTCTCGCTGCCTCTCGATCGGCCGCCGAGCGTCCGAAGTCTTCAGCCATCTTCCCGGTCACTCCTCCTCTTGCCGCGGGCATCCAGCCATCCACTCAGGAGGTGGGCTGCCGCGCGGGAATCCTCACTGGTCCGCGCATCGGGGGCGCTGCGCTGAGCCAGCACCGTAGTAAATCTTTCGTCAAATAGCTCCACTGGGACGTCCAGGCGCCGCTCCAGGCGGGCCGCGAACCTTCGGGCTTCGCGGGTCTGCTCGGAGTCCTTCCCGGCCAGCGTGAGCGGCAGCCCGACCACTACCCGCTGCGCCTGAAACTCATCCACCAACGCCACCAGACGGGCCATGCCCGACCGGGAGGCCGGTGCGGACACCGGCTCGAGCGGGGTGGCCAGCACCCCGGTGGGATCGCTCACGGCAACCCCGCACCGGGCGCTGCCGTAATCCAGGGCCAGCACGCGCAATGGAGGCGAGACTCAGCCGCGCAAAGCGGATTCGATTGCCTGCCGCGCCGCCGCCAGCGCCTCGGCCAGCTTGCCGGCGTCGCGCCCGCCGGCCCGGGCCAGGGTCTCGCGTCCCCCGCCACCGCCGCCCACCACGCCGGCCGCCTCGCGCACCACCACGTCGGCTCGTACCCCGCGGGCGACCAGCTCCGGCGCCACCGCCGCCACCAGGTCCACCTTGCCGTCGCGCACGCCGCCGAGCACCACCGCCGCCTCACCCAGGCGCGCTCTCAGCTGATCAGACAGACCGAGCAGGTCCTGAGCCGACACGCCCGGTACCTCGGCCGTTAGCACACTGACATCGGCCACCGCGACAGCCTGGCCGATCAGCGCCTCCACATCCACCGCCCCGCCGCCGGATCCGCCGCCGCGCTTGACGGCGCGTTCCAGCTCTCGCAAGCGTAGGCGCAGCTCCTCGGAGGCCTCGGGGGTACGTTCGGGCGGCACGCGCAGAAGCCGGGCCGTCTCGGTCACAGCGCGATCGCGCGAGCGCAGCAGCGCCACGGCCTCGGGGCCGGTGATCGCCTCGATGCGCCGCACGTTGGACGCGCTCGAGGTCTCGCTGAGGATCTTGAACACCCCGATCTCCGAAGTGGTGCGCACGTGGGTACCGCCGCACAGCTCGCGGGAGAACGAACCGTCGCCCACTTCCACCATGCGCACGATTTCGCCGTACTTCTCGCCGAACAGCGCCATCGCGCCGAGGGCCTGGGCCTCCGGAAGCGTGGTCGTCAGGGCGCGCACGGGATGGTCCTCGACGATCCATCGATTGACCGCGTCCTCCACCCCGGCCAGTTCCTCCGGCGACAGGCCTCCCCCGTGGGTGAAGTCGAAGCGCAGCTTGTCGGGCCCGACGTAGGAGCCGGCCTGGCGCACGTGAGTACCCAACCGTGCCCGCAGCGCCGCATGGAGCAGGTGCGTGGCCGTGTGGTTGCACTCGGTGGCGTGGCGACTGAAGCGGTCGACGCGCGCCCGGACCCGCTCGCCAGAGCGCAGCTCGCCGCGTTCGGGCCTCAGCGCCAGCACCTGGTCGTTGCCCAGCCGCAGCACATCCTCGACCCTGGCCAGACAGTCGCCGTCCTCGCACTCCACAAAACCCGAATCGTGCACCTGTCCGCCGCCGGTCGCGTAGAAGGGTGATTCCCGTAGCTTGGCCAGGACCCGGCCGTCGTGCGAATCCAGCGCGCCCACTGACGTCTCCACAGCGGTCGTCTCGTATCCGCGGAAGTCGGTCAGAAAGCCGGCCTGGCCAGCCAGGGCAACCGCCCGCTCGCGCAGTCCGCCGCCGTCCCCTCCCCTCCCGGCGCTGGGCCGCGACCGGTTGCGCTGGCCCTCCATCAGCGCCTCGAATCCCTCCTCGTCCACACCCAGCCCGTGCTCGGTCACCAGCTCCAGGGTCAGGTCGATGGGAAAGCCATGAGTGTCGTGGAGCAGGAAGGCGTCGGCGGCCGAGATCCCTTCCTCGCCCTCCGCCTTGGCCCGCTCGATCAGCTCGTCCAGCAGCCGGCTCCCCTGCTCCAGCGTGTGCCCGAATCCCTCCTCCTCGGAGCGCAGCCACCGGTGCACAGACTCGCGCTGCGTCACCAGCTGGCCGTACTCGCCGCCCATCAGCTCGCCGACCAGGTCCGCGTAGCGTTCCAGGAAGCCCGGATCGAGGCCCAGCGTCTGGCGCCCCTGGAGGATGGCCCGGCGCATCACCCGGCGCAGGACGTAGCCCCGGTCCTCGTTGGAGGGCACCACCCCGTCGGCGATCAGGAACGACATGGCCCGGCTGTGATCGGCGAGGATGCGCAGCGCCCGGTCGGAGCGGAACTCCTGGCCATAGCGCCGGCCGGACAGCTGCTCTCCCAGCTCGATCAGCGGGGCGAACTGGTCGGTCTCGAAGATCGTCTCCTTGCCCTGCAGGATCGCCGCCATCCGGTTGAGCCCCATGCCGGTGTCGATGTTGCGGGCCGGCAGTGGCGTAACCACGTTCTCGGGATCCTGGTTCATCTGCATGAACACCAGGTTCCAGAACTCCAGGAAGCGATCGTTCTCCTCCCCGGGCAGGTCGTCGGCGCCGCCCCGCTCCAGGCCCAGGTCGAGGTAGAGCTCCGAGTCGGGTCCACACGGGCCGGTCGGTCCCGACTCCCAGAAGTTCTCCGACCGCGGACACTCGACGATCCGCTCGCGGGGCATCCCAACGTCGAGCCACAGGTCGATCGCCTCCTGGTCGGGCCCGAGGCCGAGCTGGTCGTCGCCCCCGAAAACGGTGACCCAGATGTCGTCCGCGTTCAGGCCGAACCCGTTGCGCACCAGATCCCAGGCAAACGCGATGGCCTCGCGCTTGAAGTAGTCCCCGAACGAGAAGTTGCCCAGCATCTCGAACATCGTCAGGTGTCGCGGGGTCATGCCCACGTTCTCGATATCCACCGTCCGGAAGGTCGGCTGGCAGGTCGTGACGCGCGGATGCGGCGGCGTCTCGGTCCCGGCGAAGTACGGCTTCAGCGGGTGCATGCCCGCCACCGTGAACAGCGCCGACGGGTCGTTGGCGGCTGGAATCAGCGACGCACCGGGCAGGCGGAGGTGGTCACGCTCCTGAAAGAAGGACGTGAAGGTCCGGCGGATCTCATCCGAGTTCATCGCCATGGGGCAACTGAGTGTAGGTACGGTCAGCCGGCGATGGTCGCCCAGCCGACGACCAGCTCGCCGTCCATCAGGCAGGCCAGCTGGCCCGGCGCCGCACCCATCATCGGCTCATTCAGCTCGAGCGTCAGCGTCCGGTGCCGGCCCGCCGCCGCGTCCTCCCGCACCCGGGCGCCGATCGCTGCGGACCGGTAGCGGAGCTTGACCCGGTCGACCCGACCGGCCGCCGCGTGGAGCCGGGCCGCGCGCACCCTGACCTCGCGGGTCAGGAGCGCCTCCCGTGGTCCCACGATCACCCGGTTGAGCTTCGCGTCCTTCTGGATTACGTATAGGGCGTCGCCGGAGGCGACGCCGGTGCCCCGCCGCTGGCCCACCGTGAACCGCTCGTGACCGTCGTGTACGGCGAGGACGTTGCCCCGCCGGTCCACCACCTGACCGGGCCTCCGGCCGATCCCGCCGTGGCGCTCCAGAAAGCGGGCCCGGCTGGTGCCGGCCAGGAAGCACAGGTCCTGGCTGTCGGCCTTGCCGGCCACCGGCAGCCCGGCGGCGGCGGCGATCCGCCGGACCTCGGGCTTGGTCAGCTCGCCGAGCGGGAATCGCATCCGGGCCAGCGAGTCTGGCGCGAGCGCGGCGAGCATGTAGGTCTGGTCCTTGGCCGGGTCGACGGCCGCCCTGAGCAGCCCGCGTTCGATGCGCGCGTAATGACCGGTCGCCAGGCGCGCGCAGCCGAGTCGGCCGGCCAGCTCGAGCATCGCGTCGAGGCGCACATGCCCGTTGCACCCCACGCACGGGTTCGGGGTCTCGCCCTGCGCGTAGCCGGCCATGAACGGCTCCACCACGCCCACCCGGAATTCCTCGCGCAGGTCGATCGTGAAATGCGCCAGGCCCATCCGGTGGGCCAGGGCGCGGGCCTGGGAGACGGCGGAGGCCGAGCAGCAGCTGCGCTCTGAATCGTTCTCGGGGTCCGCCCACAGCTCGAGCGTCACCGCCACGGTCTCGCCCTCCCGCGCGCAGAGCCACGCCGCGACGGCGCTGTCGACGCCACCGGACATCGCCACCAACATGCGGTCTTCCTCAACCGGCAGGGCGCCGCGGTCGCGGGCCGCGGCCCCGAGCGCCCGGGCCAGGGCGTCCGCCGCCACCTCCGCCGCGTGAAGCTTGCCCGGGCTCAGGCCGCCCAGCTCCCCGGCGATCTCAGCTGGGCCGACCCGGGCGGCCTCCAGCAGCGAGCGCCCGCGCACGAGCGCCACGGCGGCGCTGCCCGCCGCCGTGGCCGCCCCGCAGCCGTGCGCGTCGAAACCGGCGCCGGTGATCCGCTGCCCGTCGGTGGCCAGCGAGATCGTCACGGTGTCGCAGCACGCGCCGCCACCCACATGGGCGGTGAAGGCGCCGGCAGGCACGTGACCGCGGCCCTGAGGCGACGTCAGGTGATGCTCAAACGCCAGCTCGTCCATATCCACCCTGAGCGTATCGGTGGATCATCCCCGCAGCGGACGACCGCCCGCTCAGTGCACGCGTCAGCCCCGGCCGGGCGGGAAGCCGACCTGCTTGCGCCCGTCCTCCCAGACGATCGTCGGCACCGTGCCGCGGCCGGCCGTATGGCCCATCAGCTCGGCCTTCCAGTCCGCATTGACCGTCGCGTCGCGCTCCTGGACCTCCTCACCCTCGGCGGCCAGGTGCTCCCGCGCGGCCTGGCAGTACGGGCAGCCCGGCTTGACGTACATGATCGCGCTCATCGACCCGAACATACTCCGTCGGGCGAGCCCGACAGCGGCTACTGCTTGCTGGCCGCAGGCGCCCGTGAAGCCCTGCCGGCCAGACGGCCGGCGCCGGGCAGGCCGCAGGCGGATGCGGCCCGGTTGAAGTCCGGCGAGTTGAGCATGCTCTGGGGGATGGCGATGAACGCGCCCGGGCGGCCGAACGCCAGCCCCAAGCCGGCGCCCGGAGAGGGCGGCTTGGAGACCGGGTCAGGGAAGCTGGCCAACCCGTGGGCGCGCATGCACTGGGCCATATGCAGCATGTTCTGCTTCTGGGCCTCCGAGGCCGGGCCGAGAAAGCCCGGGCCCGGGAGATCCTTCGAACAGGCTTTCTGGGCGGATTGGAAGGCCGGTGAGGAGGCATCGCCGACCGGGATCTGGATGCCGCCGCCACCGCCGGAGGGATCGGGGAAGTTGCTCAGGCCGTGGGCTCGCATGCACTTGGCGAACTTGAGCCCCGCGTCATAGGCCGCCTGGTGACCGTTGGCCTTACCAGACCCTCCGCAGGCCGCCAGGAGCACCGCACAGCACATCGCCAGCACGACAGGTTTCACGCGACCGAAGCTACGCTCGCGCCCATAACAGGCGGGTAACGCCCGCTCTATGCCGGGCGGATTCCCAGCTCGCGCAACTGTGCCGGGTCGACCGGCGCGGGGGCCCCGGTCAGCGGGTCGGTCCCGCTGGCCGCCTTGGGGAACGCGATCACCTCGCGAATCGATTCTGCTCCGGCCAGGAGCGTGACGATCCGGTCGATGCCCATGGCGATGCCTCCGTGCGGCGGCGCGCCGTAGCGCAACGCATCCAGGAAGAACCCGAAGCGGGCCTCGGCCTCCTGCGGTCCGATGTCCAGCAGCTCGAACACCCGCCGCTGCACGTCGGGCTGATGGATACGGATCGACCCGCCACCGATCTCCGAGCCGTCCAGCACCAGGTCGTAGGCGCGGGAGCTCAGGTGCCCCGGGTCGCCGAGATCGCCCTTCGGCGCGGTGAACGGGTGGTGGGCGGAGTCCCAGCGCTTCTGATCCTCGTTCCAGAAGAAGGCGGGAAACTCGGTCACCCAGAGAATCTCGTGCGCGCCCGATGGGATGAGGTCAAACCGCCGTCCGAGCTCCAGTCGCAGCGCGCTCAGCGCGGCGCTCACCACCGGAAGCTGATCTGCGACCACGAGGAGCAGATCGCCCGCCCCGGCCTCGAGCCGCGACTTGATCTGCTCGACCTCGGCTGTAGTCAGAAACTTCGCCACCGGTGAGCGCAGCGTGCCGTCTTCCTGGACGAACGCCCACACCAGTCCGCGCGCCCCGCGGCGCTTGGCCAGCTCGGTCAGCGCGTCGAGCTCTGAGCGCGGCAGCTCCCGGCGGCCGGCATTGATCCCGCGCACGAACCCGCCCGCGGCCAGCGCCCCGGCGAACACCTGGAACTCTGAGCTGGCCACCGCCTCCCCCAGGTCCCGGAGCTCCAGGCCGAATCGAACGTCGGGCCGGTCGATCCCGAACCGGTCGATCGCCTCGCGATACGGCATGCGCGGCCAGGGCGGCGGCGACACCGAGAACGCTCCGGCCTCGAACACCGCGGCCATCACCGCTTCCATCGTCTCGATCACATCCTCCTCGTCGACGAACGACATCTCCAGGTCCAGCTGGGTGAACTCCGGCTGGCGATCGGCGCGGGAATCCTCGTCGCGGAAGCAGCGGGCAATCTGGTAGTAGCGCTCGAAGCCGGCCACCATCAGCAGCTGCTTGAACAGCTGGGGTGACTGGGGCAGCGCGTAGAAGAGAGCACCGCGCCCGGCCCCGATCCGGGCCGGGACAAGGTAGTCACGGGCTCCCTCAGGCGTGGAGCGGGTCAGGTCGGGGGTCTCGATCTCCAGGAAGTCACGCTGGTTGAGGACCTCGCGCATCGTCTTGGTGACCCGGTGGCGCAGTGCCAGGTTGGCCTGCATGCCGGCTCGGCGCAGGTCCAGCGCCCGGTGGCGCAACCGCAGGGCCTCGTCGACCGGGCCGTCCTCGTCCACCGGGAAGGGTGGGGTCTCGGCATCGGCCAGGATCGTCAGCTCGCTCACCGCCAGCTCGATCTCGCCGGTGGCCAGGTTGGGATTGACGTTTTGGGGCTCGCGCCGGACCACCCGGCCGGCCGCGCTGACCACGTCCTCTGAGCGCAGCGCGTGCGCCGTCTGATGCGCCTCGGGTGCCGAATCTGGGTGCAAGACCAGCTGCACGATTCCGCTGCGATCGCGCAGGTCGATGAAGATCAGCCCGCCGTGGTCGCGGCGCCGATGCACCCATCCGGCCACCCGAGCCTCGGTGCCGGCCCGCTCGGCGGTCAGCTCGCTCGCCCAGGCGTCCCGGAAGCTGTTGCTGCGCGGCGTGTTCACGTGAGCCGGCTCCCCCGCAGGACGGCGGGGATGACCGCCGACAGCGCGAGCTCGGTCTGCTCGCCGCTGGTCATGTCCCGCAGGGTGGCCTCGCCGTCGCCATCCAGAATCGCGACGAACCGCGCCCCGATCCGATCGGCCTGCTTGAGCTGCCCCTTCAGGGAGCGGCCGGCCAGCTCGAACTGCGCGGCCAGACCGGCCCGGCGAGCTTCGCGAGACAGGACGAACGCGGCGGTCGCGCTGCTGGTCTCATGGACCTGCAGCGCGATGAACAGGTCCACTGGGTCGGGAGCGGTCGGTGCCTGAGCCCCGGACAGGAGGATCCGTTCCACTCCAGTCGCCCAGCCGCAGCCCGGGGTCGGCGAGCCGCCGATCTGCTCGATCAGGCGGTCGTAGCGCCCGCCGCCGCCGACCGCCGACTGCGCTCCGAGCACGTCGCTGGTGAACTCGAACAGCGTTCGCGTGTAGTAGTCGATGCCCCGGACCAGCGTGGAGTCGATCTCGTAGCGCACGTCCGCGGCGTCGAGCAGTTCGCGCACGCCGACGAAGTGCTCCTCGTCCTCGGTCGAGAGCTGATCCAGCAGCTTGGGCGCGCCGGCCATCACCGAGCGGGTGCCGGGGTGGCTCGAATCAAACGCCCGCAACGGGTTGAGGTCGATCCGCGTGCGGACCTCTGGGGCCAGCTCATCCTCGTGCCCGTGCAGGTAGGCGGTCAGGCGCTCGCGGTACTCGAGCCGGGTCTCCGGCGAGCCGAGGCTGGACAGGCGCAGGTGCACGCCCTTGACCACCATCGCCTCCAGCAGCTCGGCCAGCAGCACGATCAGCTCGGCATCGGCCTCGGGCGCATCGGTGCCGATCGCCTCGGCGCCGACCTGCCAGAACTGGCGGTAGCGGCCCTTCTGGGGTTGCTCGGTTCGGAAGAAGCTCTCCAGGTACCAGAACTTCACCGGCTGGGAGAGCTTGTGCATGCCGTGCTCGATGTAGGCCCGGCACACCGGCGCGGTGCCCTCCGGGCGCAGGGTCAACGAACGGCCGCCGTCGTCTTCGAACGTGTACATCTCCTTCTGCACGATGTCGGTGGCCTCGCCGACGCCACGCGCGAACAGTTCCGTGGACTCGAACACCGGCGTCTCGATGCGCTTGTAGCCGGCGGCGCCCAGGATCTTGCGGGCCTGGGCCTCCAGAATCGACCGGCGCTCCGCGTCGGGGGGCAGGACGTCGAACGTCCCCTTGGGCGCCTGGATCATCGGCGCCCCGTCGAGAAACCGGGACGGTTCACCGGTTGGCGAGCTCGTGCAGGAACGGGTTGTCGGCGCGTTCCTGGCCGAGGGTCGTCACACCCATGTGACCTGGGTAGACGGCCGTCTCGTCCGGGAACTCGTCGGTCAGCGACTCGATCGAGGCAAGCAGCGTTGGCCAGTCGCCGCCGGGCAGGTCGACCCGGCCGACCGAGCCCTGAAACAGGACGTCGCCGGACAGCAATGCGGGCTCGTCGCGCACCGCGTAGGTCACGTGGCCGGGGCTGTGGCCGGGGGTGAAGCGCACGTCGAAGGTCAGCCCGGCCAGCTCCAGCGCCTCGCCACCGGCCACCAGCTCGTCGGCGTCGTAGCTCTCGAAGGGCCCGATCCCGGGCCACATCACGTAGTCCATGATGTTGGCCAGGACGTCCTTCTCGAGCTCGGGGCAGTACACGGGAGCGCCGGTGGCGCGGGCCAGGGGCGCCACCGCGCCGACGTGGTCGAAGTGGGTGTGGGTCAGCAGGATCGCCTCGACGGTGGTGATGTTCAGAGCACGCTGAGCCTCGAGCAGCCGCTCGGGCTCGTCGCCCGGATCGATCACCACCGCCCGGTCGGAGTCCTTGGCCCGCACGAAGAAGCAGTTCTCCTGCAGCGGCCCGACGGTGAACATGCGGACCTCGATCATCGTCTCACCGGCTTGCCCATCTTGACCATCCGGCGCCGCCACAGAAAGCGCTCCAGGTAGTAGCCGGCGGGCACGTAGATGACCATTGCGATGATCGCGAACAGGACCGCCGTGATGATCGGGCTGCCGTGCTTGGTGTGGTCGGTGACCAGCAGGAACACGAACATGAGGCCCGCGGCCAGTGACGCCCTCCGGAACGACTGCCTCCAGGTGGGCTCTTTCATCAGCCGCTCCTCGCGCAGCTTGGTCCGGTCCGCCTTCTTCTTCTCCTGGGGGCTGGGCGGCCGTCCTGTGCGCCCGCGCACCTCGATCTTCCCGGCGGCGTTGCCCCGGTGCTTGGTGCGGCGCTTTCGCTTGGTCTGGGCCATGGCGTTGAGGAGTTGACTTTAGCTGTCGGCCGGTAGCTCGCGGAGTGCGTCCTCCAGATGTCTGCGGTTTGCCACCGGCAGATCCTCCGGGAAGCCCTCGAAGGCACTGGCCGGAGCCAAGCCGACCAGCTCAGCTCGCACCGGCGTGGCGTGGCGGGCGATGGCCGCCACCACCTCACGCAGGGGCGTGCGCTCGTGATCCTCCACGTTCATCGACACCTGCGCGTGGCCGCGCGCGGCCAGCCACAGGCCGATCGCCCGCAGTCCGGCATGCCCCTCGGCCCCTCCCTCCCGGATGAGTGCCGCGATCTGGCGAGCCTGCTCCACGGTGGCCGGAGGGGCCAGCTCCACGTTGAAGGCGACCAGCGGTGGCCGGGCGGCCACCAGCACGGCACCGGCAGTCGGGTGAAGGCGCAGCGGGCCGAAGTCGGGCTGGAGCTCACCGCCACGAATCCGCTCGGCCAGACGCCCGGGGCCGCCGCGACGCAGCTCGGCGCGGGTGTGACCAGCCTCCGAAAGCGTGCCGTACAGGAACACCGGCAGCTCCAGCTCCTCCCCCAGACGGTCGGCCAGCACCAGTGCCTCGGCGGCGGCGGCGCCCCGCAGCTCCGGCGCCGGGTAGACGATCGGAGCCACATCGATGGCGCCCAGCCGGGGGTGCGCGCCCTCGTGGCGCGTGATGTCGACCTGGGCCACGGCGGCGGCGGCGCCGGCAAGCACGGCCTCGTGCAGCCGCCCCGGCTCGCCGGCCAGCGTGAACACGCTGCGGTTGTGGTCCGGGTCGCGGTGCACGTCGAGCAGACCACCGCCGAACGCCGCGCCGATCCGTTCAATCGCCGCCAGCTCCCGCCCCTCGGAGACATTCGGGACCGACAGCAGGCGAGTCATCTGCCCCGTTACCGGCAACTCAGAGAACGAAGCGCCCGCTGTCCAGCACCGGACGTCCGTCCACCTCGAGGCTGGCGTCCAGCACGACGACGTCCAGGTGGATGGGTACCGAGACCGACCCGCCGAAGGCCGCGCTGGCGCCGAACGCCACATGCACGGTCCCGAGGATCTTCTCGTCCTCCAGGATGTTGCCGCTCAGCGTGGCCCGATCGTTCGTCCCCACGCCGAGCTCGGCCAGATTGGTTCCCGGCTCGCCGTGCGCCTGCAGGCGGGCCAGAAACTCCGGACCGTGACCGCCCTCGGCGCCGGTGATCCGGCCGTCGTGCACCGCGAGCGTGGCCGGTGGATCGCTGAGCCCGAGCGGCGCCAGGCTGGAGGCGACGATTCGCCCCTGCCCGCCGATCGGGGCGATGAAGCCCTCCCCGCACGGGAGGTTGCCGAACGCCCCCGGCGTGCCCAGCTCACCGGCGTCGGAGATCGCGGCCCGGCTGCCCAGATCGAGCTGAAGATCGGTGCCTCGCGGGCAGGTCACCCGGGCCCGGGACCCCTGCGTGAGGAGCTCCGCCACCGCCCGCGAGCGGCGCGCCATCGGCTCAAAGTCCACAGCCATGACCCGGGCCAGCATGTCGGCGGTGACACCGGGCAGCGTGGCCACTCGCGTGCCCGCGTCGGTGGCCCGCTTGCGAGCCGGGGCATGGCTGAGTGATTTCGTCGTGGGTGCGATGACCACGTCGGTGGCCATCATCGCGGCGGCCACCGAACGCGGTGGATCGCTCCCATGCGTCGGCCGCTCGTCCATCTCCGCCAGCACGGCGTCGGCGCCGAGCCCGCGGGCGCCATCCCACAGGGCCAGTCCGATCTCCCGCGTTCCCGGGTCTACGATCACCAGCACGTCATCCCCGGCGCCCACCCGCAGGCAGCGCCGCAGGACGGTGTCTATGGCGGGACCGAGCTCGGGCACGGGCGCTGATACTAATGTCCGCTAGGGAACACAGGTAACGCCCCGCCGTGCTTCTGCCGATCTAGTGTGTGCAGACCCGTATGGCCACCACCTCCACCCCATCCTCCATCGCGCCTGACGAGCCCCTGCTGCTGGCCGAAGGGCTGGAGCTGGGCTCTCTGGCCGCGGTCGACGCGGACCGCATGCTCATCGAGCTGGCTGACCCCAAGCTGGCCAGCCGCGTGACCGTGTCCGATCTGGTGGCGGTACCGGCCGAAGACGGCTTCCTCATCGGCCTGGTCGAGAGCGTCACCCGGCACGCGGATAAGCGAGTCGAGGCCCAGATGATGCCCGTGGGCACCTTCCACCCCGCCCCATCTGGTCTGGGGACCTTCGGGTTGGGCGCGTCCAAGCACCCGCACCTGGGAGCCCGCTGCCACCTGGTGGAAGGCGCCAATCTGACCCGGTTCATGGCGGTTCTGGGCGAGGACGTGCCCGAGAACGAGCGGCTCCAGCTCGGCCAGTATCTGGCCGACCGGGCGAGCACCGCGATCGCCGACGGCAACCGCCTGCTGCAGCGACACATGGCGATCCTCGGAACCACCGGCACCGGGAAGAGCTGGGGCGTCGCGCTTCTGCTGGAACAGGCCGCCCGTCTGCGCCACGCCAACATCCTGGTGCTCGATCTGCACGGGGAATATGTGCCCCTCACCGAGGCCACCGACGAGCATGAAGCGATCGCCCGCCAGCTCCGGGTGGCCGGTCCGGCCGACCTGCTGTACGCCGCCGATGCGGCCCTGCACGTTCCGTTCTGGCTGCTGGAACGGGGCGAGATGGCCTCGCTGGTGCTCAGCGAGAGCGATTCCCAGGCCGGTGACCAGCTGCTGTGGCTGACCGACCGCGTGCAGACGCTGAAGCGCTCCACCCTCTCAGAGCAGGGCACGACGGCGGGGCTGACCACCGCCACGGCCGATTCACCCGTCCCCTACCAGCTGGAGCACCTGCTCGACTGGGCCCGCCGCGACGAGGTCGAGATCATCGTG
>DASZMP010000115.1:0-5599 GCA_035551795.1 Solirubrobacteraceae bacterium | reverse complement strand
TGACCAGCCGAAGCTCGGTGGCCGGCGGGCTCGACGCGCTGCTCTCCATCGCGCAGATGCCCCCCGGGGTGCCGGTGGCCTGCGTGGGCGTGGACAACGCGCGCAACGCCGCGGTGCTGGCTGCCCGCATCCTCAACGCCTGAGTGCCGATGATCGACCGCTACACGCGGGCCGAGCTGCGGGAGGTGTGGTCCGACCACGCGCGCTTTGAGGCGATGCGCCAGGTGGAGGTGGCGGCGTGTGAGGAGATGGACGGGCCCACCCCGGAGGAACTGGACGCGATCCGGGGCGCCACGTTCACCGTCGAGGCGATCAATGAGCGGGAGAAGACGACCGACCACGACGTCGCGGCGTTCGTCGATGTCCTGGCCGGGTCAGCCGGCCCGGCGGGTCGCTGGATCCACCACGGGCTGACCTCCAGCGATGTCCTGGACACCGGGCTGGCGCTTCAACTGCGCCGCGTCGGAGAGCTGCTTGCGCCCGACGCCCGCGCGCTGGTGCTGGCGCTGGCCGAGCAGGCTCGTTCGCATCGGGGGACGCTGTGCGCGGGCCGCACCCACGGCATCCACGCCGAGCCGACCACGTTCGGCATCAAGCTGGCCGGCTTCGCCTTCGAGGCCCACCGGAATGCTCTGAGGCTGGAGCGGGCGTTTGCTCAGGTGTGCGTGGGAGCGATCTCGGGGGCCGTCGGAACGTATGCCGCCACCTCGCCGGACTTTGAGAGGCGGGTATTGGCACGCCTGGGTCTTGCGGGCGAACCGGTGTCCACCCAGGTGGTGGCGCGCGACCGGCACGCGGAGCTCCTGGAGGCGATAGCGCTGGCCGGGGCCGGCCTCGAGCGGTTTGCGCTCGAGCTTCGCCACCTGGCCCGCACCGAGGTGAGCGAGGCGCGCGAGCCGTTCGCCGCCGGGCAGAAGGGCTCCAGCTCGATGCCCCACAAGCGCAACCCAATCAAGTCAGAGCAGATCGACGGCCTGGCGCGGGTGCTCCGGGGCAACGCGATGGCAGCGCTGGAGAACGTTGCGCTGTGGCACGAGCGGGACATCTCGCACTCCAGCGTGGAGCGGATCATCCTCCCGGACTCCACCACCCTGCTGGATCACATGCAGCGCCGCGCGCTGGGGTTGGTACGCGGGATGGTCATCGACTCGGAGCGCATGCGGGAGAACCTGGGCCTGACCTACGGGGCGCTGTTCTCACAGCGTCTTCTGCTGGCGCTCGTCGCGCGTGGCATGGCTCGCGATGACGCTTACCGGGTCGTGCAGCGCCTGGCCCAGCAGGCGCTTGACACCCGGGTTCAGCTTCGGGACCTGCTGACCTCGGGCGCGGGCGGCGAGGCGACCGAGGGTTTGGATCTGGCGGCGATCTTCGACTACCAGCCGTTCGTGCGGTACGCCGATGAGATCGTCGGCCGGCTGGACGAGATCGCTTAGCGCGTCAGCGTTCGGCCGGCTCCGGGCGGCGCGGCCGCTGAAGGACCTTTTCCCGCCCGCGACCCGTAATAGGGACGATGGGGTCCGACAATGTTTCCTCCCGCTGAGTCATTGCCGAGCCTGGTGGGGGCGAGCTCTTCTGCCTCACGCGCCCGTCTGGCCCGCCCGCGAAGCGAGCGCTCGCTGATCCGTGGCGCGCTGGCGGGTTCCGAAGCCGATCTGGAGCTCCTCTTCCGCCGGCACTGGCCGCGGGCGTATCGGGCGGCATTCCTGATCGTTCATGACCACGCCGCGGCGGAGGACATCGCCCAGGAGGCGTTCGTCGCCGCGATCCGGCGCCTGGAGCGCTTCGATCGCCGCCGGCCATTCGGGCCATGGATCGGTGCGATCGTCACCAATCGCGCCATCGACTGGACCAGGGCCCGTGCCTCACGGCGCGAGACCGTGGAATCAGGAGCGGAGCCGCCCAGGTCGCTGGACCTGCCCGCTGGCGGCTACTCCGAGGAGGTCCTGACGGCGCTGGCCGCCCTCTCCCCGGAGCACAGGGCGGTCGTGGTCATGCGCTACGTCCTCGACTACACGCCCGGGGAGATCGCGCAAGCGCTGGAGTTGCCTCGCGGGACGGTCAATTCCCGCCTGCGCCGCGGGCTGGACTGCCTGGAGTCCCGGCTTCGGGAGGCTGAGTCCAGATGACCAGCAGGCGGGCGCTGAGCAGATTCCCGGTCCCCGACGAGCGGGCCGCTGAGGCGCGGGCCTGGGGTGTGATTCGCGGGACGTTCCAGGAGCGCGAGCCGGCCGCCCACCGCCGGTCCTATCGACGCCCGGTGGCCGCAGCCACGGCAGTCCTGGTGCTGGCCGTCTCGCTTGTGCTCTCACCGGCGGGCGCGACCGTTGGGCGTCTGCTCAGCCGAGCTTTCGGGGTGCGCCATGCATCTCCCGCGCTGATCTCGCTGCCGGCGCCCGGGCGACTGCTGGTCTCCGGCGCGAGCGGGACATGGACGGTCGGGCCCCAGGGCTCGAAGCGCCGGCTCGGAAGGTGGACCACCGCGAGCTGGTCGCCCCACGGCCGGTACCTGGCGGTGGCCCGAGGCGACGAGCTCGTCGCCGTGAGCCCGCTCGGGATCCCGCAGTGGGGGCTTGAGCGGCCGAGGATCAGCGATCCACGCTGGTTTCCGTCGAGTGGGTATCGCGTCGCCTACCTGTCCGGCGCCGAACTTCGAGTCGTGTCGGGCGATGGCACGCAGGACCACCTGGTGGCCGGGGGTGTCGCGCGGGTGGCTCCCGCTTGGCGTCCGGGCCATCCGTATCAGCTGGCGTATGTCACGGCTGGCGGCAGGCTGATGGTCCGCGACGGAGATGCCGGCGTTTCGCTGTGGTCGGCCAGGCCGGGTGTCCGGGTCCGCCAACTTGCCTGGTCGGCCGACGGTCAGCGCCTGCTCGCCCTGTCGGTCCGGAAGGTGTCCATCTACTCGGCCGGCGGCCGGTTGCTGTCGGTCAAGGCGGTACCAGGTGACGCTTCGATCGAGAGCGCGGCGTTCTCGCCCGATGGCCGGAGTCTCAGCCTCGTCTCGGGAGGCCCCGGTAGTGCGGTGATCGTTCTCAGCCTCTCCGGCCACTCAGCTCCCCGGCGCGTGCTCACCGGTGCGGGCCTGGGGCAGGTGGCCTTCTCTCCGAATGGACGGTGGCTGCTGATCACCTGGCCGGCTGCCGACCAGTGGGTGTTCGTCCGGGTTGTCGGGCCGCCGCGCATTGCCGCTGTGTCCCGGATCGCCCAGCACTTCTCCGTCAGGGGGAAGCCCCAGCAGTTCCCGCGTCTGGACGGCTGGTGTTGCGCCGCCGCGGGAGCTGCGGGATGAGGACCCTGCGCGTTGTAGGTCTGATGCTGGTCGTAGCCGGCTGCGGATCAGGACAGTCGGGTAAGCCAGGGCACAGGGCCGACACGAAGCAGCCTCTGAAGCTGACGCGCGTGGTCACCACGTCCCCCGCTGCCGCCTCCGCGACCACGTCAGCTTCCACGTCCGGGGGCGGCTCTGCGCCGGTCTGGTTGCCTCGCCCGCAGGCACTGGTCACAGACGAGGCGCAGAACCGGGTGCTGGTCGTCGATCTTCCGAGCGGGCGACTGGCGCGGTGGGTGTCGCTGCCCCCTGACCCCGAGGACATCGCCGCGACCGGCAATGGCGGGATGGTGGTCGTCGTGAGCACCCGGTCGGACAAGGTGATCGTCCTGAGTCGGTCGACGCTCCGGTCGCTCAAGACATTCGAGGGTTTCGATCAGCCTCACATCGTCGCGATCTCGCCCGATGACCAGTACGCCTACGTCACCGACGACGCCCGCGGGACGCTCACCGCGATCCGTCTCGATGATCTGAGGGTGGCCCGGACGCTCTCGGTCGGGACGGGAGCTCACCATCTGGCGTTCAGTCCGAACGAGCAGCAGGTCTGGGTCGCCCTCGGGGAATCGGCGCGAGTCATCACCATCGTGAGGACGGTCGTGAAACCGCCGGGAGGGGCAACGAGCGCTGTTGTGAACCTGGGGCGCCCGCACGTGGTCGGGCATTTCGACCCGGGTTTCCTGGTGCACGACCTGGCGTTCAGCCCCGACGGCCGCCGCGTGTGGATCACATCGGCGGCAGGTCCAAACGTGACCGTCTTCAATGCTCGGAGCCATCGCGCGCTGTTTCGCGTGCCGGTTGGCCTGCCCCCCCAGCATCTGGCGTTTGCCGGCGCCTACGTGTACGCGACCAGCGGCTACGGCAGCACGATCGAGCGGGTTGACGCCGCGACCGGCCGGGTGGTCGATCGGGCAACCTCACCGTATGGCTCATTCGAGCTGGCCGCCGCGGACGGGTACGTGGCCACCGTGTCGCTGTTGCGGGGAACGATCGCCATCTACACGCGCGCGCTGAAGCTGCTTCGCGTCGCCCACCTGGCGTCCGCGACGCGCGAGGTCGCGATCTCTCGCCCGTAGAGGATTGACGTCAGCCGCGAACGCTGGCGGTCTGGAACGCGTCGGCCCAGGAGATGAACGTCTCAGCAGGCACCGGCTTGCTGAAGTGGTATCCCTGCACCTGGTCGCAGCCGAGCTCGTCCAGCTCGGTCAACGTAGCGCTGTCCTCCACGCCCTCGGCGATCGTCTTGAGCCCGAGGTCGTGGGCCATGTTGATGGTGGAGCGCACGATGATCAGGTCGTTCTCGTCGTGCAGCATCGGGGTGACGAACGAGCGATCGATCTTCAGCTCATCGATCGGCAGCCGCCGCAGGTTGGCCAGCGACGAGTGCCCGGTGCCGAAGTCGTCCACCGCCAGTCGCACGCCCAGCTGGTTGAGCTGGTTGACCGTGGCCAGCGCGCGCTCCGGGTCCGACATGATCATGCTTTCCGTGATCTCCAGCTGCAGCGCCTGGGGCGGCAGGCCGTGCCGGCGCAGCATCCGCTCGACGTCCTCAGGCAGTCGCGGGTCCGAAAGGTTGCGCACCGACAGGTTCACCGCCACGGTGAGGTCAAGCCCCGCGGCCCGCCACCGCACGCACTGAGCGATCGACCGATCCAGGACGTGACGGGTCAGCGGCCCGATCAGCGCCGTCTGCTCAACCGTCGACAGGAACTTGTCCGGGTACAGCAGGCCCATGCTGGGGTGCTGCCAGCGCACCAAGCTCTCCGCCCCGCTGACCCGCTGCGTGTGCAGGTCGACGATCGGCTGGTAGTGCACGACGATCTCCTCGGCGTGCAAGCCCCGCCGGAAGTCGCCCACCAGCCGCAGCCGCTCCGGCGAGTAGTGATCCTGCTGCGGGTCGTACAGGCGGTAGGACTCGTGATGCTCCTTCGCGGCATTGATGGCGATGTCCATCCGTCGCAGCAGCGTCTCCACATCCTCCCCGTCCTTCGGGAAGCAAGAGATGCCCGCGTTGCACCCCACCTCGAGCGTGATGTCATCGATCGTGATCGGCTGCTGAACACACGCGATCAGATCCGTGGCGATCCTTCCCAGCGAGTCAGGCCTGTCCGTCCGCACCCCGGTCAGCACGGCGAAGTCGCCGCCGCCGAACCGGGCCACCAACCCGTTCGGGCCCACATGCTCCGCAATCCGAGGCGCCAGCTCACGCAGCAGCAAGTCTCCGTTCTGATGCCCGAGCGTGTCGTTGATCTCCTTGAACCGATCCAGGTCGAT
>DASZMP010000114.1:0-8117 GCA_035551795.1 Solirubrobacteraceae bacterium | reverse complement strand
TGCTCACACTGCCGCGATGGCCGTCATAAAGCTCGCTCTGCTGCATCATCATTGCCGATTCCCCACTCCTTCGCCGCTAAACGCGCGCAAGGCGAAAGAAGCGGAGAAAGAGCCCGACGACGCTAACTCAGCCTACACCCCTTCGACGGCCCGTCGACTCTAGTGGCGCTCGGCGGTCTGTTCGAGCCAGGCGTAAGGGCGCCGGCGCGCGTGCCATTCCTCGGCGAGAATGGCCCAGCGCTCGTGGTCGCGCCAGCGGCCGCTGATCTTCAGATACCGCGGCGAGAATCCCTCCCGCTGGAAGCCCGCCCCCCGGGCCAGGGCGATCGAGGCCTGGTTGCCGGGCTGGATGTTGGCCTCCACCCGATGCAACCGGAGCTCCTGGAAGGCGACGCGCAGGACAAGCTGTATGCCCTGGCGCATGTACCCCTGGCCGGCGAACCGCTTGCCTGCCGCGTAGCCGAGGTAGGCGTTCTGGAGCGGCCCCCGCGTGATCTGCGAGAGGTTGAAGAAGCCGACGATCGCATCGTCGCTCGCGCGGCGGACCAGGAACGCCTTGAAGTCTGTCCGCCGGGCGTCGACCAGGTAGGCGGTGAAGCGCTCGCGGTCCGTCGGTGCGCTGGCCCACGGGCGATGGAAGGCGCGGCTGGCCCGCATCAGGGAGGTGAACTCCTCTTCATCTGACCGCGTTGGTGCCCGCAGATAGACGCGGCCCTCCCCCGCGTTCACCCGTTCAGCACCCGCTCGAGCCGGTAGGCCAGAGCTTCACAGGCCAACTCCTCGTTCACGTTCAGCGGAAGTCGCAGCCGCGTATCCTCCACCAGCTCAACGGCCTGGCGCAGTCCCGATCCGTCCGCGCCCCGGTCCTCCTCGAGCCGGTCAAGCCGGTCGGAGTTGCGCACCAGATCCTCGGCTCCCCAGGTCAGGACCGACAGGTCAATGAGCCAGGCCGCCACGAGCGTCAGGGCCAGGTCGAGCGCGCCGGTCTCGGTTCGCCTTCGGGCGCGGCGGATGCGGTCGGTCCATTCCGTTTCGGCTCGCCTTCTTTCCTTGCGCGGGATCAGCTCCAGAGCGACCTGCTGCTGATCCTCGAGCTCCTGCCTGACCCGCTCACCGCGAGCCCGGACCGACTGCAGGAGTGCTACCCAGGGTGCCTTGGCGGCGGCCTCGGCTCGGATCGCGGCGCGCGTATAGGCCTCCGCGGCATCGCGCAGCTGCCCGCCCTCGGGCGAGGCCAGCTCCCGCGCCCGGCCCGCGTCGCCCAGGGACAGGCGCGCCACGGCGACCGCCGTATCGTGCGGCGTCCCGGCCGCCTCCAGCTCGGCCGCGATCTCCTCGGGGGGTGGCGCGTCGAAGCGGACGGCCTGGCAGCGTGAGCGAATCGTCGGCAGCACGTCACCGAGCCGGTCGGTGATCAGGATCAGGTGGACGTATGACGGAGGCTCTTCCAGCGTCTTGAGCATGCGGTTGGCCGCCTCGTCGCCCAGCTGGTCGGCGCACTCGATCACGAACACCCGTCGGCTCGATTCGAACGGCGTCCGGCTGGAGGCCGCGACGACCGGTCCATCGATGTCACTGACCAGGATCTCGTGGGCGCCGCTGGGAACCACCCATGTCAGATCGGGGTGGTTGCCCGCCAGCGCCCGCTGCCGGGCTGAGCCGGGGTCGGCCTCATCGGCGGCCAGCAGGTCGGCGGCGAATGCCCGGGCCGCAGCCGCCTTCCCCGCGCCGCCAGGCCCGTGGAACAGATAGGCATGAGATGCCTGGGCATTTCCAGCCAGCGCCGGGCCCAGCACCGCCCGGGCGCCGGGGTGTCGCTCAAGCTCGGCCAGCATGCGTTGCGATGCTAGCCGCCGATAAGGTCAGCGCGGATGAGCACACGCGGGCGCCTGATCACCATCGAAGGAATCGACGGGGCGGGCAAGACGACGCTGGCCGCAGAACTGCTCAAGGCGCTGCAACAGCGCCGGGTTGACGTGGAGTTGCTGCGCGAACCGGGGGGCGTGGAGCTGTCCGAGCGCCTGCGTGAGCTGGTCAAGGATCCGCAGCTGAACGTCGACGCGCGGGCCGAGGCGCTGATGTATGCGGCGGCCCGGGCCCAGCTGGTGTCCGAGGCTGTGGTGCCGCGCCTGGAGCGCGGAACGTGGGTGCTCCTGGATCGGTTCGTCGACTCGTCCCTGGCTTACCAGGGCTGCGGTCGGGGGCTGGGTCTGGACGCGATCGCGGAACTGAACCGGTTCGCCACCGGCGCGCTCGTTCCGGATCGGACCCTCCTGCTGGTGCTGGGGGCTGACACGGCACGTGCTCGGGCGGCCGAGCGGTCAGCCACGCCGGACCGCCTGGAGCGGGAGGATCAGGCGTTCTTTGACCGGGTGCTGGACGGCTACGAGGAGATCGCCCGGCGGGATCCCGGCCGGGTCCGGCGCGTGCCGGCCGAGGGGTCCGCCGAGGATGTGCTGGAGGCGGCGCTCGCGGCGTTGCAGGGCCTCGTTTAGGTTTGCTCGGCTCGGATGAGAATTTCTCCCAGCGGTAGGGGCTTGGTTACACCGGGTTTTTGTCGGTAAAGTCCCGCAACGTCAGTACGGGAAATGGCTGGTTTCTGGGGGGAACACCGGGGGTAGCGTTCACCATGTTGGAAGTCCACCGAACGGCCGGGAGCTCATGTTGTGGAGTGCACCTGCCGATTAGGGCGGGTGATGAGCGCTACTTCCGATCTTGAGTACTCGGGGGCAATGAGCACGGGGAATCGCACTCGCGTCCTTATCGCGGACGACCATCCCCTGATCCTGGCGGGGATCCGGCGTGCGCTGGACCGCAGTGACGGGGTCGAGGTGGTGGGCGAAGCCAGCTCGGGACCGCAGGTCGTGGCCATGGTCGAGCGTCGCCGCCCCGAGGTGGTCCTGCTCGACCTGTACATGCCTGGGGTCAAGGGCGCCGAGTTGATCGCCAAGATCCGCGACCAGTGGCCCGAGGTCAAGACGGTGGTGCTGTCGGCCAACGAGGACCGGGCTTCGATCGATTCGGCCCTGAACGCGGGCGCCAGCGCCTACATCGTCAAGTCGGTAAACCCGTCGGATCTGTCTTCGGTGATCCGCCAGGTGGCCGGCGGGGCGATCTTCCATGCGCCCTCGCGACCGACGAGCGGGAGCCCGGAGGCCGAGGAGCCGGCCGGACCTGATCTGACCGAGCGGGAGCGGACGATCCTGGCCGCGATCGCCTCCGGCCAGACGACCGCGGCCATCAGTCGTGAGCTCTGGGTCAGCGAGCATACGATCAAGTTCCACCTGACCAACATCTACCGCAAGCTCGGGGTCAGCAACCGGGCAGGCGCGGTCCGCTTCGCGATCGAGCACGGCCTAGCGGCCTAGCCTCACCGCCGGGCTCGCCCGGCCGCCCCGCAGCGGGCAATGTGCTGTCGCCAGGGTCGCTCGCCAGCGATCCTTCGACCCCGGAAATTGGCGGGGTTGGCCGCTTCCGCAGACCCGGAGATGACCCGGCGCGAAGTAAAATAGGGGTGTCAGCTCAGACCGGGTTGATCGCCTGCGAGCACCGCTGCGGGACCGGTTTTCCGTCCGGGCCATCAGCGAGGATTCGCTGTTACGCGCCTGACCACCTCGGAGTCAGGAAAAAGCAGCGGAGATAGCGGAAATCGAGAGGAGCAGGTAGGCAATGGAACACAAATCCCAGACCGAGATCAGTCAGGCGACGCCGGGACAGGGACTCTCGATCGACCGCTACTTCACGCGCCCCGGAGAGGACCCGTTCGAGCAGGTCGAGTGGGAGCGCCGCGATGCCCGGATCGGGCATGGCGAGCGGGTGTCGTTCGAGCAACTGGGAGTGGAGTTCCCCAAATCGTGGTCACAGAACGCGACCAACATCGTCGCGCAGAAGTACTTCCGCGGCCGGCCGGGCTCGCCGGAGCGCGAATGGTCGGTCCGGGAGATGATCAAGCGGGTCGCCGGCACGATCGCCGGCTGGGGCGCGGAGCGCGGCTACTTCGCTTCGACCGAGGATGCGGCGGCGTTCGAGGCGGAGCTCAGCCACATCCTGCTGCACCAGATGGCGGCGTTCAACTCGCCGGTGTGGTTCAACGTGGGCTGGCATCCGGTCGGCAGCCCCAAGATGCAAGCGTCGGCCTGCTTCATCCTGTCGGTGCAGGACAACATGGAGTCGATCCTCGAGTGGAACACCAAGGAGGGGATCATCTTCCGCGGCGGCTCGGGATCAGGCATCAATCTCTCGAAGATCCGCGGCTCGATGGAGCCGCTGAGCCGGGGCGGCACCGCCTCTGGGCCCGTGTCGTTCATGCGCGGCGCCGATGCGTGGGCCGGCTCGATCAAGTCCGGCGGCGGGACGCGGCGGGCGGCCAAGATGGTCGTGCTCGACGTGGACCACCCCGACATCCGCGAGTTCATCTGGTGCAAGGCCAAGGAAGAGGACAAGGCTGCGGCGCTGCGTGACGCGGGCTTTGACATGTCGATCGACGGTGATGGCTTCTTCTCCATCCAGTACCAGAACGCCAACAACTCGGTGCGGGTCACCGATGAGTTCATGCGTGCCGTGGAGAACGACGAGGACTGGCAGCTGATCGCCCGGGCCACCGGCGAGCCGACCGGCGAGGCCATCCCGGCTCGCGAGCTGATGCGGGAGATCTCCGAGGCGGCCTGGCGCTGCGCGGATCCCGGCGTTCAGTACGACACGACGATCAACCAGTGGCACACCTGCCCCAACTCAGGCCGGATCAACGCGTCTAACCCGTGCTTCCCCGGAGACGCTTGCGTCCACACCACGAAGGGTCTGATGCCGATCGCAGAATTGATCACGCGTGGCGAGGCGGGAGAGGAGATTCGCGTCTACACGCACCGTGCGACGGCGGATAATCCGGCAACTGGGGTGCTCGCAACGCAGCCGATCGCGTTCATGCGCAATGGCGTAAGCCCGATCGTGCGCCTCCGGTTCGCAAACGGCGCTGAGCTGCGCTGCACACCGAATCACCGGATCTGGACGCTGACGCGTGGATACGTGCGGGCCGAGGAGCTCACCGGCGCCGACCGCGTGATGCTCAATGACAGCCCCACCCCAGCCGTCGACGCAAGCTGGGAGCTGCCGGTGACCGCACTGGCTGAAGCCAAGTCGTTTGCACGTGGTGGCACGGTCACTCATCACCAATTGCCGGCCCATTGGAGCGAGGGCCTGGCTGAGCTCACCGGGCACCTCATCGGCGATGGCTGCATGACTCAGTCCCAGACGCAGTGGGTGTATGGCGGCGATGACATCGAGGACCGCCTCGTGGACTCACACGAGGGAATGCTCCAAGAGTTGATCGGTGGGGTATCGCGGCAGACCATGCAGAACGGCACTGTCCAGCTGCGGGCCGGGAGCGCCGCGGTGCGCGAGCTGTTCCGGGGTCTGGGCGTGACCAGCGCACGCGCGCACGAGAAGCGCGTTCCGGCCGCCGTATTCGTTGCTCCAGGCGAGATCCAAGCCGCGTTCCTGCGAGGGCTGTTCGGAGCCGATGGGTGCGTGTCCCGGGTCGAGGCCGGCGGCAAGGCAACCCGCTACGTCGGTCTCGGCGGCCGCAGTCAAGCGATGCTGCGCGACGTTCAGCGGATGCTGTTGACGTTTGGCGTCAGGTCGCGGATATACCGCATCGGTGAGTCCGACCGCACGAGTTTCACCTATACCCGCAACGACGGCGTCACCGTCGAGTACGCATCCCGTGAGGGCTTCGACCTGCGGATCACGGGTAGCGATCTGGGGCTGTTTGCCGACGCAATCGGCTTCTCCACTCCCCGCAAGTCAGCCGCTTTGGATGCGCTGCTCTCGGAGACGAAGCGCTACCCCAGCAAGCCCGCAACGAGGCTCATCTCGAGGGAGGACGACGGTCAGGAACACGTGTTCAATCTGACCGAGCCAGCTCATCACTCGTACATGGTCGACGGCTTCGTCGTCGCCAACTGCTCGGAGTACATGCACGTGGACGACTCCGCCTGCAATCTGGCCTCGCTGAACCTGATGAAGTTCCGCCGAGCCAACGGGACGTTCGATGTCGAGTCCTTCGAGCACGCCGTAGACATCATGTTCCTGGCTCAGGAGATCATCGTCTCCCCCTCGAGCTATCCGACCGAGGAGATCACCAAGAACGCCCGGGCGTTCCGCCAGCTGGGTCTCGGTTACGCCAATCTCGGGGCCTATCTAATGGCCGACGGAATGCCGTATGACTCCGATGCCGCCCGGAGCATCGCCGCCGCCGTCACCGCCCTGATGACCGGCCGCGGGTACCTGCGCTCGGCTCAGGTGGCAGAGGCGATCGGCCCTTACGAGCGCTACGAGGAGAACCGGGAGCAGCACAACGCGGTGATGCGGATGCACCGCGACGCCACCTACGCGATCTCTGACTCCACCTGCGCTGATACCGAGTTGCTGGAGGCGGCCAGGTCGATCTGGGAGCAGGCGGTCAGCGCCGGCGAGGAACACGGCTACCGCAACGCGCAGGCCACCGTGCTGGCGCCGACTGGGACGATCTCGTTCCTGATGGACTGCGACACGACCGGAGTCGAGCCGGACTTCTCCCTGGTGAAGTTCAAGGAGCTGGTCGGTGGCGGGCAGATGACGATCGTCAACCGCACGGTGCCGCTGGCGCTGCAGACGCTCGGCTATGGCGAGGAGCAGGTCGACCAGATCGTGGCCTATGTCAACGAGCACGGAACAATCGTGGGCGCGCCCGACCTGGCCGAGGAGCACCTCCCCGTGTTCGATGTGGCGGTCGGCGAGCGAGCCATCTCGCACATGGGTCACATCAAGATGATGGGCGCCGTCCAGCCGTTCATCTCCGGCGCGATTTCCAAGACGGTCAACCTCCCGCAGACGGCGACCGTGGAGGACATCGCCGACGCCTACACCCAGGCGTGGCACATGGGCGTCAAGGCGCTGGCCATCTACCGCGACGGCTCGAAGACCGCGCAGGCCCTGCGCACCGACGCGCAGAAAGACGCGCCGGCTCCGGTCGACACCGAGGCCGCGATCGACCAAGCGGTCAAGGAGGCGCTGGCCAAGGCGCCGCCCAAGCGCCGGCGCATGCCGCGCGAGCGCAACTCGATCACCCACAAGTTCTCGATCGGCGGCCACGAGGGCTATATCACGGCCGGCATGTACGAGGACGGCTCCGTCGGCGAGATCTTCCTCACCGACATCGGCAAGGAGGGCTCGACGCTGCGCGGCATGATGAACTCGTACGCCACGGCGATCTCCATCTCCCTGCAGTACGGGGTCCCGCTGGAGACGCTGGTGCGCAAGTTCAGCTACATGCGCTTCGAGCCCGAGGGCATGACCTCCAACCCGGAGATCCCCTTCGCCAAGTCGATGCCCGACTACATCATGCGGTGGCTGGCCTCTCGCTTCCTTGACGCCGACGTGCAGGAGGAGCTGGGGATCCTCACCCCTGAGGTGCGCGCTCGCAAGGCCGCCCAGGACGCGATGAGCTCCCAGGTGGGCGATACTGCCGGGCCCACCGCGCCGGCGCCCTCCACTCCGACGGCGCCGGCAGCCGAGCGGCCGACGCCGGCCGCGTCGATGCTGACCGACTCACCCCCGGTTCGCCCGGCCGTGCGACAGGGGCTCGATCTCGGGCCGGCCTGCCAGCAGTGCGGCGGGATGATGCAGCGCACCGGCAGCTGCTACACGTGCTCCAGCTGCGGTTTCAACACCGGCTGCGGCTAGACGTCGGCGGGGAACCAGCGGTGGCGAGGCCGGGCTAATATAGTCTGCGCTATTATAGTTTGCCCTATACTACAGGCCGATGGACAGTTACGATTGGGCACCGCGAGACGAATTCGTCAACCGGGTAGACGACCTGGCCCAGATGGAGTCGTGGTGGGAGCGTCGCACCCGCGATGCTCTCGCTCTTGTCGGCCGTCGCCGCGTTGGTAAGTCGTGGCTCTTCCGGCGCTTCGCTCACGGAAAGCCCGCGGTCATCCTGGTCGCTGACCGCCGATTGCTCACCACCCAGATGGCACGTTTCGCCCAAGCGCTGGAGCCAGTGTTCGGCGTTCGCCCGGACATCCCCAGCCTCGCAGAGCTCATCCGACTCCTCTACGAGCTCGGTCGCACGGAGAAGC
>DASZMP010000113.1:0-34303 GCA_035551795.1 Solirubrobacteraceae bacterium | reverse complement strand
GTCTCGGTGACGTCCTCGAGCGTCGTGCGCGGATTGATCAGGCACAGGCGAAAGACAGATCGACCCTCGAGCTCGGTGCAGCTCACGGCGGCAAAGCCACTGGCGGTGAGTGCCCGGGCGCGCTCTACGTGCTCGTCGCTGGACAGCCCTCGCGCGGCGAACGTGATCACTCCGAGCTGGGCCGGCGTCACCACCTCCCAGAAGGGGTCGAGCTCAAGTGATGCCTGCACGTGCTCGGCCAGCACGAGGCATCGGGCAATTGCGTCGGCGAGCGCCGGCGCTCCGTGGGCCTTGAAGGTGAGCCAAAGCTTGGCCGCGCGGCCGCGCCGCGTCAGTTCCAGCCCGCGGTTGCGGAAGTCGATCTCGCCATCGACCCTGGCCTGCACGTCGCGCAGGTACTCGGGATTCATGGCGTAGCAGGCCTCGAGCACGCCGGGCCGGCGGACGAGCACGCAACCGAGGTCGTAGGGCTGAAACAGCCATTTGTGCGGGTCGATGGCAAGTGAATCGGCCCGCTCGATTCCGGCCAGTATCGATCTCCCCGCCGGCGCGAGGGCGGCCGGCGCGCCGTACGCCCCGTCGACGTGGAGCCACAGGTCTCGCTCGGCACATAGGTCCGCCAATGCATCGAGCGGATCGACCGCGCCGGTGTTCGTCGTCCCCGCGGTGGCGACGACGATCCCGCGGCCACCATCTGCGGCCCGGACCACGGCTGAGACCGCTTCGGCGTCCCAGCGAAACTCGGCTGTGGCGGGGACGAGCCGCATCTGATCCGGGCTGAAGCCCAGGATGCGCAACCCGCGCAGGATCGAGGCATGGGTCTGGTCGGAGACGTACACCGGCCCGTTGTATCCAGCGTGTCGCGCCGCGGCGAGCGCGGTGATGTTCCCCAGCGATCCGCCAGACACGAGCGCGCCCTCAGACCCGGCCGGAAAGCCCATCAGCTCCCGGATCCAATCCACCACCGTCAGCTCGAGCGCCGACGGTCCCGAACCGCCTCCCCACGAGGCGGAGATCGTGTTGAAGCCGGTGCTGATCCAATCGCCGAGGATCCCGGTGAAGCTCGCCGGGCTCGGCACGCGGGCAAAGAAACGGGGGTGCGCCGCGTGCTGCATATTGGCCAGCGCGTCGCCGGCAAGCTGTTCGAGCAACACCCCCGCATCGCCTGGCTCGGTCGGGACTTCGCCGCCGAGGGAGGACAGCTGCGCGGGGCGCGCCTCCCGCAACGCGGGCGCGGTGTCAAGCGCGGACCAGTGATCGACCACGAGGTCGACGAGCTGGTGTCCCAGCTCGCGAAAACGCTCCGCGTCCACTCCCAGCCCGTCCTCATAGTGACCTGCGGAGGGTCGATCGGGTGCTGCGCTCACAACCGCGATCGTGGCAGACATCGCCGCGCAGCGGGCCGTGCTCTCTGCCCGGCCGCTCGCGCGGACGATCGAGGCTCCGATCCCCTCTCGAACAGCGGCGGTGTAGCTTTCACCGGGTGGAAGGCGGTCTGAGCCGGTCGGCCGAGGGGCGGAAGACCGTGACGGTCTTGTTCGCTGACCTCGTGGCTTTTACCCAGCTTGCGGATCGGCTTGATCCGGAGGCGCTGCGCGGGCTGATGTCGGAGTTCTTCGCGCGCGCCTCGGCTGTCGTGGAGCGGCTTGGCGGCGTTGTCGAGAAGTTCATCGGCGACGAGGTGATGTCGCTGTTCGGCGTTCCCCTGGTCCGGGAGGACGATGCCCTGAGAGCCGTTCGGGCCGCCATCGCGATGCGTGACTGCGTGGCCGAGCTGGATCGTGAGGTCGAGGCCCATCTGGAGGTGAGGATTGGCCTCAACACCGGCGAGGTGATGACCGGAGATGCCGCCCTCGGGCACACCGTCAGCGGAGAGCCCATCGCCCTGGGCAAGCGGCTAGAGACGGCGGCCGGTCCGGGCGAGATCCTCCTCGGGGAAAGCACGTACCGCCTTGTGGCGCACGCCGTCCGAGCATCTCAGGTGGGTCCGCTCACGCTGAAAGGGAAGTCTGAGAAAGTCACCGCATACCGGCTGGACAGCGTCGATCCGCAGGCGATCGCCATCCCCCGGCGCGGGGACACGCCGTTCTCCGGGCATCTGCGCGAGCTCGAATGGCTACGCGGCAGATTTGGCGGAGTGGCCGCCGGCGAGGGGGCCCAGATGGCCACGGTCATCGGCGAACCCGGAATCGGGAAGTCACGACTGGCCGCCGAGCTTCTGAGGGTGGTCGGGGAGGAGGCGATCACCCTCGTCGGGCGCTGCCCGCCGCACGGCGAAGGAGTGACGTTCTCGCCTGTCCGGGAGGTCTTCCGTGAGGCAGGGCGCGACGAAGCCGAACTGGAAGGGTCCAGCTTCGAGGTGTTTGCCGCGGTCAGGCGCCTCCTGGAGGAACTGTCCGAGACACGTCCGGTGGTCATCGTGTTCGACGACCTTCACTGGGCGGAAGAGACGCTGCTCGACCTGCTCGAGTACCTGGCCCAGCGGCTCGGACCGGCACCTGTGCTGATTCTGTGCCTGGCCCGGGCTGAGCTCGTGGATCGTCGGCCCCAGTGGGTTCGAGATCCGGCCAGCTCACTGGTGCTGGATCCGCTGAGCGAGTCGGAGTCGCTGCTGGTGCTGGACGCGCTGGGCGCCCCTCAGCAGCAGCGCCCCCGAATCGCCGAGCTGGCGGAGGGCAATCCTCTGTTCATCGAGCAGCTCGCCCTGTTTGCGCGCGAGGACGATGCCTCCGTGACCCTGGTGGACTCGATCCGCGGAGTCCTCCACGCCCGGCTGGACCGGCTGGACTCCCAACCGCGCGCGGTGCTGGAACGTGCCGCTGTGATCGGCCGGCGGTTCGCCCTCCGGGCTGTGCTCGAGATGGTCGAGGTGGGGGAGCGGGACGTGGCTCAGGCGCGTCTCTTCGAACTTGCCCGGCAGGGCCTGATCCGTCCCGACGTCTCCATACGCGACGAAGGCTTTCGCTTTCAGCACGCTCTCGTCCGCGACGCGGTCTATGAGGCGATGCCGAAGTCGCTGCGAGCCGACCTTCACCTGATGGTCGCGGCTCGCCTGGAGGATGAGGGGGAGCCGGATTCGGTAAGGGGCTACCACCTCGAACGCGCCTATCAGTTGCGCCGGGAACTCGGCCGCCGGGACCTGGAGCTCGGCCGCCGGGCCGGGCGCCTTCTGCTGCGGGCCGGCCGTGAGGTGCTCGGCCGATCCGACCTCCCGGCCGGCAT
Organism: Solirubrobacteraceae bacterium; assembly: GCA_035551795.1. GTDB lineage: Bacteria > Actinomycetota > Thermoleophilia > Solirubrobacterales > Solirubrobacteraceae > Palsa-465. The sequence continues at coordinate 31,081 of DASZMP010000113.1, read as the reverse complement.
CGCGCTGCTGGAGCGTGCCCGGGTGTTGCTCGGCTCCGACGATCGCGAGCTCCCGTCGGTGCTGACGGAGCTGGGGGACGCGCACGTCAAGGCCGGGAACATGACGGCGGCCGAGCGGGTGCTCGACGAGGCGATCGAGGTGGCTGCGCGCATCGGAGCCCGGGCGGCGGAGCTCCACGCCCGGGTCGAGCGGCAATTCGTCCGGGAGTTCACCTCGCGAAGCGCCTCGGCACACGAGAGTGTGGATATTGCTCAAGCGGCCATCACGGAACTGGAGGGACTGGGGGACCACCTCGCGCTGGCGCGGGCCTGGTGGTTGAGAAGCAGCGACGACCTCGCCGCCGCCCGCTGGCTCGACCGCGCCGAGTCGATCGAGCGGGCCCTGGCTCACGCCAGACAGACCGAGGCCGGGCTGGTGATGGTGGGAACTCTCGGAGGTCTTCTGTCTCAGGCGCTGCTGCACGGGCCCACCCACGTCGATGAAGCCATCCCGCGCGTCGAGAGGCTTCCGGTCGAGTTGGAGCTGGAGGGTCCTCTCCGGGTGGCGATCGACGCAGCGCTGGCCGGGCTGCTGGCCACGACCGGCCGAATCCAAGACGCACGCCGGCTCTACCGGGACAGCATCGCCACCGCCGAGGAGTTCGGCCTCCGGTTACGCCGCGCCGTCCAGGCCATCATCGGCGCACAGATCGAGCTGCTGGCGGGCGATCCGGCCGCCGCCGAGCAAGAGCTTCGAGCCTCGTCGCAGGCGCTCGATCAGTTCGGCGCCAGCACATCGGCGGCCACCCATCGTGCTCTGCTCGCGGAGGTCCTCTGCGCGGCAGGTCAGGCGGAGGAGGCCGAAGCGCAAGCGCGCGTCGTCGCCGCGGAGGTGACCGAGGACGATCTGATCACTCAGGTGCTGTGGCGGACGGCTTTGGCCCGGGCCCTCGCCCGCAGGGGCGAGTCGGCGAAGGCAGCGACGCCTGCGCAGGAGGCGCTGGCGCTGAGCGCCGGCATGCAGTTCCCGTTCGTTCAGGTAGCCGCGTTGACCGCGGCCGCCGAGGCCGCGCCCCGAGAATCCGGCCGGCACCTCGAGGCGGCCCGCAGGATCCTGGACGCGAAGGGCAACGGAGTGGAGCTGGCGCGTCTCAGCCTGCTGGCGCCGGACCTCGCCTGAGCCAGCGGATTGTCCGCCGTTCTCCTTTCGGTTAGATTCGCCGCCGGGGACCGCAACGAGAGGAGCTTGATCGTGCGTGACGATGAACGGCGTGGGGACGACGAGGCTCCCGAGGAGCACGGCCTCGAAGAGCACGGCCTCGAAGAGCACGGCCTGCAGGAGCACGGCCTCGAAGAGCACGGCCTGCAGGAGCACGGCCTCGAAGAACACGGCCTCGAAGAACACGGCCTCGAAGAACATGGCGAGGAAGCCGGGTAGCAGCCCCGCAGGCAGCACCGGTAGGCCTGGCGCGCACACAAAGGTCGCTGGGAGCGAGCGCCGGGCAGCTCCTGAGGCTCGCCGAGCCGGTGCGGTGCCCGATGACGAACCCGTCGAGGTGACGGTCGTCGTGGCGCCGCGCAGGCCGCTGCCCCGGGTGGACGAGAACGAGCACAGGACGTTGGCCGAGCGGCAGTACCTCGGCCGCCGGGAGTTCACGGCCCGGTACGGAGCCGACCCCAAGAGCCTGGCCGCCGTGGCCGAGTTCGCCGTCGCCCGCGGCCTGACAGTGCGCCGCTCGAGCGCGCCGCGCCGCACCGTTGTCCTGGCCGGATCGGCGAAGCAGATGAGCGATGCCTTTGGCACGAGGCTCGTTCGCTACCGCTCCCCCCGCGGCGAGCACCGCGGCCGTACGGGACCGGTGTACGTCCCGGGAAGGCTGGGCCCGATCGTGGAGGCCGTTCTGGGTCTCGACGATCGCCCCCAGGCGCACTCCAAATGCCACGTGATCGGGCCCGAACACCTCGATCGAGTCCGAGCGACCTCGTTCACCCCCACGCGGATCGCCGAGCTGTACGACTTCCCGAACCACGTCGACGGCGCGGGCCAGCGGATCGCGGTGATCGAGCTCGCCGGCGGGTTCCGTCGCCAGGAGCTGCAGCGGTACTTCGCCCAGCTCGGAATCAAAATCCCCAAGATCACCAGTGTCTCGATCGATGGCGCCCGCAACCGGCCGGGAATCGACCAGGAGGCCGATCACGAGGTGGTGGGCGACATAGAGGTGATCGGCGCCGCCGCGCCCGGGGCGGAGATGATCGTCTACTTCGCGCCGCTATCTGACCGGGGATTCGTCGACGCGCTGACCGCGGCCATCTTCGATCCGCGGGAGCCGTCGGTCATCTCCATCAGCTGGGGTCAGGCGGAGTTGGAGTGGACGGGGCAGGCGCGCCGGGCCATGGATGACGCGTTCCGGGCCGCCGCCGCGCTGGGCATCACGGTGTGCGCCGCGACCGGTGACGCCGGTTGGACCGACGGCGTGTCCGGCCGGCACGCGCACGTTGATTACCCAGCCTCGAGCCCGCACGTGCTGGCCTGCGGCGGGACGAGCCTGACCGAGCAGGATGGTGGAACCCTGGAGACGGTCTGGAACAACCACAACGGCAACGCCACCGGCGGCGGCGTGAGCGCGCTGTATGAGCTGCCGGGCTGGCAGCGCAAGGCGGATGTGCCCAGCTCGGTTGTCCGGGGAGGCCGCGGTCGAGGCGTTCCGGACGTGGCGGGCAACGCCGATCCCCAGACCGGCTACCTGATCGGCGGCGGCACTGACGACTTCGGGTGGGGCGGCACGAGCGCAGTGGCCCCGCTCTGGGCTGGGCTGATCGCCCGCCTCAACCAGGGGCTCGGAAAGCGCGTCGGCCACCTCAACCCGCTGCTCTACGCGGGCGTGGCGCCGGGCGCTTTCAACGACGTGGCTCGCGGGGGGAACGGCGCCTACCGGGCCCGGCGCGGCCGGTGGGACGCTTGCACCGGGCACGGGAGCCCGCGGGGCAGCGCCCTGCTGGAGGCACTGGCGGCACCCTCCTGATCGCGCGGCCGGCCAGCCGCGCGACCGATCACACGTTTAGTCCTGCTCGATGTACCGCGACTGCGAGCGCAGCGCCGCGACGCCGTCGACGATCGCCTCGGGCGAGGATTCCTTCGAGGACCACAGCGTCCAGTAGGCCATCGTGGCGCTGGCCGGCCCCACCTTCGCCTTGTCCAGCTTGATCCGGACGGGGAGCGGGACGGCGTCGCCGATCGCCACCGCCTCACCGACATCCAGCGTGGGCAGGAGCCCCGCCACGCCGGCGAAGGCCCCGGGCACCAGGTGCACGATCATCTTGTGGTCCTGATCGTTGTTGAGCCGCAGCAGGACGAAGTTGTTGCACTGGCTGAGCACGGTCCGGCTGAGCTCGCTCGGGCGCTGACTGACGATGCCCAGGCAGACACCGTACTTACGGCCCTCCTTGGCGATCATCTCGAACTTCCGCAGCGCCCCCGCGTACATCTGGTCGGTCTCGTTGTCGCGCAGGTACACGTGGGCCTCGTCGCAGACCAGACACACGGGCGTGCGCGCCGAGGGCTCCATCCAGAACTGGAGGCTGTACACGAGCCGCGCCACCAGGCCGGCCACCAGGGGGATCAGCGCCGTCGGCACCTCGGACAGGTCGATCGTCTTGATGCCGCCCGTCCCCTGCCCGGCGGAGAGGAGCTTGACGGCGGTCTGCCCCAGCCACTCCTTGGATTCCGTGGTCTGCGGCGGCTGGAAGATGAAGCCGTACCGCGGGTCGGCCCGGCGGGCCTCCAGACGCGAGACCAGCCCGCGCAACTTCCCAGTGAACGGGCCGTCGATCACGTTGCCGCTCGGCTGCTGGACGATCCTCTCCACCTCGTCCTTCTCCATCCACTCGATCAGCAGATCGATCGCGTAGGGGACCGGGGAGTCGGCGGTCACGGTGTTCATCGCGTCGAAGCTGCCGGCCGAGGCCAGCGCGGAGCGCTTCAGCGTCTCGATGCGGTCGATCAGCCACAGGCGCTGATCTGAGGCCCACGGATCGTCCGGGTTGCCGATCAGGGTCAGGAGCTCGTCGGCCTCGAACAGCCAGTACGGCAGGTGCAGCACGTCGTCGGCCCCGTACAGCAGGTCCGCCGGACCGCCGATGCGCAGCCGGGTGGCCACGCCGCCGGCATCCAGGGGGCCGTACTCGCCGTGCAGGTCGAGCACGAGGACATTGGCGTTCGCGAGCCGGCTGGCCCGCTCCAGCAGCAGCGAGACGGCCCAGCTCTTGCCGGCGCCGCTGTTGCCAAGGATGGCCATGTGGCGCTGGAACAGGCGGTTGCCATCAGCCACGGCCTCGGCCCCGTCCGGACCGCCGTAGTGGCCGAGCAGCAGGCGCTCGTCGTGGGCCACACCCTCGGCCAGCGAGGCCATGAAGCCGTTCAGCCGCTCGCCGTCCACGAGATGGCAGTGGGCGCGGATGCGGGGCTGGTGGGCGGCACCCGCGCGGAATGATCCACCGCCCCGCGGATCGGGATAGAACGTGCCCACGGGCATGATCTCAGCGGTGACCTGATCGCCGCTGTCGTTGCACACCAGGCGATCCACGATCCCGATCAGGAACGCATCGGCGGCCTGGAGGGCCACCAGGGCGGAAACGGTGGCCAGATCGACCGCTCTGTCGTCGGTCAGCCTGACCAGCACGCGAGAGGCATCGACGCTGGTCACCTGACCGAGCATCGGGCCGCGATCCAGGTGCAGCGGCGGGATGGCGGAGTCCGCGGAGGCGGCCTGAACCGGGTTGAGACGATCGAAGAACGGTCCCCGGTCCTCCTCGAGCAGCGGTTGTGTCATCAGGGCTCCGTTAGGGGTGAACTCGTGGCATCAGGGCATCGAGGCGCACGATGACGCCTCCGACAGGGAGTTCATCGGTCCGAGCGGAGCCTGGTCTTTAGATAAGTGGCTCTGCCCTGGACGAGCCGACCATCTTAAGGTCGTTCATCTCGCCGCCATCAGCGAGCGGGCCCTTCGCAGAAGGCCTCGACCCCTTAAGCGCCGGAGCCCGGCTGGGAAATCCCCAGCCGGGCTCCATGACTCCTGGATCCGGACCGCGTCCTCAGCAGGTCCAGGCCGAGGGGCCCTGGTCGGCGTAGATCCGAGCTGCGATTGCGCCCTGCTCGGCCGGCGAGGCGTCCTGCGGCGAGCCCGTACCGCCGTAGGCGGCCCAGGTGGAGGGCAGGATCTGGTAGGCGCCACCGGCACCTGAGGACGGGTTCACCGCCGACCAGTTGCCGCCCGACTCACAGCTCACGATCGACGACGGGATGGAGTACCCGCCCGACGCGTCGCTGGTGGTCGGCGTCGTTGTCGGCGTGGCGGTGGTCGCCACCGCAGCCGGCGCCGGGGCCGCGAGGTGGAACAGCGTGTCCCACGTCTCGGGACCCACCACACCGTCGACCTCCAGGTGCTTGCGCGCCTGGAACCGCACCACGGCCCGCCGGGTGGCGGTGCCGAAATGGCCGGTCTGCCTGAGATGCAGCCCGTGCTGCAACTCGCGCACCTGGATGCCCTGCGCACCGGTACCCATCAGGCCGATGATCTGCGGGGTGGCGCTCGCCGTGGAGGCTGTCACCAGCATCCCGGCGCTGGCGGCCGCAGCCGCCAGACCGGCAACGCCGCGGCCCGTGACCGGACGTCGCCCATCGTGCGGCGAATGCCGCGGGAACTTCAGGGGCATGCACTACTCCTTCTTTCTCGTGCCGGCGGGGTTAGCTGACGGGCTACGCGAGAAAGCTGCGCACGCCGCACATGCGGCGTTGAGCCCCAGGGCGAACTCAAGTCCACCCGGCTGGGTCCCCCGCTCCCGGCCGCCGTGGGGAGGCAAACCGGGATTAGGCGTTTGGAAGTTGTTTCACCGTACCAAAGGTCTCGCGGGAAACATCTGTGCTCTAGGTCACGGTTGACCCGGGAAGGTTTGCGGCCAACGGTGGGCGTTCAGGCGTCTGCGCGGCGTCCTGGACGGCCCCGCCGGGGCGGCTGTGGCGGATCATCCGGCCAGCGACCGTGCTCGGCCAGGTAGATCCTGGCCTGCTCCTCGTCGACGCGCTCCTCGTCGCTCTTGACGCTAAGCCGGTAGAGCCAGTTCAGCATCAGCACCGACAGTCCCGAACCAACTGCCATGGCGAAACCATCCACCCCGAACCCACCGGGGTTGACTACCAGTACGACGAATCCCGCCACGACGAGGATCGCTCCCAGGCCGTAGCGAACCAGGAACAGCCCGAGCCGGGGTCGCGACGGACCGGAAGCTGGGGAGGAGGGGGGCATTTCTCCGTACTGTAGGTGCCCGCTGCTCGCCCGACCGACAAAGCCGGCCGGCCTCACATCCGCCGGATGATCCCCCGAATGCCCGTCGAAGACCGCCTCACAGCGTCAACGGCGGCGACTCGCGCCGTCCGTGCCGCGACGCGGGTGGATCGAGCCGCCATCTCGGCGCGAGCAGGCCTGGTGGCGGCTGTTCCCGTGGCCGCGGTACTGGCCGTGGGCGCGCTGGCGGATCAGCCGGTCCTGGCAGTCACGATGGCCGCGGGGGCGATGCTCTCCGGAGTGGCGTGGCGCGGCGGCGGAGGTTCGCTGGTGCCGCCCGTCGGGACGATGATCGCCGCCGCTGTCGGACTCGCCATCGCGACGTTGACCGGAACCCTGAGTGGGCAGGTGCCGTGGCTGCATCTAGGCCTGCTGGCCGTGTTCTGCCTGGCCGCGGGACTGCTCACCACACTTGGCCGGCGGGGCGGCGTCGTCGGGGTCCAGACGGTGATCGCATTCGTCGTCTTCGGGCGCTTTCCGGAGAACGTGGGCGGGGCGTTCACGCTGGCGGGCCTCGCGCTGGGTGGCGGCGCCGTCCAGATCGCCACCGCCACCCTCGTGGCGCGTCCACCCACCTGGCGCCGTCAGCGCTCGGCGGTCGCCGCCGCCTACCGGGGCCTGGGCGCGCTGGCCGCCCATCCGGCCGGCACCAACATTCCCAGCGCTGACAGCCTCGTGGAGGCCGAGCTGCAGCTGAGCGGGCCGGCGCTGTTCGCAGATCAGGCGGCCGTGACGCTGTCGAGCCTGGTCGACGAGGGCCGCCGGATCCGCATCGAGCTGGTCGCACTCGGCGGATATTGCGACCACCCCCTGGTGGCCGATCGCCTGGAGCTGGCTCAGCAGGTGCTGGAGCTCATCGCCGCCAGCATCGAGACCCGCGGCCGGTGCGACCGCGAGTTGGACGAGCTGGCGGCCGGGCTGAGTGGATGGGGCACGCAACCGGCGCCGGGCTCTCCGGCGCCGGACCTCACGCCCGCCGTGCGGACCCGGGTGGCTGCCCTGGGTGGGCAGTTGCGGGCGGCTGCCCGGCTGACCACCCAGAGCGCGCGACCACCCGGTCTGCGTTACCTCTTCCACCCGTCGCTCGGATCACGGTCGCCCCGCCATCAGCTGGCCGCCGACGTGCGGCGCCTGCGCGCCAGCGCCACGCTCAGCTCCGCCACGGGTCGTCACGCCGTCCGGCTGGCGGTGGCGGTGACGCTGACCGAGTTGATCGCGCAGCGCCTACACCTTCCGCGCGGCTACTGGGCTGTGATTGCCGCGGCCACGGCCCTGCGCCCCGAGTTCGGCGCCACGTTCACGCGCGGGGCCGAGCGCCTGCTCGGAACCACTGTCGGAGTGATCGCGGCCACTCTGATCGCCGTCGCCCTACAGCCGGCCGGGTGGGGCTTGGTCGTCGTGATCGGCCTCCTGGCCTGGGCGACCTACGCGGTATTCCCGGCCAGCTTCGCCGCCGGCACGGCCGGGATCACGGCGGTGATCGTGTTCCTACTGCATCCCGTGGCGCCGGACTCCACCACCATCGCGCTGGACCGTGGCATCAATACAGCGGTGGGGGGAGCGATCGGCGTCGCCATCTATCTGCTGTGGCCGACTTGGTCAGGCCGGTCGGCCGAGCCTCTGCTGGCCGATGTGGTGGCCGCCCAGCGGCTGTACCTCCGGGGTGTGCTTGAGGCCGTCATCGCCGGGGGTGAGCCCGACGAGTCCGCTCTGCGCCGGCTGGCCCGGCAGTCCCGGATCGCCTACAGCGATGCGGAAGCCGCGGTGACCCAGAGCGAGTCCGAACCGGTGCGGGGCATCGATCCCCGCCAGGGCCGGGCGGTGCTGGTCGGGCTGCGCCGGCTGGTCTATGCGGTTCACGCGATGCGGGCAGATCTGATGAGCGAGACACAGCGCCCGGCGCGCCCGGAGCTCGAGCCGCTGAGCGAGGCTCTGGATCAGTCGCTGGGGCTGATCCTGGCTCAGCTGCAGACGCCGTTGGCCGGCTGGCGCAGACTGGCCAGCGGGCGTTCGGCGGGCCAGGCCGCCGGCGCAGACGCAGTCCTTCCGCCGCTCCGGCGGCTGTACAGCGACCTCGTCCCCGGGCGGGCGGCGGCATCCAGCGAGCCCGTGCTGGCGCCAATCGACGAGCTGGTTGATGCCATCGACACGGTGGCCGAAGCGCTCGAGCTGACTGTTCCCTGACGAAAACATCCCTGTTCCGTCAGGACGGCTGGTAGAAATCGAGCCTTGCGCAGTCCAAGCTTCCGTCTTGTTGGGCTGCTGGTGGGGGTTGGGGTGATCGCCACACCGGCTCAGGCCGCACCAGGCATCCGCTGGCATAAACCGGTTCGGGTGGAGTCCTCGCGCGACAGTGGGGTACAGGCGGTCTCCTGTCCCACGAGCCATCTCTGTGTGGCCGTCGATGCATCCGGCCACGCCCTGTTCACCACCCGGCCAACCCGGGGAGCTCACTCGTGGTCGCGGCCCCAGCGCGTCGATGCCGTCAACACGCTGACCGGCATCTCCTGCCCCACAACACGGCTGTGCGTGGCTGTCGACGACAGCGGAAGGGTTCTCAGCACCGCCCATCCCACGCGTGGCGCCAGGAGCTGGAGCCGGCCGCGACGCATCGATTCGGTCCAGGGCACGGACGGGGGCAACGCCGGGCTCCTCGGCATCTCCTGTCCCACCGTGACGCTGTGCGTGGCGGTGGACGGGGCCGCGGCCGCAGACGTTCTCAGCACGACCGTGCCGCGGGGTGGAGCGGGCGCCTGGCACATGGTCCGGCTGGGCGGCACGCTGACCAGCGTGTCCTGCCCGAGCGCCGGTCTATGCGTGGTGGCGGGCTCGGAGCACGTGTACTCGAGCGATCCCACCGGCGGTCGCAGCTCATGGCACTTCACGGGCGGTCCGGTGGGCGGCGGTGTGATCAGCGACCTGGACTGCCCGGACACGACCCTTTGCGTGGGCGTGGGGTTCGGCGATACCTCTCCGGGTCTGGCCGTCGCCACGGCGTTGCCCCGCGGCGGCTCGAGACACTGGAAGACCCGCGACGTGCTGGCGTCGCCGCCCCCGGCCAGCGCCGAGCTACTCGACGCGGTGGGGTGCGCAGCACAGACGCTGTGCGTGGCGCTCGACACGGCAGACGATGCCTACACGTCCGGCAACCCCGTAAAGGGCGGCTGGAGCTGGGATGGCGCGATCCGGCCCAAGTCGGCCAGCCAGCAGAACGCCATCTCGTGCGCCCCGAAGCTGTGCGTCGTGGTGGACAGCGCCGGTGTGGAGACCACCGGCATCGTCCACAGCTGACCTCGATTCCTCCGACCCGATCGCCGCAGGCGCGGTTGATCAATGGCACGATCCGGGGTAGCTGAGCCTGCGCACACCGTACATTTACGGCGAGAGGTGAGGATGGTGGATCTGCTTGACCCCCTTGGGCTCGTATCCGGCGCGACCAAACTGCTGGAGCGCTTCGGAGACGAGGCCTATTACGTCGCCCTGTGCATCCGGGCCGGGCTGGTCGGCCCGGAAATGCCCCACAAGGTGGCCCAGATGCTCATCTCGTTCGAGCGCTACGGCATGCTCGGCGGGGGGATGTCGCTGGCCGGTCTCCGGCACGGCAACCAGCTGGCCCTGATCGACGAGGGGGGTCAGCTCACCTACAAGGAGCTCGACCAGCGGGTGAACTCACTGGCGACGGCCTGGCGGCGTGACGGCCTGCGGGCCGGCGACGGCGTGGCCATCCTCGCTCGCAACCACCGCGGCTTCCTCGAGGCGTTCTTCGCGGCGGCCAAGTGCGGGGCGCGCATCATCCTGTTCAACACCTCGTTCTCCGGTCCGCAGGTCCGCGAGGTGGCCGAGCGCGAGGGGGTTGACCTGTTCGTGTTCGACGAGGAGTTCGCCGGGATGGTGGAGGGAGTCGATCCGCCGCATGGCCGCTGGATCTCCTGGGCAGACAGCAATCCAGACGCCGATGACACGCTGGACGCGCTGATCCAGTCCGCGCCCGACGAGGCGCCGCCCAAGCCCGAGCACCCGGCCAAGGTGGTGATCCTGACCTCCGGCACCACCGGAACCCCCAAGGGGGCCGGTCGCGACGTTCCCTGGTCGCTGTCTCCGATCGGAGGCCTGCTCAGCAAGGTGCCGTTCCGCGCCCGCGAGGTGACAGAGCTCAGCGTTCCGATGTTCCACGCGCTCGGGTTCTCCCAGATGCTGCTGGGAATCGCTCTCGGCTCGACGCTGGTCCTGCATCGCAAGTTTGATCCGGCCGAGACGCTCCAGAGCCTGCAGGAACACGACGCCCGGGCGATGATCGTGGTCCCGGTCATGCTGCAGCGGATGCTCGGCGTGGACGAGTCCGAGTGGGAGGGCAAGGAGTTCCCCAACCTGCGGATCATCTTCGTGAGCGGGTCGCAGCTGGGCGAGGACCTGGCTCAGCGGGTCACCGAGCGGTTCGGTCCGGTGATCTACAACCTGTACGGCTCCACCGAGATCGCGTTCGCGACGATCGCCGGTCCAGAGGATCTCCAGGACGCGCCATCCACGGTCGGACGTGTCGTGCACGGAGCGGTGGTCAAGATCCTGGACGACGACGGGAATGAGGTGAAGGGAGGCGACAGCGGCCGCATCTTCGTGGGCAACTCGATCCAGTTCGAGGGCTACACGGGCGGCGGCAGCAAGGACGAGGTGGGCGGACTGATGGCGTCCGGAGACGTCGGCCACTTCGACGAGAAAGGCCGCCTGTTCATCGACGGGCGGGACGACGAGATGATCGTCTCGGGCGGCGAGAACGTCTTCCCGGCGGAGGTGGAGGAGCTGCTGGTCAAGCACGAAGGGGTATCTGAGGCCGCAGCGATCGGCGTAGAGGACGATGACTTCGGCCAGCGCCTGAAGGCCTTCGTGGTCAAGCGCGACGGGGCCGAGCTGAGCGAGGACGAGGTCAAGGCCTACGTCAAGGACAACCTGGCCCGATACAAGGTCCCGCGAGAGGTCGTGTTCATCGACGAGCTGCCACGCAATGCGACCGGCAAGGTGCTCAAGCGGGAGCTGGAGGAGTCCGACGACGACGAGTCCGGCGAGGACTGAACGGGTGCCGGTATCGTCTCGACACTGTGACTGACCCCGCTCGCTTTCGCGAGCATTTCCCCGTCTTCGAGAGGACGGCGTACCTCAACGCCGGCACCGAGGGGCCCGTGCCGAGGGCGGCCGTCGAGGCCGTGCGGGAACGCGTCGAACGGGATGCCGCGGCCGGTCGAGCTGGGAGAGCGTACTTCGACGAGGTGATCGATCTGGCCGCGCGATCCCGAACCGCCTATGCCGCGGTGCTGGGCGCACAGCCCGCGGAGGTGGCCCTGACCGGATCCACGACCGACGGAGTTAACACCGTCCTCGGCGGCCTGCGATTTACCGATGGCGATGAGATCCTGACCACCGACGAGGAGCACCCGGGACTCCTTGCCCCCCTGCGCCTGGCCCGGATCCGTTATGCCGTGAGCATTCGAGTGGTGCCGTTTGCCGAGCTGGCTGAGGAAATTGGCCCGCGCACCCGGCTGATCGCCTGCTCGCACGTGTCCTGGGTCAATGGGCAAATTGCCGACGTGCCGGCGCTGGTCGCCACCGGGATACCGGTCCTCCTGGACGCCGCCCAGAGCCTCGGTGCCATCCCCGTCGACGTCCGCGCGCTCGGCTGCGACTACTACGCCGCCTCCGGGCAGAAGTGGCTATGCGGCCCGGAGGGCAGTGGCTGCCTGTATGTGCGACCTGACCGGCTGGACGGGATCGAGCCGCCGTGGCCCAGTTACTCCACGCTCAGCGATCACGACAACATCCTGGACTCGGGTCTGGCCGAGGGCGCGCCGCGGCTGGACAACGGCTTTCCGTCGGCGATCCGCAGCACATGGGCGCTGGCCTCGCTCGGAGTCCTCGAGGAGGCCGGTTGGCAGTGGGTGCACCAGCGCGCCGTCGATCTGGCCCAAACGCTGGCCTCTGGCCTCAGCGAGCGAGGTCTCGAGGTGGCTCCGCGTGGGCGCTCGACCCTGGTCTCATGGTCGGCGGAGGACCCTGAGGAGGAGGTCAAGCGCCTGGGCGACGCCGGCTTCGTGGTTCGTTCGATACCGCTCGGCGGGCTGATCAGGGCGGCCGTCGGCGCCTGGAGCTCCGAGAAGGAAATCGAACGCCTGGCCGCGGCCGCCGCCGAGTGAGCGCGCGCGGCCGCCGCCGAGTGAGCGCGCGTTAGCCCTTGACCCGCTCGGGATGGGTGTAGACGTTCACGCGAGTCCCCCGGGCGAACCCGCACAGGGTCATCCCGCGGTCCTCGGCCAGCGACACGGCCAGAGAGCTCGGCGCCCCCACCCCGACCAGGATCGGGGCCCCGGCCACCGCGGCCTTCTGGACGAGCTCGAACGACAGCCGTCCACTCACACACAGCAGGCGGTCGCTCAGCGGCAGCCAACCACGCATCAGTGAGTGCCCGATGACCTTGTCCATCGCGTTGTGGCGGCCCACGTCCTCGCGGGCCACGATCGCCCGGCCGTCCGGGTGAAACAGGCCGGTGGCGTGCAGGCCTCCGGTGCGGCGGTGCCCGGGCTGCTCCAGGCCAGTCGGCAGCGCGGCCAGCAACTCCCGGGCCACGACCGGGCCGGACGACAGCTCCGGGCTGTCGACGGCCACCTCCTCCAGGGCCCCCTTACCGCACACCCCGCACGACGAGGTGGTGTAGAAGCGCCGCCGCCCGGGGTCCCGGCGCAGCGGTCCCGCCACCTCGATCACATTGGCCGCAAAGTCCCGGGTGGGCTCTGCGGTGCGCACCTGATCGATCAGCCCTTCGCTGTACAGGAAGCCCAGTGCCAGCTCATCGTCGTGACCGGGCGTGCGCATCGTCACCGCCAGCGGCTCGCCGTCGACTCGGATCTCCAGCGGCTCCTCGATCGCCACGAGATCCTCGCCACCGTCGTGATGGACTGTCGTGTAGACCGTGGCCATTGCCAGAGAATCTAATCCTCACTAGAGTGATCCGCGGTCCGGGATGACAAAGCCTGCCTTTGACCTGAGCAGATAGGGGCACATGCAGTCCGAGCCGGGATCACCAAACGTCCATCTCGATGCCGCCAGGCTCCAGCCTTCGGATGGCCCTGCTGCGTCCAGGCCCCAGGAGGCCGAGTCGCGAGCCCGGCGCCAGCTGGCCCGTCTGCGCTTCGATCTTCACGACGGCCCCCAGCAGGACCTGATCCTGCTCGGTGAGGACCTCCGGCTCCTGCATGGGCAGCTGCAGCAGGTGCTGGCCGATGGGGGGGCCCGTGACCACATCCTCGGGCACCTGGACGACCTGCACGCCCGTCTGGCGGCCGTGGATTCTGACCTGCGCCGGATTTCCACCCTGATGGTCTCGCCGTTCCTGCCTGACGAATCCTTCGCCAGCGCCTTCACCGGCCTGATCGATGACTTCGTGATGCGCACCCGGGTGGAGCCCGCGGCCACAGTCGAGGGAGACTTCGACTCGCTCACCGACTCACAGCGGATCACCCTGCTCGCCCTGATCCAGGAGGCCCTGCACAACATCCGCGAGCACAGCGGCGCCAGCCGGGTCGAGATAAGCGTGATCGTCACCGACGGCGCGGTCCAGGCAGAGGTCCGCGACGACGGTTGCGGCTTCGAGCTGGACAGCACGTACTCCCGTGCGGTCACCGAGGGCCATCTGGGCCTGGTCGGGATGCACGAACGCGTGCAGATGCTGGGTGGGACGACCAGCATCGAAAGCCATCCGGGGGGGCCGACGATAATCTCGGTCCGGCTTCCTTCGGTGGACGTACCGCCCGCCGGCTGAGCCGCTCCCGCGCAGAACATCGTGCCGCGCACCGCGACCATCATCAACCAGACCCGAGGCACGACCGTGTGCGAGTCGGCGGTGATCGCCGACAATCCATGGCTGCGCCTGCGCGGGCTGCTGGGCCGCGACTCCCTGCCCGCCGGCGAGGGCATCCTGCTCACGCCGTCGCCCTCGATCCACAGCGCGTTCATGCGCTTCGAGTTCGACGCGATCTTCCTGGACCGGAATCTCCGCGTGCTCCGGCTGGTGGAGCGCCTGCCCGCATGGAAGGCCCGCGGCGCCAAGGGAGCCAAGAGCGTGCTCGAGCTGGCCGGAGGAGAAATTCAGGCCAGGGGGGTTCAGGTCGGAGACGAATTAGCCGTTACTACAGAGGACCGGATACCGCAGGAAGCACCCGACACATACTGAATTAGATCGGAATGGATTCCCCTCAGATGGACCGGGGCCAAGGATGGCTCCGGCTGACGAGCTTCGCCCCGGCCCAGCGCAGCCCGGCCAAGCTGACCGTCTCCGTGGAGGCGGACGTGCTGGACGGCCGCCGGCCGCCCAAGGATCTTCGCCTCCTGGCCCGCCGGGGCGGGAAGATCACCGCTCACCGGCCGACCGCCAGCGACCTGGAGCGGATCGCCGGATCCCGGTTTGACCGCCGAGGCCAGGTGTTCCACTGGCGCGTCTGCTTCGAGCTTGGACCGGACATCTGTGAGGATCCTCGGACGAGCTTCGAGCTGATCGCCGGGCCCCATCCGGCGATCGAGCTGCCGGAACTGGGCTGGCAAGCCGCGGAGCCCCGGCCCATCTACGAGCGGCGGACGCCGCGGCTCGGCGCCTTCCTGGCCTCCGCAGCGGCCCTGCTGGCCGGTCTGGGCCCCGGCTTTGCCCTGGCGCAAGGCGATTCGACCCCCGCCTCCACCACGACGACGACGTCCACCTCCAGCACCCAGCCGGCGAGCACCGGGACCGCCTCCACTCCCGCCCCCACCACCACCAGCACTCCGCCGCCGGTCACCACCACTACCACCACTACCACTACCACCACCACGAAGGGCCAGCCCCCGACGACCACCTCTCAGGCAGCGCCTCCCACGACCACCCCGACGACCACCACTACAACCACCACCCCGACGAGCACCAAACCGGGCGGCGCAGCTCACCACCCGAAGAAGCGCCGGACTCATCACCACTCCGGGCGCCCGGCCAACCGTAGCCATCACCGCGCCTCGCACCATCGCAGCACCCATCACACCGGCGGGGCATCGGCCGCCCCGCGGCACCCCGCTAATCCGGCCCCGAAGCCGGCGCCCACGAGCGAAGCCCCAGTGGTCAACTCGGGGACCAGCTTCTCGACCCCGGTCCTGGCG
Organism: Solirubrobacteraceae bacterium; assembly: GCA_035551795.1. Taxonomy (GTDB): domain Bacteria; phylum Actinomycetota; class Thermoleophilia; order Solirubrobacterales; family Solirubrobacteraceae; genus Palsa-465. The sequence goes on along the minus strand of DASZMP010000113.1, from coordinate 15,596 downwards.
AATTTCCTGACCCCCGCTCAGCTGCGCACTTACGACGTGCTGGTGGGAGGCATGATCGAACCGCCGGTCTTCCTGCAGAAGATCTACCGGGCCGCCGGCAAGAAGTACGGGATCCCCTGGCAGGTGCTCGCCGCGGTCAACTACGTCGAGACCCGCTACGGCAAGGATCTGGCCGTCTCGTCGGCCGGAGCGATCGGCTGGATGCAGTTCATGCCGGCCACCTGGGCCGAGTACGGACAGTCGGTCAACCTCAAGGGCAAGCCCGCGGGAGGGATGCCGAATCCATGGGACCCCACCGACGCGATCTTTGCCGCGGCCAGGTACCTCAGGGCCGCCGGTGCCGGTCCGAACCTTCCCGGCGCGGTCTACGCCTACAACCACGCCGGCTGGTACGTCCAGGAGGTTCTGTCGATCGCGGAGGAGATCAACCGGCACAACATGTGGCCCCAGCGTCACGCCAGCCGCAAGGTCGCGGCGATGCTGACCATGGCCAGGCTGCTCGACGGCCTGCCGTACGTGTGGGGTGGCGGCCACGCCAACTACGCGATGGTGCAGTCAGGCTACGACTGCTCCGGCTTCGTCTCCGCGGTGCTGCACGCCGGCGGCTACCTGGACGGTCCGGTCACCACTCAGACCCTGCCCGGCCAGCCGCTGATCCTGCCCGGACGCGGCCGTTACGTGACGATCCGCGATCGCACCTACCTGAGCGCCGACCAGGACCACGTGATCATCGACATCCGCGGCCAGTGGTGGGAGAGCGGCGGCTGGGGCGTCGACTCAGGTCGCGCGCACCGCATGCACAACGTCACCCGCGCCTACCTGGACAGCTTCAACCTGATCCTGCACCCGCGGGGTCTCTAGAAGAACGCCCACGTTTGCTCCGGCGGCAGGGCCTATGAGTGGCAGGGCCTATGAGTGCCCCGCCACCGGCAGTAGCGGTGCTACTGCCCGGATTTGCGCTGGGACGCGGCCGCTTTGGGATCCAGGTCGGCCAGAGTCAGCTGCTGGGTGGGAGGTCCCGGGAGGATCGTCTCGATCGTCGCCCCGAGGTCGCCGTCCACGTGCAGCAGCTGGCCGGACTCCAGCGCCTGCCAGGCCGGATCGTCGTCCATCGGCTCGCTGGCCACGACCACCGACGGATGTTCGGCCAGGTGGGCCGAATGCACACGCGTCTCGTGGGGGTCGCCGGAATGCTCCAGGTGGGAGTTGCCGTCCGGACCGCCCGCCGCGCGCTTGAGCACGTGCAGCTCATGCGTGTCGGGATAGCGCAGCGCCCACACGTCCGACGGCGTGATCAGCACGAAGTTGATGGCGAAGATCGGCAGGTTCTGTGCCACCCAGGTTGACGCGCTGCGGATCCCCTGCCCCAAATCGCCGGTCTCCTGCGCCTCCCGGGTGATCAGCGCGAAGAACCTCTCTGAGTCGGTGTCCCCCGCCACCAGCGAGCGAGCGTCCCCCAGCCCGGCATCGAGCCGGTTGACGTCGCCGATCACCCCGTTGTGGGCAAACAGCCGGCCCTCCTGCTCGAACGGGTGCGTGTTCTTGAGCTCCACCGCGCCGTTGGACGCGTAGCGGATGTGGGCCACGAAGGTCCTTGACTTGACCTCTTTGGCCTCGGTGGCGAACTTCTTATCGGAATAGGCGGCCACTGCCTGTTTGGACATCACCGGCCGGCCATCCTCGGAGAAGGTGCCCAGTCCGGTGCCGTCGGGCTCTCGGTGGCTCTGGTCCGACAGCGAGTCCGGTGCTTGTAGCAGCCAGAACGTGGCGCGGATCCGTTCCGGTCCTCCGGTCATCCCGAACAGGCGGCACATGGCTGGAGCCAGGCTACCCGCCTTCGTGTAAGACTCCCCCGCCATGTCTGCCGCGAGTGGGGATCTGAGCGCCGATGTGATCGTCGTCGGTGCCGGCCTGGCCGGTCTGGTGGCCACCGCCGAGCTCGCCGACGCGGGCAAACACGTGCTGCTCTTAGACCAGGAGCCCGAGCAGTCGCTGGGCGGGCAGGCGTTCTGGTCGCTGGGTGGGCTGTTCCTGGTGAACAGCCCGGAGCAGCGGCGGGCCCGGATCAAGGACTCGTTCGAGCTGGCCTGGTCCGATTGGCTGGGCAGCGCCGGCTTTGACCGGCCCGAGGACGAATGGCCACGCCGTTTTGCGCGGGCCTACGTCGAGTTCGCCGCCGGTGAGAAACGTGAATGGCTCCACGGGATGGGACTGCGAGTCATGCCGAGCCCGGGCTGGGCCGAACGCGGCAGCGGCGATGCCACCCGGCACGGCAACTCGGTGCCCCGCTTCCATTTGACGTGGGGCACGGGACCCGGGGTGGTGGCGCCGTTCGAGCGCCGGGTCCGCGCCGCCGAGGAGAAAGGCCTGGTGCGGTTCGGCTTCCGCCACCGGGTGGATGAGCTGGTGCTGGAGGGGGGCGCGCTTCAGGGAGTGAGCGGCGCCGTGCTCGAGCCCAGCTCGGTCCGCCGCGGTGAGGACAGCTCACGGGAGGTGGCGGGCCAGTTCAGCGCTCGCGCCGGCGCCGTGGTGATCGCCAGCGGCGGCATCGGCCACAACTTCGAGATGGTGCGTCAGGCCTGGCCCGCGCGCCTCGGCCCGCCGCCCAAGAACCTGATCTCCGGGGTCCCCGCGCACGTGGATGGACGGATGCTGGGCATCGCCGAGCGGGCCGGGGCCAGCCTGATCGGACGCGACCGCATGTGGCACTACGTGGAGGGGATTCGCAACTGGGACCCGATTTGGAGCCACCACGGGATCCGCATCCTGCCCGCCCCCTCCTCGATGTGGTTCGACGCCGTCGGTCGCCGGCTGCCGGCTCCCCTGTACCCCGGCTTCGACACGCTGGCCACGCTCGAGTTCATCGGCAAATCCGGCTACGACCACACCTGGTTCATCCTCAACCGGCGGATCATCGCCCGCGAGTTCGCCCTGTCGGGGTCCGAGCAGAACCCAGACATCACTGGCCAGAGCATCCCGGACACCCTCCGGCAGCGGGTCCTACCCAACGTCCCCGACCCGATCCAGAAGTTCATGGATCACGGTCCGGACTTCGTGGTGGAGCACAACCTGCGCGATCTGGTGGCGGGCATGAACCGGCTGACCGACGAGCCGCTGCTCTCCTACGACGAGATCGAACGCCAGATCGTGGCGCGCGATCTTCAGGTCGACAACCCCTACGGCAAGGACTTTCAGGTGATGGCAATCCGGGCCGGACGGCGCTACCTCCCTGACCGGATCAGCCGGATCGCTCCACCCCACCGCATTCTCGACCCGGACGCCGGCCCGCTGATCGGGGTCAAGCTGAACATCCTGACCCGTAAGACTCTCGGCGGCCTGCACACGGACCTGGACGCGAACGTGCTCACGCCCGAGGGAGAGTCCCTGCCCGGCCTTTACGCCGCCGGTGAGGTGGCCGGCTTCGGCGGCGGAGGGATGCACGGCTACAACGCCCTGGAGGGCACGTTCCTGGGCGGCTGCCTGTTCTCCGGTCGCACCGCCGGCCGGGCGGTGGCCAGGCGGCTCTGAGCCCTACGAGCCGGCCGGCTCGAGCACGAACAACGGGATGAGGCGATCGGTCCGCGTCTGGTACTCGGCGTAAGGCGGGTAGGCGGCCACGGCGCGCTCCCACCACTGCTCGCGTTCCTCACCGTGGACCTCGCGGACCGTGTAGTCCCCGCGCTCGGTCCCGTCCCATATCTCCACCTCGGGATGGGTGCGGATGTTGTTGACCCAGGCCGGATTCTGAGGCGCGCCGCCCTTGGAGCCGACGGCCAGGAAATCGCCCTGGTGTTCGACCCGCATCAGTGGGGTGCGATGGAGCCGGTCGGACTTGGCGCCGCGGTTCACCACGATCACCACGGGCAGACCCGTGTCCCTGTGCCTGGTGCCCTCGCGGCCACCGGTGCGCTCCCACGTCTCGATCTGATCTCGGATCCAATCGACGGGCGGCGGCGGCGCGTATTCGCCTTGCAGTGGCATGTCTTCGAATTTAGCGGTTGCGCAGGAACTCGGCGATGGAGGCAGCCATCGCGGAGGCCGCGCGGCGCTGGAAGCGCGCGGTCACCATCCTCCGGGCGTCGGTGGCGTTCCGCATGTTCCCGCACTCGATCAGGACCTTCGGAACCCGCGTCAGATTGAGACCGGCCAGATCGTTGCGGGGCTGCAGACCATCGACGCCGTCGTAGGTGCTGAGCGGCATGCGCGTGCCCGACCGGAAGTGAGCGCGAAGATCGCGGGCGAAGCGCTTGGAGGCGCCGATCACGTGGTTGTTGGGACCGTCGGCCACCGGTTCGAGGATCGCGAACCCGCGTCCGTTCGGCGGACCGCCGTCACCGTGGATGTCGATCGCCACATTGGCGTGGGCGCGGTTGATGATCCGCGAGCGTGTGTTGACGCAGGGGCCGACGCCGTCGTTGGAGTGGCGCGTGAGCACCACCTTGGCTCCCTCGGCACGCAGGTCGGTGGCCAGGTAACGCGCCACGTTGAAGGTAAATCGCGCCTCGGTGTAACCACCGTCGGTCTCGGTTCCGGTGGTGTCGCAGTTCTCGTATTCGCGGCCGTTGAAGATCTGGTGGTCGATGAACGACGGATCGCTCCAGTTTCGACCGTTATGGCCGGGGTCGATGCCGACCACCTTCCCGGCCAGCGGCCGGGACCCGGCCCCCGCGGCGTGCGCTATGACGGTCGGCGCCGCGGCCGCGCCGGCGCCGGCGGCACCGACTCCGGCGATGATCAGAGAGGCCAGGGCAGCGAGCATTCTCGGCGGGAATCCTGTCAGGTCCGGGTAGGGTGCTGGGCTGAGGGCCCGTGAAGATCATCTACACCCACACCGACGAGGCGCCGGCGCTGGCCACGCAGTCCCTGCTGCCGATCGTCCGGGCGTTTGCCGGCACCGCCGGGGTGGGGCTGGAGCTGCGCGACATCTCCCTGGCCGGGCGCATCCTGGCCCAGTTCCCCGACCTCCTCGGCGAGGAGCAACGGGTGGCGGACGCCCTCGCCGAGCTGGGCGAGCTGGCCAAGACACCCAAGGCCAACATCATCAAGCTCCCCAACATCAGCGCCTCGGTGCCTCAGCTCAAGGCCGCCCTCCGCGAGCTTCAACAGCATGGCTACGACCTGCCGGACTATCCGGACGAGCCCTCCACCGACGAGGATCGCGACGCGCGAGAGCGCTACGACCGCGTCAAGGGCAGCGCGGTGAACCCGGTGCTCCGGGAGGGGAACTCGGACCGCCGGGCGCCGGCGGCGGTCAAGGAGTTCGCCCGCAGACACCCGCATTCGATGGGCCGGTGGTCAGGCGATTCGCGCTCGCGCGTGGCCACGATGAGCGATGGGGACTTCCGCTCCACCGAACGCTCCCTGACCCTCGACCGGGAAGCCCAGGTGCGGATCGAGCACGTGAACGAGTCCGGTGAGACGACGCTCCTGCGCGACTCTCTGCCACTGCTCGAAGGCGAGGTGATTGATGCCTCGGTGATGCGGGTGCAGGCGCTGCGCCGCTTCCTGACCGAGCAGATCGACGATGCCCGGCGCCAGGGTGTCCTGTACTCCATCCACCTCAAGGCCACGATGATGAAGGTGTCTGACCCGATCATCTTCGGCCACGCAGTCAGTACCTTCCTCCCGGACCTCAAGGCGCCGGGCTGGAATCCAAACGACGGGCTGGGTGCGCTGCCCGAGGGCGCCGAGGTCGAGTGGCCCGAGGACCGTCCGGGTCTGGCGATGGTCGACTCCGACCGCGGCATCACCAACCTGCATGTGCCCAGTGACGTGATCATCGATGCCTCGATGCCGGCCGCGATCCGTGCCTCCGGCCAGATGTTCAACGCCCAGGGCGAGCAGCAGGACGCCAAGTTCGTGATCCCCGACCACTCCTACGCGCCGCTGTACGCCGAGGCGGTCGACCACTGCCGCGAGCACGGCGCGTTCGATCCGGCCACGATGGGGACCACGCCCAATGTCGGCCTGATGGCGCAGAAGGCCGAGGAGTACGGCTCGCACGACAAGACGTTCGAGATCGCATCGTCCGGGCGCGTGCGTGTGGTCGACGCCGAGGACCGGATCCTGCTGGAGCACGACGTGCAGGCCGGCGACATCTGGCGCATGTGCCAGACCAAGGATGCTCCGATCCAGGACTGGATCCGGCTGGCCGTCGAGCGCGCCCGGGCCACGGGAGCACCGGCGGTGTTCTGGCTCGACGAGACCCGGGCGCATGACGCCGAGCTTCTGGCCAAGGTTGGCCCGGCCCTCGACGCGCTGGACACGGATGGCGTCCAGATCGAGATCATGCCGGTGGCCGAGGCGGCCCGGTTCACGCTCGAGCGGGCCCGCCGCGGCGAGGACACGATCTCGGTGACCGGGAATGTCCTGCGGGATTACCTGACCGACCTGTTCCCGATCCTCGAGCTCGGGACCAGCGCCAAGATGCTCTCGATCGTGCCGCTGATGGACGGAGGCGGCCTGTTCGAGACCGGAGCGGGTGGCTCTGCGCCCAAGCACGTCCAGCAGTTCCTGCACGAGAACCACCTGCGCTGGGACTCCCTGGGAGAATTTCTGGCCCTGGCCGAGTCCCTGGAGATGCTGGCCGACAAGGACGACAACCCGCGGGCCAGGATCCTCGGGCAGGCGCTGGACCGGGCCACCGGACGGGTGCTGGAGGAGGGCCGCTCGCCCTCCCGCCGTGCCGGCGAGCTCGACAACCGCGGCAGCCACTTCTATCTCGCGCTGTACTGGGCCCAGGAGCTGGCCTCCCAGGACGACGACGCCGACCTGGCCGAGCGGTTCGCGCCGCTGGCCGAGCGCCTGGCCGAGGCCGAACAGCAGATCGTCCAGGAGCTGAACCGTGTCCAGGGCGAGCCGGTGGACATCGGCGGCTACTACCGGCCCGACCCAGACAAGGTCGCCGCCGCCATGCGCCCCAGCCAGACGTTCAACCAGGCGCTGGACGGGTTGTAGGCAGGCTCGACAAGCTGGTCGCTTGACCTGAGCCGCGCGTAAGCCTAGACGGCAAGTATCCCTTTATTGGGGGTACACTCTGTCCGGCATGGCAAGCAGACGCGGAGGGCCGCTGCATGAGCGGTACCCGCGACGATTTTGGGCTGTTAGGGCCAGAGGAGTTTCTGGAAATGGTCCGCAATCGAGCGAACCTTGCGGGCGATGCGGGCGAGGTCTTCGACGGTGACGGGCGACCTACGGCTGCTCAGAGATACCGCGAAGGTCGAGGGTTTCTGCACTTCCATATGCGGATTCGGCCCAGGGTTGGGAACTTTGACGCGGAGGATTTCTGTGCTGTCCTCGTCGCCGAGCCATGTAAACGTCCATCCTTCTCCCAGGTCACTGGTCGAAGTCGGCACGGGCATGGGCGCCTTGAAGCGGACGGTGCGCCCGTCGGGCGGAAGGTTCTCAACGAGCCTATTGATGCCCGGATACCACGGAATCAGGATGCCCTCGATCCTGTATCCCCCGGCGACGTACCCGGAGTGCAGGAAGCGGTGCTTGTCGATGTTGTTGAGGTCTTGGAGCAGGTAGAGGGTGTGGCGCTTTTGCCAGTGCGGTCCGTGGTTGTACGGCTGCGCGGCCTCGATGAATGTCCGGTCGCCCCCCTCGACGCCCTGGACCCACCCCGCCTTTACTTTCTCCTTGAACTGCTGCGAACTGGTTGTGATCGGGAACTGGCTTCCGTTGTTCGGCTTGCCCGTGCGCTCAAAGATGACCTGCCAGACGATGTTGTCGAGGCAGCTGCGGAGGTGGTGCGCGATCTCACTCACCGCGACAGCCCAGTGCTCGGGCAGCGGCGGCACTTTCAGATGGAGGACGTACTCGCTGGATTGCGGATCGAACTCTCCAATGATCTCGCCGTCTTTGCAGGCAGTCACATAGGCCCCGATTTCCGCTTCCAGCCCCTTGACCAGGCTCTCTGCCCGTTCGAGCTTGAGGTAGATCCCGTCCAATGACGCTTTGGCCATTCCCTATCCTCCCCGTATGGCAAAGGAGCAGCCTATGCCAACCGAGAAGACCCCGAAGGGGTTTGAAGTGCCCGTACCGAAGCGTAAGGAGTTCTTCGCCAACCTCAAGAAGGTGGCGAAGGTCGGCAAGCCGTCAGGCTCCGCTTCCGTACGCGGCCCGAAGCACTAACTGCTCGAACATCGCATGGCGCTGGTGGCGATGGTTGTAGCGCCACGCATACTCGTTCAGGTAGCCCTGAAGCCACTTCTTGGACACGGAGTGGTAGACGCCCCTGATCCCGTTCTTCACGGTCGAGAACACGCCTTCGATTGTGTTCGTGTGGACGTTGCCGCTCACGTAGATGTTCTCTTTGTGAGCGATCCGGTGGTGGGCCTTGAACTTCCCACCGGGACCGATGTAGGAGTGCCATTCATCAGTGAAGATCGTGGACTGCGGCAGCACGTACTGGTAGAGCACGGGGCCGAGCGAAGCGGAAGAACTATCGGGCACGACCGTCATCCGTACCTGCCCCCCGCGCTGGACGGCACCGAACACAATGGACTTGCGCTTCATCCAATCCTGCTGGGCCTGACGCGGGTACTGAGAGCGCCTGTGCCGGCGAAGATCAGCAGCGCGAGGCTTCCCACCGATGTAGGTCTCGTCGGCCTCCACTTCACCCGACAGCGGCTCGTCATCCTGAACCATCAGCTCGTTGCGGATCAGGTTGAACATCCGCCACGCTGTCTTATAGGTGACGCCCAACTCGCGCTCAAGCTGCTTGGCGGAGATGCCGCACCGAGTGCTAGTGATCAGGTGCATCGCGTAGAACCACAGGTGAAGCGAAGTGGACGACTTGTGGAAGATCGTTCCCGCTGTCGGGTGAAGGTGATGCCCGCAGGAGTCACAGTCCCACGCGGGCCTGCCGTTGACCTTGTGGAACTTCCGCACCCGGTCACACGAAGGGCATTCGGCATGCGAGCCATCCTCCGAGAACCGGTTGCGCCACAGCCACTCAAGGCACGTCGCGTCGTCAGGGAACTCACGGAAGAACTCCATGAGCGAGTAGTCCGACTCAGACGATTCGGCCCGGACGGGGTTATTTCGATCAACCGGAGGCATAGGTGAATCTTCCCACACAATCTACCCCCTGTCAAGGGATACTTGCCGCCTAGACTTACCGTAAGTGACCACTTACCAAGGACAGGCGCTGGCCGCGCTGGCCGATTCCACCCGCAGAGAGATCTTCGAGCGGATCGCTGAGCGGCCCCGGGCGGTGGGTGAGCTCGCCGCCACGCTGCCGGTCAGCCGGCCGGCGGTCTCCCAGCACCTCAAGGTGCTCAAGGAGGCCAGCTTGGTGCGGGACCTTCCGGCCGGCAATCGCCGCGTCTACCAGCTCGATCCGGACGGCCTGGACGAGTTGCGCACATATCTCGAAGGCTTCTGGAACCGGGCGCTGGCTTCGTTTCAGGCGGCCGTTGAACAACCCATGAAGGAGGACAGATGAGCCTTTTCGTCGCGTCGGTCTGCACCTCGACCGTGGTTCAAGCGCCCATCGACCGGGCCTTCCAGGTCTTCACCGAGGGCATGCCGGGCTGGTGGCCGTCAGATCACCACATCCTGGAGGGCGACCTGGCCAAGATGGTGTTCGAGCCCCGGGTCGGGGGCGGGATCATCGACCACGGGGTCGATGGCAGCCAGTGCACGTGGGCGCGGATCCTCGCCTACGAGCCTCCGCACCGTCTGGTGTTCAGCTGGGACATCAGCACGCAATGGAAGTACGAGCCCGACCCCGAGAAGGCCAGCGAGGTCGAGGTACGCTTCGTCGCGCAAGGCCCTGATCGGACGCGGGTCGAGCTGGAGCACAGGGAGCTCCAGCGCCACGGCGAGGGCTGGGAAAACATGCGCGACGCCGTCGGCTCGCCCGGCGGATGGCCGGGCGTGTGGGACGCCTACGTGCCCGCCCTTTCCGCCTAGCCGTTATGACGGCCTGAGGTACCCGAAGGCCCGGGCGGGGTGAGCCCAAAGCCACCCCGCCCGGCGCTGGCGCTCGTGCGGTTCGCGGCCCGGTGTGTGTGATAAAATGCTTGCCAGCAAGCAATTATCTTCATGCCAACCCAGATCGACACCACCATCCAGCTCGAGACCGCCCAGCGGCTGCGCCAGACGATTTCGCGCCTGTACCGCCGGCTGCGGGTGACTGATGCCTCGGCCGATGCCGGGCTCGCCCCGGCGCGAGCCTCCGCGCTTCTGCACGTCGATCGCCAGGGTCCGCTGCGCCTGGCTGAACTGGCCGAGGCCGAGGGTCTGAACCCGACGATGCTGTCGCGCATGGTGAGTGAACTGGTCGAGGCGGGTCTGCTCGAGCGCAGCTCGGATCCGGGTGACCGGCGGGCTGCCTGGGTACAGGCCACCGAGGCGGGCGCCGACCTGGCCCGGCGCATGCGCAGCGAGCGTACGCAGGCCGTGCTGGGCGCCCTCGACGGCCTGTCGGGATCGGAGCGGCGCTCGGTGCTGGCCGCGCTGCCCGCCCTCGAGCGTCTGGCCGAGCGGTTGTCCGAGGACCGCCGGTGACGCGGATCCGGCGCATCTCCCACACCACCTTCGCCGCCCTCGAGGTTCCAAACTACCGGAGGTATCTGAGCGGGCAGTCGATCTCGCTGATCGGGACGTGGATGCAGATGACGGCCCAGTCGTGGCTGGTCCTGTCGCTCACTCATTCGGCCACCGCGCTGGGCGTGATCGTGGCCCTGCAGACACTGCCCGTGCTGCTCCTGGCCCCCTACGGGGGGGTGATCGCCGACCGGGTGGACAAGCGGCGGATGATGATCGGCCTGCAGAGCGCGATGGGCGTTCAGGCGCTGATTCTGGGCGTGCTGACGGTCACGGGCGAGGTGCGCGTGTGGCAGATCGGGATTCTGGCCATGCTGCTCGGCCTCAACAACGCGTTTGAGAACCCGTCCCGCCAGTCGTTCATGCTGGAACTGGTCGGGCCGCTCCATCTGCGCAACGCCGTGAGCCTCAACTCGGTGATGGTCAACGTGGCTCGCGTGATCGGCCCGGCGGTGGCCGGGATCATGATCGCCACGGTCGGCACCGGCGTGTGCTTCCTGCTCAACGCCGGCAGCTTCGTGGCGGTGGTGGCCTCTCTGGGGACGATGGACGTGAGTGCCTTGAGGCCGGCGTCGCCGACTCCTCGGGCGCGGGGTCAGCTGCGCGAGGGGCTGGCGTACATCCGCCGGACGCCGGACCTGGCCGTGCCGCTGATGATGATGGCGGTGGTCGGGTGCCTGACCTACGAGTTTCAGGTGACGCTGCCCTACATGGCCAAGACCGGTCTGCACGCCGGCTCCAGCGGCTTCGGGTTCATGACCGCCGCGATGGGCGTCGGTGCGGTGCTGGGTGGGCTGGTGGTGGCCACGCGCGGGCGGACCGGCACGGCAGCCCTGGTCGCGTCCGTCACCGGTTTCGGCGTGGCCATGGCGCTGGCCACCGTGGCACCGAGCCTGGGGGTGGAGCTGATCGCGATGACGCTGGTCGGCGCGGGGAGCGTGGCGTTCATGTCTTCCGGCAACGCCACCCTGCAGCTGGGGGCGGCACCGGACATGCGCGGGCGCGTGATGTCGCTCTGGTTCGTGGCCTTCCAGGGCTCCACGCCGATCGGCGGACCGATCGTCGGAGCCTTGATGAGCATGGCGGGGGCCAGGGCCGGGCTCGGCTTGGGAGCGGTCACCTGCTTCATCGTGGCCGCCGCCGGTGCGCTTGTTTTGCGGGTAGCCCGGGAACACGCCCGCGCTGCGGCTACTGCCTAGGCTCTACTTTTTAGATTTCCGCAATTTGCGGGAACAACATCCGTCCAGAGGCCTTAAGTAGTCGTCCGCAACCGTCGATGAACCTCGTGACAGATTCAGTCGGCGAGATCCGTGTCGGCGGGTCCGAAAGGGCAGATGATCAAGAGGGCTGCCAGGGCTGCAGTAATTTCGGGGCACATTCCCGGTGTCCTGGATACCGCCTGGCTGCTCGGGGTGGCTGTTGGCTGCTTTGAGGCATCTCGAATTGGCCTGACGCTCTCCAATCCCCACGGGACGATCACCGTCTGGCCGGCGGCCGGACTGGCCGTGGCGGCGGTACTCCTGCGCGGCAGGTGGATGCTCGTGGGGGTGGCTGCCGGCACGTTCGCCGCGATGCTCAGCCGTGGAGCGCCGGTGTGGGGCGCCGGGCTGGCGGCGCTGGCCTGGACGCTCGAGCCCTGGCTGGCCGTGCATCTGCTCGGGCGCGTGGACTTCCGGCGCAACCTGCGCCGCCCCGGGGACGTGATGGCGTTTGTGGGTCTGGCCGGCGTTATCAGTGCCGCGGTGGCCGCCGTGGTCGGTGCGATCAGTCTGCTCGCCTCCGGATGGGTCACGGGTGGCGACGCTCTGGGCGACGCCTGGCGCGACTGGTGGCTGGCGGACCTGAGCGGCATCGTGGTCGTCGGCACCATGGTGCTGACGCTCAGCGGCATCCGCTGGTCGACCCTGCGCTCGCGGGTCACTGGCGAGGTGCTCGGGATGTCGGGCGCCGTGGCACTGATCACCTACGCCCTGCTGCATCAGACCGGGTCGCTCCCGTACCTGGTTCTGCCGCTGATGTTCATGCTGGCCTTCTTGTACGGACAGCGGGGCGCCGGGGTGGGAATCGCCTCGGTCTACTGGATCCTCGTGCTCCTGACGGCCCACGGGCACGGCCCATTCAGCACCGGCAGCCACGAGGTTGGGCTCATCCGGGCCGAGGTGTTCGTCTGCGTCGGCAGCGCCACCGCTCTGCTGGTCGCGGCGGCGCAGGGCGAGCGCCGGCGGGCCGAGCAGGCCGCCGACCGGCTGGCCGCCAGCGAGGCGGTCCTGGCCGAGGCTCAGCAGCTGGCCGGGCTCGGCTCCTTCTACATGGACCTGGTCGAAGGGACGACCAGCTGGTCCCTCGAGCTGTTCCGGATTCTCGGGCGCGAACCGGCTGGAATCGAACCCAGCGTGGAGGCATGGGTGAGTTGCGTGCATCCCGAGGACCAGGCCCGGGTCGAGCAGCTCATGGCTCACGTCCATACCCAGCAGGCATCTGCGTCGATTGAGCATCGGATCGTTCTGGCCGACGGTGAGGTGCGGGCGGTCGAGTCGCACATCCGCTCCGAGGCCGGGGCACATGGGCGGCCGGTCCGGATCGTCGGCAGCTGCCAGGACGTCACCGGCCGCAAGCAGGCCGAGGAGAAGTTCCGGCTCCTGTTCGAAGATGCGCCGTATCCGATCGTCGTGTTCGACGGTGCCGGCCACATCCAGCAGGCCAATCAGCGCGCCCTCACTCTGTTTGGCTACCAGCAGTCGGAGCTGGCCGGGCGCCCGGTGGAGATGCTCGTTCCCACCCCCGGGCCCACCGCCAGCCCCTGGTATCGCAAGCCCGCCAACGACCTGTTCTCCACCGGCGGCGGCGAGATCGAGCTGCGGGGGCGGCGCCGCAACGGCTCCCTGTTCCCAGTGGAGGTCTCGCTGACGCCGCTGGTCACCGACGGGGGCGTGCTCGTCTCGGCGGCGGTTCGAGACGTCACCAAGATCGTGGCGGCGGCCGAGACCCTCAGCTTCCAGGCCCGGCACGACTCGCTGACCGGTCTGCCCAACCGGATGATGTTCCTGGAGCAGCTGGATTCAGCTCTGGACCGGGCCAGGGCGACAGGACGGCTGGTGAGCGTGATCTTCCTGGACCTGGACAACTTCAAGTTCGTCAACGACAGCCGGGGCCACGAGGCCGGCGATGCGCTGCTCAAGGAGCTCACCCCGCGGCTGGGCGCCGCCGTCCGCGAGGGCGACACGGTCGGCCGGCTGGGCGGGGATGAGTTCGTGGTCCTGTGTGAGAACCTGCACGAGGAGCGCCGGGCGATCGAGATCGCTGAGCGCCTGGTGCGGATCACCGATGAGCCGGGCGTGGCCGGCGGAGCCGAGCGTCCGGTGACGCTGAGCGCCGGCGTGGTGATCGTGCGCGACGCGACGCGCGCCACCGCTCTGGGCGTGCTGCGCGACGCGGACGCGGCCATGTACGCCGCCAAGGAGCGGGGCAAGGGCCGGGTGGCCGTGTTCGACGAGACCATGCATCGCCGGATGATGGAGCGCCTGGCCGTGGAGGCATCCCTGCGCGGAGCTCAGACCCGCGGCGAGCTGTCGCTGCACTACCAGCCGGTGGTGGCTCTGGAGAATGCCCGGGTGGTGGCGGTGGAGGCGCTGCTGCGCTGGCAGCATCCCGCGCGCGGGCTTCTGAGCCCCGCCCAGTTCCTGCCGGTGGCCGAAAGCACCGGCCTGATCGAGGGTATCGGCGAGTGGGTGATCGGCGAGGCCTGCCGGCAGGCCGCGCAGTGGCGCGCGATGACGGGCACCGGCGAGCCGATCCCGGTCTCGGTCAACGTGTCGGCCCACCAGCTCTCTTGCGCCTCGCTGCTCGGGGCCGTGGAGCGCGCCCTGGTGGACAGCCAGCTGACTCCGGAGCTGCTGATGCTGGAGGTGACCGAGGCGGCGCTCCTGGCCGACATGAGCTCGGCCCGCCGTGAACTGGCTCATCTCAAGGAGCTCGGCGTGCGCCTGATCGTCGACGACTTCGGGGCCGGGTACTCGTCGCTGCCCGCGCTGCGTGAACTGATGATCGATGGCCTGAAGCTCGATCGCTCCTTCGTCGAGGCGCTGGGAGACGAAGACGGGACGGGCGAGGACGGCGCGATGGTCGGGGCCGTGCTCAGCATGGCGCACGCCCTCGATGCTCAGGTCACGGCCGAGGGCGTGGAGACATGGGCCCAGGTCTCGCGCCTCCGCGACCACGGCTGTGACTTCGGGCAGGGCTATCTGTTCGCGCGGCCACGCCCGCCGGAGGATCTGACCCCGATGCTGCTGCCGACCCCTGAGGGGGAGCCACGGGACGGGGAGCTGGTGAGGTGACCGTTCGGCGCGTTGGCCAGCGCCCGATGCGGAAATTTGGCGCTAGGCGACGCCGGCTCGGCGCATCGCGGCAAATCCCGCGGTGAGCAGCGTCTCGGCCTGAGTCAGCCAGTTGCCCGAGTGCAGCAGGACCACGCCGAGCCAGCGGCCGTCCCGGCGTGCGGTGGCCACCAGACACAGTCCCGCCGCACCGGTGTAGCCGGTCTTGACTCCGTCGGTTCCGGGATAAGCGGCCATCAGCAGCGGGTTGTTGTTGTACAGGTAAAGCTTTCCGCCCTTGATGGGGAAGGGGAGGATCGCACTGCGGGTGCCCACGACCCGCCGGAGGAGCGGTTGACGGAGCACGGCATGGGCCAGGACGGCCAGATCGCGCGGGCAGGAGTAGTTGTCCTGGTCGTCGATTCCAGAAACGTTCGAGTAGTGGGTGCAGGTCAGGCCCATGTGCGCGGCCTGTGCGTTCATCATTCGCACGAAACCGTCGGCGGTGCCGCCCACGTGCAGGGACAGGGCCATCGCGGCGTCGTTACCGGAGGGAAGCAGCAGGCCGTATAGGAGGGCAAGCTCCGGCACCCGCTTTCCCCGCGGAAGCAGCCCGACGCCAGAGCCACTGAAGTCGGTGGCCTGGCGGGTGATCAGAACCTTTGCGTGGGGACTCGAGTGGGTGGCCACGACGAGCGCGGTCATCATCTTGGTCAGACTCGCGAT
>DASZMP010000112.1:0-9072 GCA_035551795.1 Solirubrobacteraceae bacterium | reverse complement strand
GATCCCGCCGAAGATCGCGAACAGGGGCAGATCCACGCCCCGGACACGGAGGTTTCCCGGTGGACGGTAGGGGCGTTCCACATCGGCGCGCGTGATGCGCAGCCGGGTGACCGATGCGTGGGCGATCGTGAACGACAGCATTGCGCCGAACGCGTACAGATTGCCCAGGAAGGTCGCCTGGCCGGGAATCAGCGTCAGCGCGGCAATCGCGCTGAAGATGATGATCCCCATCCATGGGGTTCCGAACCGGGGGTGCAGGCGCCTGAGCCGGTCAGGCACCTGGCGATGGATCCCCATCGAGTACACGAGCCTTGACACTCCGAGGATTCCTGCGTTGGTGGCGATGAACAGGATCGTGGCCGCCAGCAGACCGACGTAGATCTGGCCGGCGTGCTGGAGCGGGCCCAGGTGCAGGGCGTGCACCACCCCCAGGACCGGATCACCGGCATAACCGCCGTGCTGCTCGTTGACGCCCAGCAGCGTGCTCCAGTGGTGACCGACTCGGTGCACCGGGAGCGCCGAGAGCGCAATGGCCGGCAGCAGCGCGTAGATGGCGAACACGGCGATCACCACCCGGTTGATCGCCCGCGGCACGGTCTTGCCCGGATCCGTCGCCTCCTCGGACATGTTCGAGATCGTCTCGATGCCCGTGTAGGCCAGCATGCACAGCGGGATGGCCACGAGGAAATTGCTCCACGTGGGCGCCGTGCCGAAGTGCACGTTGTGGATCAGCGTGTGGGGCGAGAAGACCAGGACGAGCCCCACCAGGACGATCAGCACCTGGGTGCAGAAGTCGACTACCGCCAGAACCAGGTTGATCCCGGCCGACTCCTTGACCCCGCGGATGTTGATCGCGGCCAGGATCGCGATCACGACGATCCCGGTGATCACGTCACCGGGAGGATGGGTCAATGCCGGAAAGAACAGGCCGCCCAGGTAGTGCGGGACGAAGAACGCCGAGGTGGCGACCGTCAGCATGTAGTTGAGCATCTGGCCCCAGGCCGCGAAGAACGACCAGAACTCGTTGAAGGCGCGTCGGGCGAAGCTGGACGAACCGCCCGCCTCGGGGTACATCGCCGTCGCCTCGGCGTACGTCGAGGCGGTCAAGAAGAAGATGAACCCCGAGAGGATGAATACGATCGGGGTCAGCCCGAGGGCCAGCGAGGCGACCAGCCCCAGGGCGTAGTAGATCGAGGAGCCGACGTTCCCGTAGGCGCTCGAGGCCAGCGGGTAGACGCCCAGCACGCGCTGCAGGCCCTGGATGCGCCGCTCGGCCATCAGTGCTTCGAAACCTCAGGCTTCTCCAGCGGCTGGGGCTCGGGCGGGTGGTCGGTGCGCTTCTCCCAGTCAGAGGGCGGCGCGGTGACGATCACCCGGCAGGGTGCCCGGGCGACCACGTACTTGGTCACCTCGCCGACGTAATTTTCCAGCGGCCGTCCACCCAGGAGCCCTCCCCCCCGGATGCCGGAGGGCTCCTCGGCAGCCAGCACGATCAACTGCACGCCACGGCGCCGGGCCTCATTGACGATCGCCTGACCGGCCCGGCGGGCCCGAACCGTCGCCGTGGCCACCTCCACGCCTTCGTACTCCTCCCCCACCTCCTTGGCGCGCTTGAGCGCCGCCCGGGCGGCGTCCAGCCGCGCCTGCGGGAGCGGCGCGTCCAGCGGCAGCGCCATCGGCATCTCGAACACCCAGATCGCCTCGATCGTGGCGCCCTCCTCTGATAGGTCATCCCGCGTCTCCCCGGCCAGCCGCCCGGCTGTCCCGACGATGTCGTCATCGATCGGCGCTCCGAAGATCGGCACGAGGATCGAGCCGAAGTCGGGCTCCAACCGCTCCTGGCGCAGCGCCCGCTCCGGGATCGTCACTCGCCGGAAGATCGGCTTGCCCTGGGTCCGGCGATAGACCACGTACAGCAGGATCCCGGCCAGCAGCCAGCCGACACCCAGGTAGCGGGCCCCGCTGTGGAAGATGATCAGCAGGATCCAGCCGACGATCGCCAGCACGGCTCCGAGCACGGCGGGGAGCGGCACCTCCGCACCGCGGAGACGGACTGTGAACGGGACGCGATAGCCGTCGTCGGCCAGCGGCTCACGGAAGCGCATGGCGATCACGGACACGTGGGCGATCGCGAACGCGACCAGGGCGCCGAACGCGTAGATGCCCACCAGGAAGTACAGGTTCTGCGGGATCACCAGCACCGCGGCGATCACCGCCGCCCCGCCGATCAGCACCCATGGCGTCCCCCACCGGGCGCTCAGCCGGCCCACCGCGCTGGGGATCTGCCGGTTTGTGGCCAGCGAATACCCGGTTCGCGACACCCCGAGCATGGCCCCACCGGCCGCCCCGACCAGTCCGAGCGCACCGGCCACACCCACCACATACTTGAGGATGTTGGCCAGCCAGTGTGGATGGAAGGCCTCCACCACGCCGAGCACCGGCGCCTTGATGTGGTTGTGGCCGAGCGCCGAGAGCCCGTGATGGACGGGCAGCGCGGCCACTCCGATCACAGCGATTCCGACGTAGACGAGGACGATCGCCGCCGACCCCGACCCGACCAGCCGCCTGACCTGGGCGGGGGTGGCTGACGTCTCACCGGCCAGGCTGGCCGCCGCCTCCAGACCGGTGAAGGCGATCACGGCCACCGGGAACGCGAACGCCAGGTCCTTGACGCTGGGCGCGCTCCCCAGGTGCACCGCCTGGGTGAGGTGGCTGCCGTGGAACACCAGCACCAGCCCGAGCACGATCACCGTGGCCTGGATGACCAGGTCAAGCCCCGTGGCCAGCACCCGCCGGCGCAGGCGCCGGGCGCTAACTCCGGTCAGGTTGTCCAGGCTGACGACGAGGATCACCAGCAGCGCGGCCACGATCTGCGCCACCCCATTGCCCAGAGCGGGCCAGAACACGGCCAGGTAAGCCGGCACCGTCAGGGCGGCCACGGCCACGAGGATCGCGTTGTCCAGGACCAGCGCCCAGCCGGCCACGAAGCTCACCAGCTCGTTGAACGCGTACCGGGCAAACACGGCCGAGCCGCCGCGCTCGCGATGGCGGGAGGCTCCCTCGGCGTACGTCATGGCCGTGAGCTGGAAGAAGATCCCGGCCGCCACGAACACCTCTGGGGTCAGCCCGTTGGCGTGGTGGGCCACCACCCCCAGCCCGAAGTAGACCGAGCTGACCGAGGTGGCGTACACCACGGCAAACAGCGCACGGAGGTTTACCTGGCGCTGGCCCTCCATCTAGCTGCCGCCCCCGTTCACCGCGTGAGCCGGCGAACATACATCCGCCCGGCACCGGCCACCACGAACAGGACGCCCAGGATCAGGCCGGAGGCCAGGGGTCCCCCACCCGCCGCCAGCGTCCGGACGCACAGGATCACGCCGATCACGATCATCACGATCGACAGAGCGAACGTGGAGGAGGAGCGAAACTGGCGAGGCTCCGGCATCAGCCGCGAAGCTTAGCCCTGCTCAACCACGGCCACGACATGATCCTCGCCGGGCTGCCACCATTCTCCCGTCCATACCCGCCGCGGTGAACAGGAGACCCGGGATGAGCCGCAGCACACTGACGGTCACCGACAATCGGACTGGCCGGAGCTATGAGGTGCCGATCGACCACGGTGCCGTGCGCGCCGACCAGCTCACCCAGCCGTCTGCCACCGGCGACGGGCCGGGGCTGGTCATCTACGACCCGGGCTTTAACCACACGGCCTCGTGCATGAGCTCGATCACCAACATCGAGCTGGCCCCGGGCGTGCTGGCCCATCGCGGCTACCTGATCGATGATTTGGTCGAGCACGCCACCTTCCTGGAGGTCGCCTACCTGCTGATCCACGGCGAGCTGCCCACCCAGGCCCAGTTCGACCGGTGGAAGCGCGAGCTCTCGGTCCGCAAGTTCGTCCACGAGAACGTCAAGGGCTTCATCCAGGGCTTCCGCTACGACGCCCACCCGATGGCGATGCTCGCCGCCTCGGTGGGCGCACTGGCCAGCTTCTATCCCGACGCCGGACAGATCGACGACCAGGCCGCCCGGGAGTTTCAGATCCTGCGCCTGCTGGCCAAGATGCCGACGCTCGCCGCCTACGCCCACCGTCACGCCGGCGGCCAGCCCTTCGTCTATCCCTCCGACGAGCTGAGCTACACCGGCAACCTGCTGTCGATGATGTTCCGGATGAGCGAGCTCCAGTACCAGGTGCAACCCCAGATGGAGCGGGCACTGGATGTGCTGCTGATGGTCCACGCCGACCACGAGCAGAGCGCCGCCGCGACCGCGGTGCGGGCGGTGGGGTCAAACCACGTCGATCCCTACGCGGCCGTCGCCGCCGGGGTCTACGCCCTGTCGGGTCCGATGCGCGGCTCGGCCGACAGCCGCACGCTCGACATGCTGCGCCAGATCGGCCGCGTGGACAACGTCTCTGGCTACCTCGAGCGCGTCAAGCAGGGCGACGACCTGCTGATGGGTTTCGGCCACTGGATCTACCGCTCTCCGGATCCTCGGGCGGCCATCCTGCGCCGCCAGCTGGACGAGCTGTACGCCCAGCGGACCACGGATCCGCTGCTGAGCATCGCCGATGAGCTGGCCCGCCAGGCGGCCGAGGACGAGTACTTCGTCTCGCGCGCCATTTACCCCAACGTCGACCTCTACTCGGGTCTCACCTACCGGGCGGTCGGGATCTCCCAGACGATGTTCGGGGTGATGTTCGCCATCGCCCGCAGCGCCGGCTGGATCGCCCAATGGCTGGAGATGGTCACCGATCCCGAGCAGACGACGGTCCGGCCCCGGCAGCTGTACGTGGGTGTGGCCCGGCGGGAGTTCGTCCCGATGGACGCGCGCGGCTGAGCGCTCGGCCGCACGACCCGGCCCGTGACGCCGCTTCACGCTCTGGCCATCTTCGCGGCCGGTATCGCCGCCGGGACGATCAACACGGTGGTGGGCAGCGGCACGCTGATCACGTTCCCGGTCCTGCTGGCGTTCGGCTATCCCCCGGTGACCGCCAACGTGACCAACGCCGTCGGGCTGGTGCCCGGCTCGGCCGCGGGAGCCGTCGGCTACCGGCGCGAGCTCCGCGGTCAGCGGCGCCGGGCCGTACCGCTGCTGATCGCCTCAGCTGTCGGCGCGGGGATCGGCGCGATCCTGCTGCTCAGCCTGCCGGCCTCTGCGTTCAAGGACATCGTGCCGGTGTTCATCGGCCTGGCGGTGGCGATGATCGTCCTCCAACCCCAGCTCACCCGGGCGCTGGAGGGCCACCGGCGCGCGGCTCACCAGACAGCGGGTCCGGCGGCGACGGCGGGGACGGCGCTCACCGGCGTCTACGGCGGCTACTTCGGGGCCGCGCAGGGCCTCCTGCTCCTCTCCCTCCTCGGCCTCACCATCGACGACGAGCTCCAGCGCATCAACGCGCTCAAGGTCGTGCTGGCCGGACTCAACAATTTCGTGTCCGGGGTGATCTTCGTGTTCGCCGCGCACGTCGACTGGGGCGCGGCGGGCCTGATCGCCGCCGGCTCGATCCTGGGTGGCACGGCCGGCGCCCACTGGGGGCGGCGCCTGCCCCCGGCGGCGCTGCGGGCGGTGATCGTGATCGTCGGCGTGATCGCGATCGTCCGTCTCCTCTAGATGGCGTTCGGGCCGGCCCAGCCGGGGCCACTGGCCGGCCAGCCAGTGGCCCGGAGCAACCGCTCAGCCCTTCAATGCGTACGTCTGGATGTCCTGGTCCAGCGTCCCCTGCGTCTCGTACGGCCCGGTGTGCACGTGCACGACCTTGCCCTGACGGCTGACGAAGAACGTGGTTGGGGTGCCCTGGATTCCGCCCGGCAGCAGGGAGCTCAGTCCCCCCGGGGTGACGGTGTAGCTCGGGTAGCTCACGTGGTGTGTGCGCAGGAAGGAGCGGGCGTTGCCGGGCTGGTCGTTGTAGTCCGCGCCCAGGAAAGCGACCTGCTTGCCATAGCGGTTGGCTGCGCTGGCCAGCACCCCGAACTCACGCTGGCAGGGGATGCACCAGGAGCCCCAGATGTTGACCACCGCGGGGTACCCGTGGAGGCTGCGCAGTCGATTGACCAGCCTCCCGCCCACCAGCTGGCTGCCCTGTTCGTGCAGCGCCGCCAGCTGAGCCGGTGAGCCGCTCAGCTGAGCCGTGGAGCTCGAAGCGGGCACCTTGGCCAAGGCCGCCTTGATCTGGGTCTCCAGTGCCGCGGTGCTGGGCCAGCCGCTCGTGGACGCATCCCGGTACCAGAGGATCTTGCCCGTGCCCGAGACGAGCACGAACCACGGCTCGTCCTGCACCTCATAGCCGTCGGCCACCCGTCCGGCGCGGTCGAGCGCCACGGGGTAGCTGAGCGGACCCACCTTCGAAAGCAGGCGCGGCAGCGCGGACACCGACGGCTCCACGCTCGCCTCGTCGACCGCAGTGAGGCCGGGCAGGCGCCCGCCGTTCGCCGCTGCCCCATACCGGTTCAGCGCTCGCAGGTCGCCGCGCAGGTCCATCACCTCGCTGTCCCAGCTGGCGAAGAACACGAGCAGTCGGGGGCGGCCCGGACCGAGGCTCACCGAGCCGCCGCCCTGGCGGGGGAGCGTGGCCGGCCGGACCGGGGTGATGCCGCGGACGGTCGCGTAAGAGAGATGCGTGATGACCTTGGGGCGGCCGGGCAGCAGGCTGGAGACCTCGTATGCCAGCACCTGCCCGAGCTGGGACACGGCCGAGTAGGACTGCGTCGTGAGATACAGCTTCTGCAGCCCTCCCTGACGATCGATCACGAACGTTGCGGCCGTGTGGTCGATCTGGCCTCGCTCGATCTCCACGCCGATGCCGTACTTCTTCCACACCGACTTCAGCTGCCGGAGCGAGCCGGTCAGGAAGTGCCACTGGCCCAGCATTCCGTGCAGCTCGGTGTAGCTGAGGACGTCGTGCACCGCGATCGCCTTCGGGTTGGCATCCACGCCCAGCAGCTGAACGTCGCGCCCGGCCCGCCCCAGGGACCGCTTGGCGTCAAGCATCGCCTGCGTCGTGAGCGGGCAGATGGTCGTGCACTGCGAGTCGTTGAAGGAGAGAACGACCACCTTTCCCCGGTAAGCGCGGAGGCTGATCTTGTGGCCGGCCTCGTCCGTCAGGGTGAAGTTCGGCGCCGGGCGCCCGCCCAGCGGGCCGCCCTCGTCGACGTTCGGGTTGTCGGCCAGCAGGCGGGTCTCCGACTTCGTCGCGCCGCCGCAGCCGGCCACGGCCAGCACGGTCACCAGCACGCAGAGGATTGCGGCGGCGGCTTTACCTGGAGAGCGAGCAGGCATCGGTCAGGTCGCCAGAACTGCAGCGGAGCGGTCTGCTCCGGCGATCCAGCGGGCCAGTTCAGGGTAATACCCTGGCCTAAGAGGTCCTCTGGCCACCGTTCGGATGGCGGGAACCCGCCGGTGGCCCCGAGCTGGAGTCCGCACGCCCTGATGACGCTCACCGCACCTGCCCACGGCGAACACCTCAGCCGCCGCCGGCGCCTCGGGGTGCTGGCCATCTGCTCCATGAGCCTGCTCATCGTCGGCATGGACATCACGATCGTCAACGTTGCGCTGCCCTCCATCCACCGGGCGTTCAACGCCCCGCTGGACGGGCTGCAGTGGACGATCGATGCCTACACCCTGGTACTGGCCAGCCTGTTGCTGCTGTCGGGATCCACCGCCGACCGGATCGGGCGCAAGCGGGTGTTCATGACCGGGCTGGTGATCTTCACGATCGGCTCGGCCCTGTGTGCGGCTGCGCCCAGCCTGAACCTGCTGATCGCGGCCCGGGTCCTGCAGGCGGTGGGCGGCTCGATGCTCAACCCGGTGGCGATGTCGATCATCACCAATACGTTCACCGATCCCGGCGAGCGCGCGCGGGCGATCGGCGTCTGGGGCGGCGTATTCGGCCTGAGCATGGCGCTGGGGCCGGTGGCCGGGGGCGCGCTGGTCGATTCGGTCGGCTGGCGCGGCATCTTCTGGGTCAACATCCCGGTCGGGATCGCGGCCATCGTCCTGACCGCGCTGTTCGTGCCCGAGTCCCGGGCCGAGCGTGCGCGCCGACCCGACCCGATTGGGCAGGTCATCGTCATCGTCCTGCTGGCCTCCCTGACGTACGCGATCATCGAGGGGCCCGCGGCCGGCTGGTCATCCCCGCGCATCCTGGGCTTCTTCGGTCTCGCGGCCGCGGCGCTCATCGTTTTCCTGGCCTACGAGCCACGCCGCCGGGACCCGCTCATCGACCCGCGGTTCTTCCGCAGCGCGCCGTTCTCCGGCGCGACGGTCACCGCGGTGAGTTCGACCGCGGCCCTGGGCGGGTTCCTGTTCCTCAACACCCTGTACCTCCAGGACGTGCGGGGATTCCGCGCCCTGATCGCGGGGCTTTACCTGCTGCCGATGGCGGTGACGATGGCGGTGTGCGCGCCGCTGGCCGGCCGGATCGTGGCCACCCGCGGTGCGCGGGTGCCGCTCATGGTCTCGGGTATCGCCCTCATCGCGGCCGGCCTGCTGCTCACCCGGCTGACCGATACGGCGGGAACGGGCTTTCTCGTCCTCAGTTACGTGATCTTCGGTGCCGGGCTCGGCGCGGTGAACGCGCCGATCACGAACTCGGCGGTGTCCGGCATGCCCCGGCAGCAGGCCGGGGTGGCGGCCGGCGTCGCGTCCACCAGCCGCCAGGTCGGCCAGTCGCTCGGCGTCGCGATCATGGGCTCGGTGCTGAGCGGCAACCTGCACGGCGCATTGCGCACCGGATTCGTAGCCGCCAGCCGCCCCGGCTGGTGGATCGTGGCGGTGTGCGGCGCCGTCGGGCTCGTCCTCGCCGTCGCCACGACCGGACAGTGGGCGCGGCGCACGGCGGCGCGGACTGCCGCGATGCTGTCGCCCGCTGAGCAGAAGATGCCGGTGAGCGTGCCATGACCGGCCCCGGGACCACGGCACCTGCGGTCAGCCGGTCCCGCACGGCGGGCCCGGACGAGGACATGGCGGCACGCGCCTGGCAGGCCATGCGGGCTCTGGTGACTGACCGCTACGACCGCCGCAAGAAGGTATGCGACGCGCTCGGCATGAGCTTCATCCGCGCCAAGGCGCTGC
>DASZMP010000111.1:0-5978 GCA_035551795.1 Solirubrobacteraceae bacterium | reverse complement strand
CGGGGCCACTGCGATCTCGGCCCGGTTGCGCTGCACCGCGGTGATGACCGCTGCGGCCACGTCGTCGGGAGTCTTCGTGCCCACGCCCCGTGGCAGCTCGGCCCCCGAATCCGCGAACAACCCGGCGTCGCTGACGAACCCGGGCAGGATGCTGGAGGCGCCGACGCCAGTCCCGCGGAGATCTTGACGGACAGCCAGAGCGAAGCCGCGCAGGCCGAACTTGCTGGCGCTGTACAGCGAGGACAGGGGCGAGGCCACCTTGCCCGACAGTGACGATACGAACACCAGGTGGCCTCGGCGGCGCTGCACCATGCCCGGGATCAGTCCGCGGGCCAGGGCGATCGGCGCGCGGAGGTTGACCTCCAGCATCGTGTCGAGTTGGGCCTGGGAGAGCTCGGTGATGTGGCCCGTGGCGGGGAGGCCGGCGTTGGCGATCAGCACGTCGACCGGCCCCACCGAGTCGATCAGACGCTGCACGTCCTCGCGTGAGGCCATATCGCAGACCACCGCCCGCCCGCCGAGCTGAGCGGCGAGCGAATCCAGGACCTGCTGCCGGCGCCCGGAGAGAATCAGCTGAGCGCCGCGCGAGGCGAAGGCACGGGCAACCGCCTGTCCGATTCCTCCGGTGGCGCCGGTGATCAGCACCGTTCCGTTGACCAGCGGCATGCGGGCGGAGTGTAGATACTCCCAGCCGGTGTCCCGGGCTGAGGTGATTGCGCTGTTCGGACCCACCGGCGTCGGCAAGACGGCGGTGGCGCTCGCCCTGGCCGAAAGGCTTCGCCGGCACGGCGAATCCCCGGTGGCGGTGTCCGCCGACGCGCTGCAGGTCTACCAGGGGCTCGAGGTGCTGACCGGAATCGCCGACCCGGCGCAGCGAGCCAGCTTGGAGCACCGCCTGATCTCCTTCCTGCCCGTGGACGCGCAGTTCAGCGCCGGCCAGTACGCCGAGTTGGCCCACGCCGAGGTGGACGATCTCTTGAGCAGCGGACAGCGCCCGATCGTGGTGGGGGGTACCGGGCTCTACCTGAGGGCCGCGCTCACCGAGCTGTCGCTCCGACCGCCCCCGCCCGAGGGAGTGCGGGAACGGTGGATCGCCGAGCTGAGTGACCGCGGCCCGGCGGCCCTCCACGCAGTGCTGTCCGAGCGCGCCCCATGGGCGGCGGCCGAGATCCAACCGGGCGATCGCCAGCGAGTGGTGCGAGCGCTGGAGCTGCTGGACATGGGGGAGCTGGAGCCGCCTCCGGATGCCTCCGAACTGTGGACAGACACGATGCGCGTTCCCACCGTGCTGGTCGGCCTGGTGATGGACCGCGCCGCGCTTTACGCGCAGATCGATGCGCGCGTGGATGCGATGGTGGCGGGCGGCGCCGAGGAGGAGGTGCGCCGCGCGAACGCCGCCGGAGCCAGCCCAACGGCCCGTAAGGCGCTCGGCTTCCAGGAGCTTTTGGCCGGTGATGTGGAGGGCATGAAGCGGCGGACCCGCAACTACGCCCGGCGCCAACTCACCTGGATGCGCAAGCTGGGCGGCGTACATGAGATCGATCTGACGTCGCGCTCCCCCGACCAGGCAGCCGAGGAGGTTCTCGGGATCTGGCAGGCCGGCTGATCGAGCCGGCGACATCGTCCCGCGGACACCTAGACTCGGCGCCGTGAACTTCGAGAAGTGGCAGGCGCTGGGCAACGATTACGTCATCGTCGAGGAGTCGGAGCTGCCCTTCGAGCTGACCGCGGCCCGGATCCGCCGCCTGTGCGAGCCGCACACCGGGATCGGTTCGGACGGCATCCTCCTTCTGTCACGCGCTGACGAGCCGGCGGTGGTGGCCTGCATGCGAATCTTCAACCCGGACGGCTCGGAGTCAGGTCTGTCGGGCAACGGTGCCCGTGAGGCGATTCTCTACCTCCGCCACCGCGGGTGGACCGACGAGGACAGCTTCACGCTGCAGACGGCGGCCGGGCCGATCCACCCGCGGATCACCTCGGCGACCACCTGCACCGTCGACATGGGAAGTGCCCGCCTGCACAGCGAGGACTTCCCGTCCGGTGGGCCCGACGGCCGCGGCGAGCTGCAACTCGGCGGGAATGCCGCATCCTTCCAGCACGTACAGGTGGGCAACCCCCAATGCGTGTTCCGCGTCGCGAACCAGGCCGAGCTTGAAGCCCTTGACCTGCCGGCGATCGGCCCCGGCATCGAACGCCACGCGCTGTTTCCCAACCGGACCAACGTCTCCTGGTACACCCCGGTGGGCCCGGGCCGGATCCGAGCGCGCATCTTCGAGCGGGGGGTGGGGGAGACCTCGGCCAGCGGCACCGGCGCAACGGGCGCTGCCGTGGCTCACGTCGTGGCCGGCGGAGCGTCGCCGGTGACGGTCGAGCTCGATGGCGGCGAGCTCGAGGTCGAGGTGGGGGGGGAGCTGCACATCAACCTGTCGGGCTGGGCGGTCCCGGTGTTCCGGGGCAGCCTGTCGCCCGAGTTCATCGAGGAGCTGAATGCGACCGAGTAGCCGTCTGGAAAAGATCCCTCCCTATCTGTTCGCCGAGCTCGAACGGAAGATCGCCGCCAAGCGGGCCGCGGGCGTGGACGTGATCAGCTTGGGCATCGGTGATCCCGACACACCCACGTACGCACCGATCGTGGCTGCGGCCCAGCGGGCGGTTGCGGATCCCGACACCCACCGCTACCCGACAAATCGTGGCCGCCAGGACTTCCGCCAGGCGGTGGCGGAGTTCTACGCCCGCCGCTTCGGGGTCTCGCTGGACCCCGAGACCGAGGTGATGCCGGCGATCGGAGCCAAGGAGTGCATCTTCAACCTCAACCTGGCATTTCTTGATCCCGGCGACGTCGCGCTGGCTGCCGACCCCGGCTATCCGGTGTACACCGGCGGTCCCTGGCTGGCCGGCGCCCAGCCGGTGCTGATGCCGCTGCGCCCGGAGCTGGCCTTCGCGCCAGACCTCGACAGCATCGACGAGAGCACCCTGCGGCAGGCCAGGCTGATGTTCTTCAACTACCCGAACAACCCCACCGGGGCCGTGGTGCCCGACGGGCTGTTTGAGCGGATCGTCGAGCTGGCGCGGGAAAACGACATCCTGGCCGTCCACGACAACGCCTATAGCGAGACGACCTACGACGGCTACGTCGCGCCCTCGTTTCTGGCCACGCCGGGCGCCAAGGACGTCGGCGTCGAGGTTTTCTCCCTCTCCAAGGGTTACAACATGACCGGCTGGAGGTGCGCGGCGATCGCCGGCAACGCCGAGGCGATCGCCCAGTTCTGGCGTCTGAAGTCCAATATCGACTCCGGGCTGTTCGAAGCCGTGCAGCTGGCCGGCGTCGCCGCCCTGCAACCTGACGTCGACGAGGACGTGGCCGCGATGAACGCCGTCTATCAGCGCCGCCGCGACCTGGTCTGCTCGGCTCTGGCCGAGGCGGGCGTCAACGTCACGCGTCCCAAGGGCACCATCTACGTCTGGGCACCGATCCCGCCTGGCTTCGACTCCTCGGCCGCCTACTGCGAGCACGTCCTGGAGCAGGCGGCTGTGGTGATCTCCCCGGGAGGCGCCTACGGACGCAGCGGCGAGGGCTTCTTCCGCATCTCTCTCACCACGCCGGACGACCGGCTGATGGAGGCCGTGGACCGGATCCGGCAACTCTGAGCTGCGCTCGGGTACCGGTGGACGACCGTCTGGCCACTACCATCGACAGCGTGCCCAGACCGCCCGGATCACGCGCCACCAGCCTGAGCAACGGCACTGGCCCGACCGTCGCCCGGGCCAGTCAACGAGCGATCATGGTCGCCGCTCTCCCGGAAGGGGGCGAGCACGAGCTGGCCGAGCTGGAGGAGCTCCTGCGCACCGCCGGCGTGGCCGCGGTGGGGCGGCTCGTGCAGCGCCGCGAGCATCCGCACCCCAACACCTATCTGGGGGAGGGCAAACTGGCCGAGGTTAAGGCCGAGATCGCTCGCACGGACGCCAACCTGGTGGCCTGCGACGACGAATTGAGCCCACGCCAGGAGCGCAATCTGGAGAAGGAGCTGGGGGTTCCGGTCATCGACCGAACCGCGATCATCCTGGACATCTTTGCTGCCCACGCGCACTCGGCGGAGGGCAAGCTCCAGGTCGAATTGGCCCAGTTGCAGTACAACCTCGCCCGGATGCGCGGGTTGTGGTCGCACCTCGAGCGCCTCGGCGGCGGGGTCGGCACCCGAGGACCGGGCGAGACGCAGATCGAGACTGACCGCCGCCTGGCCCGCAATCGCATCGCCGCCCTCCAGCGCCGTCTGGCCCACGTACGCTCGAGCCGGTCGGTGATGCGCGCCGAGCGGGAACGGGCTCACCTGCCCCAGGTGGCGCTGGCCGGGTACACCAACGCGGGGAAGTCAACGCTGCTGAACGCGCTGACCGGCGCGGAGGTAGGGGTCAGAGATCGCCTGTTTCACACGCTGGATCCCACGACGCGCGTTCTGCGTGCCGGCGGGCGCGACTACCTGCTGACCGACACGGTGGGTTTCATCCGCAAGCTTCCCCATCAGCTGGTCGAGGCCTTCGGCGCCACGCTGGAGGAAACCCGCCGCGCCGATCTGATCCTGCACGTCGCCGATGCCTCGGCCCCGGAGGAGGAGCTGCTCACGATGACACAGGCCGTTGCTGATGTGCTCACCGAGATTGGTGCCGACGAAGCGCCGCGCGTCCTGGTCCTCTCCAAGGCCGACCTGGTGGACGAAGATCGACGGGAGCAGCTGATCAACCGCCACCCGGGGGCGGTGCTGGTGTCTCCGCTGTCGGGTGAGGGACTGGACGAGCTCACCAACCGCATCGAGGAGGAGTTCTCCCAGACGCTGAACGACGTGGAGATGCTGATCCCCTACGACGAGGGCGGTCGACTTGCCGAGCTGCATGACCTGGCCGGGGACCTGGTCCGGAAGGACACGCCTGCCGGAGTCAGGATCTCGGTGCGACTGGCACCCGCGGTGGCGGCGCGTTACGCGCCGTTCGTGCTTTCGGGCGGCCCGGTCTAGCAGGGCCCGTCCGGCTCGATGGACGCGCCGCTACAGCACACGGCCCTGCCCGTTCAGCGCCTGGATCCCCGGGCGACCCTGCCCACTCGAGCGCACCCCGGGGATGCCGGTCTCGATCTGCATGCGCTCGAGCCGGCCGAGTTACAGCCAGGCGAGCGGGCGTCGATCGGGACGGGCATAGCGGTGGCCATACCCGAGGGCTACGCCGGCCTTGTCCTCCCACGATCGGGCCTGGCCGCCCGGCACGGGATCTCACTGGTCAACGCTCCCGGGCTGATCGACGCCGGCTACCGAGGCGAGATCCGGGTGCTGGTTCTAAACACCGACCCCAGCCTCTCCTGGAAGCTACAGGCGGGCGAACGGATCGCCCAGCTGGTGATCTCGCCGGTGGCGCTGCCGGACCCCGAGGAGGTCGCCGAGCTCAGCTCGACCTCCCGGGGGGTGGGCGGCTTTGGCTCGAGCGGGACGTGAGTCAGGGTGCCGTGGAGGCGCTCACCAGACCGTGCTGTTCCAGGAACTGCTTGGCCACCGCGAGCGGATCCATGTGGTCCAGATCCACCTGCGCGTTCAGCACGCGGAGGACCCGGGTCGTCAGCAGCTTGTCGACCCGGTTGAGCGTGTCCACGAACACCGGGCCTTCGGCCGCGATCGTCGACGCCGTGACCACCGGGATGATGTTCCCGAAGCCGTCGGCGTGCTTGGGATCGTTCAGCAGCCGGAACTGGGAGGTGGCGAGCTGCGCGTCGGTGGTCTGCACGTAGGCCGCCTCGATCTTTCCGTCCGCGAGATCCTTGTACTGGTCTCCGATCACCACGGTTGAGGTCCTGGTCGGGTTGAGGTCGTACTCGGACTCCAGTGCCGGCAGCGCGGTGGAATTCTGGGTGAACTGGAGTGGTGCGCCGAGGGTCAGGGTGGGCGACAGGCGGGCCAGATCAGTCAGCGATCGCAGGTGGTATGCCCGGGCAAACG
>DASZMP010000110.1:0-4073 GCA_035551795.1 Solirubrobacteraceae bacterium | reverse complement strand
TCCACGCCGACCGCCCGGAATCCGGCCGGCAACGCGGTGGGCGCCAGCTCGGTCACGTGCGCCGGCGCCTGCACCCAGCGGGAGCGGAAGAAGCTCATACGGTGATCCCCTCGCCCTCCGGGCGGCCGAACATCAGGTTGAGGTTCTGCACGGCCGCCGACGAGGAGCCCTTCCACAGGTTGTCGATCGCGCCGAACACGATCGTGCGCCCGGTGCGCTCGTCGCTGTGCGCGGAGATGCGGCAGAAGTTCGTCTCGCGGACGTCGCGGACGCCGGGGGGCGTGGCCGTGACCTCGACGAAAGGTTCGTTTTCGTAGAAGTCCTGGTACAGGCCGCTGAGATCCTCGGGCCTGCGGGTCGTGGTCACGTAGCAGGACACGAGCTCGCCCTGGTCGAGCGGGAGCAGGTGTGGGGTGAACGTGATCGTCGTTTGGGCGCCCAGCGCGGCCAGCTCCTGCTCTATCTCCGGCGTGTGGCGGTGGCGCGG
Source organism: Solirubrobacteraceae bacterium (assembly GCA_035551795.1). Taxonomy (GTDB): domain Bacteria; phylum Actinomycetota; class Thermoleophilia; order Solirubrobacterales; family Solirubrobacteraceae; genus Palsa-465. The sequence continues at coordinate 3,586 of DASZMP010000110.1, read as the reverse complement.
CACCCCGTAAGCGTTGACGTTCTCGTCCACGGTGACGAAGTGGGTCTTGTCGTTTGCGCCGCGCCCGGCGCCGGAGGCGCCAGATTTGGCGTCAACGATCACCTCGTCGATCAGCCCGGCCTCCGCCAGCGGCGCCAGAGCCAGGATCGTGGCGGTCGGATAGCAGCCCGGGTTGGCCACCAGGTCAGCCTGGGCGATCTGCTGGCGGTAGAGCTCAGGGAGGCCATAGACGGCCTGGTCGAGGAGTTGAGGGGCGGGATGTGGGCGGTACCACTCCTCGTAGGTGGCCGGATCCCGGAGGCGGAAGTCGGCGCTCAGATCCACCACGCGGATCTCGCGAGCACGCAGCTCGGCCACGAGCTCGGCGGCCGCTCCGTGCGGGTAGGCGACGATCGCGGCCTCCAGGTCCGGCGTCTGCGCGTCCAGGTCCAGTTCCTGGAGGATCATCGGAACCCGGTGGTGGGGATAGAGGTCATCCAGGCGGCGCCCCCCGTCGGAGCGCGCGGTCACGGTCTGCAGGTGGAAGTACGGATGGCGGTGCAGCAGGCGAGCCGCCAGCGCGCCCGTGTACCCGGCAGCGCCGAACACGGCAACGCGGGCGCCGTCAGCGGCTGTCACGGACCCTCCCGCCCAGCTCCTCCTCCAGGGCGGCGGCGATCTTCTGGCGCTGGCGGGCCACGTCCTGGTCGGTCAGCGTGCGGTCAGCCGCTCGAAAAGCCAGGCGGATGGCCAGTGATTTGCGCCCCTCGCCCAGCCGTTCGGGGTCGCGGTAGACGTCGAACACCTCGGCGTGCTCGAGCAGCGGCGCGCCCGCACGCTCGAGGGTTTCGAGCACCTGAGCGGCCGGAGTGTCCTCGGCGACCACCACAGCCAGGTCCTCGCGTACTTCGGGGAAGCTGGTCAGGTCCGTATACACCGCGGTGGCCGGAATCGGCAGGACGTCGAGGTCGAGCTCGAACAGGGCCACCTTGTCAGGCAGCTCCCATTCGGATGCGATCGTCGGGTGAAGCTCGCCGAGCCACCCGGCCTGGCGTCCGGCCACGTCGATCCGGGCCGAGCGGCCCGGGTGCAGGAAGCTCTGGGTTCCGGGATGCAGCGCCCAGGAGATACCCAGCGAGTCCAGCAGGGCTCCGAGCACGCCCTTGATGGCGAAGAAGTCGGCGGCGTCGGGGCTGGGGTCTCGCCAGGTGGGCGGGCGCAGCGGGCCGCGGAGCAGCGCGCCCGCGTGCTGGGGCTCGCGCGGCAGCTCTCCGTCTGAGGTCCTCAGGTAAACCGCCCCCATCTCGAACAGGCGCAACGACTGGGCGCCGTGGGCGCGGTTGCGCCGGGCCACATCGAGCAGGGAGGTGAGCAGCGTGGTGCGCAGCTGGCCCAGATCGCCGGACAGCGGGTTGGCCAGGGTCACAGCCCGGTCGGCGGGCAGCCTCAGAGTGGCTGTGGCGTGCGGTCCGGTGAAGCTCCAGCCGACGATCTCGTGCAGCCCCTGAGCGATCAGGGCGTCGCCGACCGTGCGGATCAGTCGCTGGCGATCCGTGAGCGTCCCGTAGACCGAGCGCCGGGCGGGCAATGTCGCCGGGAGCCGGTCGAGCCCGTACAGCCGGGCCACCTCCTCGATCACGTCGGGCTCCCGGCTGATGTCCGCGCGCCGGAACACGGGCGGGGTGACCTGAAGGCCGTCCCGGGCCGGAGCCGTTTCGAAGTCGAGCGCGTTCAAAATCTCGGTGGCCTTTTCGGTGCTGATCTCCATGCCCAGCAGCGAAGTCATCCGGGCCTGCCTGAGCGTGATCGCCGGGGGTTGCGGGCCCGGGCCTCCCACGTCGATCGTGCCCGGCCGGAGCCTGGCTCCACACAACTCGATCATCAGCTGACTCGCCACGGCCTGCGCCCACAGCGTCTGCTCAGGCTGGAGCTGCTTCTCGAACCGAGTCGAGGCCTCGCTGCGCAGCCCAAGCTTGAGCGACGTGCGATGAACGTTCGGACCGTTCCAGGTGGCCGCCTCGAACAGGATCTGCTCCGTGTCGTCGGCGACCTCCGAGCGGGCACCCCCCATCACGCCGGCGATGCCCGTCGGTCCCTGATCGTCGTCGATCACGACCATCTCGCCGTCCAGGGTTCGCGTCTGGTCATCGAGCGTCTGAGCGGTCTCCCCGGCGATGGCGCGCCTGACCGTGAGCCTGTGCCCGCCCACCCGGGTCAGGTCATAGGCGTGGGTGGGCTGCCCGGTGAGCAGCATCACGTAGTTGCTGATGTCGACGACGTTGGAGATCGGCCGCTGGCCCGCGGCCATCAGCCGGGCCTTCAGCCAGATCGGGCTGGGGCCGAGCTTGACGTCGTCATAGATCCGCGCGGTGAACCGCGGGCAGAGATCGGGACCGGCCTCGTTCAGGATTTCGGCACCCTCGGCGGGTCCCTCGGTGCCTGGATCGGTGGCCCAGGGCGGCGGCTGGAGCGGAGCACCGGTGGCGGCGTGCACCTCGCGGGCGATCCCGTAGATGCCCAGGCAGTCCGGGCGGTTGGGGGTGATCTCCAGGACCAGCACGTCGGTGGCGATCGGGAGGACCGCCTGGAGCGGGCTGCCGGGGGTGAGGCCGTCCGGGAGCACCATGATCCCGCCGTGGTCGCTGCCGATCCCGACCTCGTCCTCGGCCAGGATCATCCCGTCGGAGGTCTGGCCGCGCAGCTTGGCCTTCTGCAGCCTCGTGCCGTCGGGCATGATCGCCCCCGGGCGGGACACGGCCACCGTCTGTCCGGCCTGCACGTTGGGGGCTCCGCATACGATCTGCGCCGGGGTGCTCCTGCCCACGTCGACCATGCAGACGCTGAGCCGGTCGGCGTCCGGGTGCTTGCGGCGCTCCAGCACGTGCCCGACCACGAAGTACTCCAGCGCCTGGACCCCGTGGTGCTCCACGCGCTCCACCTCGGTGCCGGTCAGCGCCAGGCGCTCGGCCAGCTCATGCGCGTCGAGCTGCGGGTCGCAGTACTCGCCCAGCCACTCGAGCGGGACTCTCATGTGAACTGCTCCAGGAAGCGGATGTCGTTGTCGTAGAGCAGTCGCAGATCCGGGACGCCGTGCTTGAGCATGGCGATCCGCTCGATCCCCATCCCGAACGCGAACCCCTGCACCTTCTCGGGGTCGTAGCCGTTTGCCTTGACGTGGTTGAGGACATTGGGGTCGACCATCCCCGCCCCCAGGATCTCGATCCACGCCGAGCCCTTGCACAGCGGGCAGCGCTCACCGTCGGCAGTCACCCCATTCGTGCAGTTGAAGCAGGACACGTCGACCTCGACGCTCGGCTCGGTGAATGGGAAGAAGTGCGGGCGCAGGCGGACCTCGCGGTCAGGACCGAAGATCGCCCGGGCGAAGGTCAGCAGCGTGCCCTTGAGGTCGGCCAGCGTGATGTCCTCGTCGATCGCCAGGCCCTCGATCTGATGGAACTGCGGGGAGTGCGTGGCGTCGTTGTCGGGTCGGTAGACGCGGCCCGGCACGATGATGTAGATCGGCGGCGGCTGGGTCTCCATGGCCCGCACCTGCATTGGCGAGGTGTGAACGCGGAGCACCTGCGCGTCGGGATCGAAGATGTCTGGC
>DASZMP010000109.1:0-19949 GCA_035551795.1 Solirubrobacteraceae bacterium | reverse complement strand
CGCGAACAGCAGCGACCACCGCGTGGAGCGCAGCGTCCGCAGCTTGGTCCACTCCGAGGCGAGTACCCCGAGCACCGTCACTCCGTGCCGCGCAGTCCTCCGTTCCTCGGTTCGCCGGCCGCTCATCCCGATGGCGCTCATACCGCCACCTCCTCGGGCGCGCCGCCGGCGTCGGGGCTACCGGCGTGGAACTCGACTTGGCCTCCGGTCAGGGCCATGAACGCCTGCTCAAGCGATGCCTGCTCGGCGACCAGCTCATGGAGCACGATGCCCGCCGCAGCGGCGGCCTCCCCCACGTGCGCGCTGCTCAGGCCATGTACCTCCAGCAGGTTGCGCTCACGCCCGCCGACCTGAACTCCGTCGCGCACCAGGACGCGCCGCAGACCATCGGGATCCGGCGTGCGCACCCGGACCGTTGTGCCCAGTGATGCCTGAGCCACCACCTCAGAGACGGTCGTATCGGCAATCAGCCGGCCCTTGCCGATCACCACCAGGTGCTCGGCGGTCTGGGCCATTTCGGCCATCAGATGCGATGACAGGAACACGGTCCGCCCCTCGCCGGCCAGGCGCTTGAGGAGCGTGCGGATCCACATGATGCCCTCGGGGTCGAGTCCGTTGGCGGGCTCGTCAAGAATCAGGATCTCCGGATCCCCGAGCAGGGCGGCGGCGATGCCCAGCCTCTGTCCCATGCCCAGTGAGAAGCCGCCAGCTCGCTTGCGCGCCACCTGCTCGAGGCCGACCAGCTCGATCACCTCAGTCACGCGGCGGCGGGCGATGCCGTGCGTCTGCGCCATGGCCAGCAGATGGTTGTAGGCCGAGCGACCGGTGTGGATCGCCCGCGCCTCGAGCATCGCCCCGACCTCATGCAGAGGCGCGGACAGGTCCCGGTAGGGGCGGCCGTTGACGGTGGCGGCGCCGGCGTCGGCACGGTCCAGGCCGAGGATCACCCGCATCGTCGTGGATTTCCCGGCGCCGTTGGGTCCCAGGAAGCCGGTGATGACGCCCGGCTGGACGCTGAACGTCAGATCTTCGATCGCGACCTTCTCGCCGTAGCGCTTGGTCACGTGATCGATCTCGATCATCTTGCCTTTCGATCGTGGGGGACGGCCCGATCCTGCCCTGCGGACACCGGAAGCGGCGCAGCGGAGAGTATCGGAGAAAAAGTTGCAGTCGGTATAAAAGTTTCCTGAGTAGAAGTTTGCCCGTGAGGTAAGTTGACTCTCACGATGGCGAGCACCGTGCAGCCACAGCTACAGGCGCCCAACGGGCCCTCCGAGCCGGCCGGGCGCCGCGAGCGCAAGAAGGCGGCCACCCGTCGAGCCCTGCAGGAGGCTGCCCTGCGACTCGTGGCCGAGCGCGGGTTCGACCACGTGACCGTGGAGGACATCGCGGATGCCGCCGACGTCTCCAAGCGCACGTTCTTCAATTACTTCGCCTCCAAGGAGCAGGCGGTCCTGGGTCGCGATCCCGCCACGCCGGAATCGATCCGGCGGGCGCTGGCCGAGCGGCCGGCCGAGGAGCCTCCCCTGCGGGCGCTCGAGGCGGTCCTGACCGAACTGGCTGGGCAGTACGCGGGCAGCCGAGCCGATTGGGTCGTCCGTCGCCAGATGATCCGGTCGGAGCCGCGTCTGCTGGCGGCCAGCGTCGCCGCCTGGACCGACCTCGAGCGGATTCTGGTCGAGGCGACATCGGAGCGCCTCAGCCTTGATCCCGAGCGCGATCTGTATCCGGCGCTCCTGGTCAGCGCTTCGATCGGGGCGGTCAGGGTGGCGACGTTGAGGTGGCGCACCGGCGAGGGCGGTCTGGGCGAGCTGGTGGCCGAGGCCTTCAGCGCGCTGGCCCGCGGCTTGGCGGAGCCGCCGCCGTCGCCGCGCCGTCGTCACCGGCGGAGCAGCGGAGCACGGGGATCGTGAGCACGACCACGGGCGAAGCACAGGTCGCGGTCACCGGACGCCGGTTGTGGCTGATCATCGCGGCGCTCCTGGCCGGCATGCTGCTGGCCGCGCTGGACCAGACGATCGTCTCCACCGCGCTGCCCACGATCGTGGGCGACCTGGGCGACGCGTCGCACCTATCCTGGGTGGTGACCGCCTACCTGCTCGCCTCGACCGCCTCGACCCCGCTGTGGGGCAAGCTCGGGGATCTTTACGGACGCAAGCTGTTCTTCCAGGCGGCGATCGTGATCTTCCTGGTCGGCTCGGCCCTGTCCGGGCTGTCAAGCTCGATGTCAGAGCTGATCGCCTTCCGGGCGCTGCAGGGGATCGGCGGCGGCGGCCTGCTGATCGGCGCGCAGACGATCATCGGCGACGTCGTATCCCCCCGGGACCGTGGTCGTTACCAGGGCCTGTTCGGAGCCGTGTTCGGGGTGACCAGCGTGATCGGCCCGCTGATCGGCGGGGTGCTGGTGGACGACCTGTCCTGGCACTGGATCTTCTACATAAACCTGCCGCTCGGAATTGCGGCATTGGCGATCACCGCCGCCGTGCTGCCCAACCAGCTGAGCCGCGTGCACCACGTGATCGATTACCTGGGCGCGCTGCTGGTGGCTCTGGCCGCCACCAGCCTCGTGCTCCTGACCAGCCTGGGCGGCACGACGTACGCCTGGGGATCGGCGCCGATCATCATCCTGGGCGTCCTCGGAGTGCTGCTGATCGGCGCCTTCGTGGCGGCCGAGCGGCGGGCGGCAGAACCGGTCATCCCGCTGAACCTGTTCGCCAATCGCGTGTTCTCGGCCAGCAGCGCGATCGGGTTCGTGGTCGGCTTCGCGATGTTCGGCTCGATCACCTTCCTGCCCCTGTTCCTGCAGATCGTCAAGGGGGTCAACCCGACGGCGTCGGGGGTGCGGCTACTGCCGCTGATGGCTGGACTGCTCCTCACCTCGATCGGCTCCGGGCAACTGATCAGTCGCACCGGCCGCTACAAGATCTTCCCCGTCCTGGGAACGGCGATCATGACGCTGGGCCTGTTCCTGCTCTCCCGGCTGGGCACGGGCACCAGCACGCTGCTCGCCTCGGTGTACATGTTCGTGTTCGGGATCGGGCTGGGCGGCGTCATGCAGGTGCTGGTGATCGCGGTCCAGAATGCGGTCGAGTACAAGGACCTGGGTGCCGCCACCTCAGGCGCCACCTTCTTCCGCTCCATGGGCGGCTCATTCGGCACCGCCGTGTTCGGGGCAATCTTCGCCAACCTGCTCGGCGGCAATCTGCGCAGCGCGCTGCATGGGGTCAAGCTGCCGGCGGGATTGGCCAGCGCCAGCGTCAGCCCGAGCGAGCTGGCCAGGCTGCCAGCCTCCGTGCACTCCGGCTACGTCCACGCCTACGCCACATCGCTGCAGACGGTGTTCTTGGTGGCGGTGCCGATCGCCGCCGTCGCGTTCCTGCTCACCTGGCTGCTGCCCGAGGTGCCGCTGCGCAAGACGGCCGGAGCGGTCGATGCCGGCCATACGTTCGCGCTGCCGACCCAGCGCACCTCATCCGAAGAGCTGGAGCGGGCGCTCAGCGTGCTCAACCAGCGGGAGGGACGGCGCCAGATCTTCTCCGAGCTGGCCCGGCGGGCCGACCTCGACCTGCCACCGATCTTTTGCTGGATGCTGTTGCGCCTGGACCGCCACCCGGACTGGGATGCCTCACGGGTGGCCCGCGAAGCGTCCCTCGGCACCGAGAGGGCAAACGCCGTCATAACGGCCATGACCGACCGTGGCCTGGTCACCACCGTGTCCAGCGACGGAAGCCTAGTCGGTGAGTGCCTGGCGCTCACCGACTCCGGGCGGGAGGCGGTGGAGCGCCTCACGGCGGCTGGTCAGGCCCGGCTGCAGGAGCTGATGGATGGCTGGGATCCGGAACGCCACGACGAGCTCTGGCAGCTGGCGCGCCGGTTCGGCCGGCAGCTGCTCGACGACGAGCAGGCGCCGGCCGCGGCGGAGGCCGTGCTCGCCTAATCGGTCAGGGACTCAAGCGGAGTATCCGGATCAGCCAGCTTGTCCCGGTCGATCTGGCGCCGGGAGTGGATCAGCGCCTGGATCGGTTCGGTGACATCCCAGACGTTGACGTTCATCCCGGCCACCACCCGGCCGCCGGCCAGCCAGAAGGCGATGAACTCGCCGTCCTCTCGGCTGCCCCGGATAACGACCTCGTCGGAATCTGACGCCTCACCCGAGTACTCCATGCCGACGTCGTACTGGTCGGAGAAGAAGTAGGGAAGCCGCTCGTAGGCGGCACTCTCGCCCAGCATCGCCCGCGCCGCAGCGGGGCCCTGATTGAGCGCGTTGGCCCAGTGCTCAACGTGGATCCGCCGCCCGAAGAACGGGTGGAGGTGGTTGACCACGTCACCGGCCGCGAACACGTTCTCGGCGGAGGTGCGCAGGCGCTCGTCGACGAGCATTCCGCCGTCCACGTCCAGGCCGGCTCGCTCGCCCAGTCCGGTGCGCGGCACCACACCGACGCCCACGGCCACGAAATCGCAGTCGACCGTGTTCCCCTCGCTGGTGCGCACGCGGCGGACCGAACCGTCGCCCTCCAGCGCCTGCACCCCCTGCCCGAGCAGCAGCCTCACCCCGTGCGATGCGTGGACGTCCCGGTAGAACTCGCCGACCTCCCGGCCGAACACCTTCTCGTTGGGCAGCTTCACCATGTCGATGATCGTCACCTCGGCGCCCAACTGGCGGGCCGAGGCCGCCACCTCTGACCCGATCCAGCCCGACCCGATCACCGCCACCTGGCCGCCTTGGCGGATCCGCTCGCGCAGCGCATCTGAGTCCGGAAGCGTGCGCAGGTAGTGGACGCCATCCAGGTCGGCCCCCGGCACATCGAGCGGCCGCACAGCGGAGCCGGTCGTGAGCAGCAGACGGTCGAAGGCGAGCTCCTCTCCCCCTTCGAGCGTCACACGTCCCGCTCCCGGATCGATCGCCTCCACGGTCGTGCCTGTCCGCAGCTCGATGTCCTTGTCGTCGTAGAAGCCCGCCTCGTGCACGTAGGCCGTCTCGCGCTCGGACTTGCCCTGCAGGTAATCCTTGCTCAGCGGTGGACGCTCGTAAGGGCGCTCGGTCTCTGATCCGATCAGCACCAGCCGCCCGTCGAAGCCGCGCTCCCGCAGCTCCTCAGCGGCCTTGGCGCCGGCCAGGCTGGCGCCGACGATCACAAAGGTCTGCTCGCTCATCCGTCCTTCTCCTGTTCCGTTGACTCCTCGCCCAGTACCCGCTGGGTGGTGGCGAAAGCAGCATTGGCCGACATGGCCTGGCAGCCTACCGGCGAAGAATTCCCGGTAGCGTGTGCGCACCGTGATCGGTCTGCTCGCTTAGCGCACACATGGCGGAGATTCTCCAACTCTCAGGAGCGGTGGCCGGCCTGGTGCACGATGGCGACAGCGTCGCGCTGGAGGGCTTCACGCATCTGATCCCGTTCGCGGCCGGACACGAGGTGCTGCGCCAGGGGCGCGTTGATCTGGAGCTGATCCGGATGACGCCGGACATCCTCTATGACCAGATAATCGGGATGGGAGCGGCGCGCAAGCTCGTGTTTTCATACGGAGGCAATCCGGGTGTGGGATCGCTCCACCGCTTCCGAGATGCGGTGGAGCACGCGTGGCCGCGCCCGATCGAGCTAGAGGAGCACTCGCACGCCGGGATGGCCAACCGGTACGCCGCCGGCGCGTCGCATCTGCCCTGCGCCGTGATGCGCGGCTACACGGGGACCGATTTGATGCATCACACCCGGGTTCGCCCGATCACCTGCCCATTCACCGGGGAGGAGCTGGTGGCCGTTCCGGCGCTGCGCCCCGACGTGTCGATCGTGCACGCCCAGGAGGCCGACCGGCGGGGGAACGTGCAGCTGTGGGGCATCCCCGGCGTTCAGAAGGAGGCCGTGCTGGCCGCGGCGCGGTCGCTGGTCACCGTGGAGCGGATCGTCGATAAGCTCGAGCCGCGCCCGGGCGCGACGATCATCCCGGGCTGGGTGATCGATGCGGTGGCCGAGGCGCCGGGCGGCTCGCGTCCCTCCTATTCGCTGGGAGTGACCGAGCGCGACAACGACTTCTACCGGGTTTGGGACCGTGTCAGCCGGGACCGCGACGAATTCACCGCCTGGATGCATGAGCACGTGATGGTCGGGTCGTGAGCGAGGTGCAGACGGTGGTGGCCGCGCGGCGGCTGCGCGAGGCGCGCTCAGTGTTCATCGGCGTGGGCCGGCCCAGCACAGCGGCGATCCTGGCCCGGATGGTCCACAATCCAGACCTGGTCCTGGTCTACGAGTCGGGCACGATCGGCGCCAAGCCCCACCGCGTGCCGCTGTCGATCGGCGACGGCGAGCTGGCCGAGACGGCGGACCTGGTCGTATCCGTGCCGGAGATGTTCAACTACTGGATCGGGACGGGGCGCATCCAGGTGGCCTTCCTGGGTGCGGCCCAGATCGATCGGCACGGCAACCTGAACTCGACCGTGATCGGCGAATACGCGCACCCGCGCACGCGGCTACCGGGAGCGGGCGGGGCGCCCGAGATCGCCACCGGCTGTCCCGAGGTGGTGGTGATCGCGCCGCACAGCCGGCGCACATTCGTGGAGAAGCTGGACTTCCTGACCACCACGGGAGAACACACCACCCACGTGATCACCGACCTCGGAGTCCTCGAGCCGCGCGAGGCTGAACTGACACTCACGCAGGTGCACGAAGGCGTCTCAGTGGACCAGGTGCGGGAGGCCACAGGCTGGGAGCTGCGGGCAATCGATGAGCTGAGCGTGACCGAACCCCCCACCGCCGAGGAGCTCTCGGCGCTACGAGAGCTGGTGAGCCGATGACCGACGCATACATCCTGGACGCCGTGCGCACCCCGTTCGGGCGCTACGGCGGCGCCCTGGCCGGGGTGCGACCGGACGACCTGGCCGCCGGGGCGCTGTCGGCTCTGCTCGAGCGCTCTCCGCATCTGGACCCGGCGCGGATCGACGATGTGCTGTTCGGGGACGCCAACGCGGCCGGTGAGGACAACCGCAACGTGGCCCGCATGGCGGTGCTGCTGGCGGGGCTGCCCACCAGCGTCCCCGGCGCCACGACCAACCGGCTGTGCGGCTCGAGCCTCGATGCGGCCATGCAGGCCAGCCGGCTGGTGCAGACAGGTGATGCCTCGGTGGCGGTGGTGGGGGGCGTCGAGTCGATGAGCCGGGCGCCCTGGGTGCTCCTCAAGCCCGAACGGGGCTTTCCGCGCGGACACGAGACGCTGCACTCCACAACGCTCGGCTGGCGGATGGTCAACCCGGCGATGCCGGACCAGTGGACGATCTCGCTCGGGGCGAGCGCCGAGAAGCTGGCCGGCCTGTATGGAGTTACGCGGGAAGTGCAGGACGCGTTTGCGCTGCGCAGCCACCAGCGCGCGACCGCGGCCTGGGACGGTGGGTTCTACGCGGACTGGGTCGTGCCGGTGCCGGGGGTGGAGCTGGAGCGCGACGAGAACATCCGCGCCGACACCTCGCTTGAGAAACTGTCCCGGTTGAAGCCGGCATTCGTCGAGGGTGGGACTGTGACGGCGGGGAATTCGTCGTCGTTGAACGACGGGGCAGGGGCGCTGCTGATGACCTCGGCCGAGGGGGCGTCCACGTGCGGCCGTGAGCCGATCGCGCGCGTCGTGTCGCGAGGCGCGGCGGCCGTCGATCCGGATGTGTTCGGGATCGCGCCGGTGGAGGCGGCGGAGATCGCCCTGCGCCGCGCGGGAATCGGATGGTCAGATGTCGAGGTGGTCGAGCTCAACGAGGCGTTCGCCTCGCAGTGCCTGGCCGACATTGGGCAGTGGAAGGGGCTTGACCCGGAGAGGGTGAACGTGAACGGCGGCGCGATAGCGATCGGGCACCCGCTCGGCGCGTCCGGGGTGCGGGTGCTCGGCAGCCTGGCCCACGAACTACACCGCCGGGGAGGAGGATTCGGGGTGGCGGCGATCTGCATCGGGGTCGGCCAGGGGCTGGCGGTGGTACTGGAGGGCATGTGAAGAGAGCAGGCGATGAACCGTCTTCTTCGCCGTCCGAGGCTCGCAACTTCGTCCAGTCGCTGCAGCGCGGGCTGGCCGTGATCCGGGCGCTGAACGTGCCGGGACGTGGGCAGACGCTGTCCGACGTGGCCCGCTACACGGGCCTGCCCCGGGCGGCCGTGCGGCGGTTCCTGCTCACCCTGGAGGAGCTCGGGTACGTGCGCGCCGTCGACCGCCGGTTCTCGCTCACCCCGCGGGTGCTGGAGCTGGGCTATGCCTATCTATCCTCGCTGTCGCTGCCGGAGATCGCTCAGCCGCATCTGCGCGACCTGGTGGGACGGGTCAACGAGTCGTGCTCGATGTCGGTGCTGGATGGCACGGACGTCGTCTACGTGGCTCGCGAGCCAACACGGCGGATCATGACCGTGGCCATCTCGATCGGGACGCGGTTCCCGGCATTCGCCACCTCGATGGGACGGGTTCTGCTGGCCGAGTTGGCGGACGGGGAACTCGACTCGCTGATGGGTGCGGCGCCGCTGCCACGGTTGACATCCCGGACCTTGACCGATGTGCCGCGGCTGGAGCGCGAGCTGGCGCGGGTGCGCCGTCAGGGGTGGGCGCTGGTCGACCAGGAGCTGGAGGACGGTCTGCGTTCGATCGCCGCCCCGGTGCGCGACAGCACCGGTCGCGCTCTGGCCGCTGTCAACGTCTCGACGCACGCCAGCCGGACCACGCTTGAGGAGCTGCGCAGCGAGCTGCTCCCGGAGCTACTGGGGGCGGTGGACGCGATCGAGCGGGATCTGGCCGGCAGGCGGATAGGCTGCGGCTGATCGTCGTGGTGGCCGAGGAGGTGGGGCGAGTCCGAGCGGTCCTGCTCGTACCCGGTTATGTATGGCGCTATAGCTATACGGACCATCTACGCTGTGTCCGATGGTCCGTTCGACCGCCTCCGTCTCGGCCACTCGGGAGCTTGCGGTGGCGCTACACGATGTGGCGTGGGCTCTGCCGCGGACGGTCGACGCCGAGGTGGAGGCCGAGCTGGATCCCCTGGCGCCCTCGGAGCTCGAGGTGATGCGTCTGCTCGTCGATCGTCCCGGGCTGAACCTGGGCGAGGTCGCGGAGGAGCTCGGAATCCAGCCGAGCAATGCCAGCGCCACCGTCCGCATGCTGGTCGCTCGCGGCCTGCTCGAGCGGGCCCCAGATGAGAGCGACGGCCGGGTGACTCGGCTGTTTCCGACCAAGGAGGCCGCGCGGACGGGGCGGATTCGTGAACAGGAATGGGGACGCCGGCTGGAGCGTCACCTGGCCGAGCTTTCGCCCGAGCAAGTGGACTCGCTGCTGGCCGCGGTCCCTGCGCTGCGGGCGCTCGCGGCGCAGCTCGCTCCCGGCGAGTGACCGGCGCGCGATCGAGACGGCCTGCGCCCGGGGCTGATCAAAGCAGCTCGCCGATGATGCTCGCCGCTCGCTGCACACCGCCTGGCTCGATCGGCAGGTAGTCAGGCCGGCGGCCGAGCTCGCGGCAGATCGCAGCGGCGATCTCCTCCGGGCTCACCCGCGCTAGGTCCATGAAGCGCGTGGCCTCGTCGCGCTCGAAGCGGTGGCGCACGTGGATGTTCTGCTCGAAGTGGTGACCGAGCGGGAAGGCGATGAACGGCCGCCCGGCGGCGACCAGCTCCATCCCGGTGCTCAGGCCACCCTGGATCAGGCCGAGGTCGCAGGCGGCCAGCAGCCGGGGAGGGTCGTCCACGTGGCCGCGCACCTCGACGCCAGGCGGGTCGGTAGATCGGCCGGGTCGATCCGCGGTCCGGCCACCAGGATCATCCGGAGTTGCCCAACCGTTTCACGCGCGCGGGTGTAGGCCTCGATCAGCCGGCGTAGAAGCGCTTCGCCGACCCCCGAACCACCCACGGTGGCCACGCACACGGCGTCCGAGTCGCCGAACCCCAGTCGGCGCGGATCGCGTTCCGCCCGGCGGTCAGCGCCAGGTCGAACCCGTTCACGTATCCGGAGAACCGCTAGTGGCACTCGGCGTGCACTCACGGGAGGAGCTGGCCGAGGCGATGCACACTGGGCACGACCAGCCCCCTCGCCGTGGGTCGAAAAACCTCTCACACTGAGATGAATTTCGACCCGCACCGGCCGAGGGCGCCGAGCGAAACCGTCAGAACCGGTCCGGCGGGGCCATCCGATAGAAGAACGGGCCCATCCCGCCCTGAGCGATCCCGAACACGTACTGCAGGAAGCTCTCCTGCAGCCCGGCCTTCGTCAGATCCCCGGCGTAGATCGGCTCGTAGCCGGCGTCCCGGTTGAGCTGCTCCACCGCATCGCGGGCCTCCTCATCACCGCACCACACGTTGCCGGCGGGAGGCTCGGCCGCGGCGAGCTGGTCATAGAGCGAGGCGAAGTTGATGTTGAACGATTTGGCCGTGGGTCCGCCCGTCACGGACTTGACGTACTCGGCGTTTGAGGCAAACCCGCCGGGCGGCGTGGCGCCGATCAGGTTGGTGGCGTCGATCACCGTCTTGCCCTCGATCCCGTGCAGGTCCGAAAGCGCGTCGGGCACCGCCCCTCCGGGCATGGCCAGCAGAACGACGTCCGCCCCCGACACATCGCCACCCTCCCGGCCGAGCCGCTGGACCTCGTGGCCCGCGTTCTCCCATAGGTCGGCCAGCCCGCCGCCCACATTTCCCTTGCCCGCCACCGTCACCTTCATCGCAAACCTCCCGGGTCGTGGTGTCGATGGGTTCGAAACCGAGCTAATGGAGACTCAGCCGCCGTCCCATCAGAAGCTCACCATAGCCATGCTGTACGGGCCGACCCTCAGGTGGTAGTGGCCGCCGCGCAGGCGCACCGTCTTCACGTGCGCCTTGCCTCGCCACAGCGCATCGCTGCCGATCCGCTGGCCGGCGAACCGGACGCCCCCGCCGGCTCGTACCCCGGGCGCGGTCAACCGGCGGATCTCGGCCTTGTGGACCTGGCGGATACCCCGGAGCGACACCTGCAGGGTCTGCCAGCCCTTGTTGATCAGCAGCACGCGGAACGTCCGACCGCTCTTCACCGTCCACGCCGATAGGTGGTCGGAGCTGGAATTCGAGGCGACGGACCGCAGCAGCCTGGCGTGGCCCTGGGTCATCATCTTGAACACGGCAAGGGCATAGAGCTCCGGCTCGGCCTTGAGGCGGCCGTGGACGAGGTGGAAGGGAGCGTTCAGCGTCCCGGGGCGGATGTGCCAGCTGACGGCGTTGACGCCCACCCTGGCCATCGAGAACAACGTGTCCGTGGCCCACAGGGCGCTGGCGAACACATTGGCCACGCCGCTGTCACGTCCGCAGCTCACCGAGTTGATCTCGCTCACCCGGAGGCCTATGCCGCGGGCGTGCGCGAAGCGCACCCAGGGCGCGACAGACGCCGCCAGGCCCTCCGCATTGGAGTTCCGGAGCAGATTTGGAACCGTCGGATAAGCCGACGACGTCGAGGCAAAGCAGCCCGACGCCCCGTAGCGATGGATGGCCAGGAAGGCGGGATTGTTGCTCCCGAGGTTGGTGAGATCCGTCAGCCACTGCGTGATCGGGCGGGTGATATCCGGGGCGCCGATCGTCATATGGCCGAGGCGGGCATGGAGGGTCCGGACGTATGTCAGATAGTCGCGCCGGTAGTCCAAGGCCGAGTAGTTGCTCCACCAGTTCCGCGGTGTGTCCGCGGTGGTGGTGGCCACCCGCTCGCGGGTCAGGTGCGGCTGGTAGTGATACACGTCGGGCTCGTTGCCGATCTCCAGGCCGGCCAGGGCCCCCTTGGGGAGCGCCTGACGCACGGCCGCGGCGAAGCTCGCGGCCATCGCCGGCGAATGGACGGCCAGATTGAGGTCGAGGACGATCCGCAGATGCTGGGTTTTGACGAGGTCGGCGAGGTCATTCAGCCACGTGTCTCCGAGCTCCACGACCCCGCGGGGCAGCGACTTCAGACTGGGGGCGGTCTTGGGGTTGGGCTCCCAGAGCATGTGGTCGGCTGATTTGCCGCCGAGACGGAGGGTCAGCTCATGGCCGGCGCCGGGCCGCAGCATTCTGAGCACGCGGTCGAACATGACGCCGGACTGCTCATACTTGTGGAGCTCGTCGTACTCGATGGAAAGGCCGAAGAAACTCGCCGGCACCGCCTGTCCATTGCCCCAGAAGGTGACGTTCACCGGCTGGCCGCCGCCGGCGCCAGCCGCCTGGACCCGGGTACCGCTGTCCCGACCGGCCACGGTGGCGCCGGCCGCGGAGCCGGCGCTCAGGCCGACGCCCAGCGCAACGGCCACGGCCATGGCCAGGCCGCTGAGTACCGCAGCTGTCGTCAACGCTCGTTTCATTCCGCCTGCCCCATTTCGCCTCCAACCTGCCAACACGCGGACGGGACGATAGCTTCGATTGGCGCGAAGCGTGGTTGCGCCATATGCGGCAGGCGCGCGTGCAGGGCGTAGGCGAGCTAGATGCTCAGGTGCGGCTGGGCCATGGCAGCCGGGAATGGTGGATCTGGTCGGTCAGCGGCTCACGCAGGGCGGCGAAATGGGATTCCAGGCTGCCGTTCAGCAGCAGGTCACCGGCCGCCCCGACGATCAGGTCGGTCTGGGCGAGGCGGTGCATGGCGTGCGAGACCGAGGGCCGCTCGGCGGCCACCAGAAGCCCCAGCAGCCGGTGGGTCAGCGGCATGGTCAGGCGAATCCCGCCCGGCACCACTCTCCCCCAGCGGCTGGCCAGGTGCCAGAGCAGCAGCACGAGGCGCACCTCGAGCCGGGGATGACAGGCGATGGCGCGCAGCGTCTCGGCCTCGGAGGCTCGCCGGGCGGCACGCCGGAGCAGCGCCATCCCCACCTGGGGAAACGGCCCGACCCGGCCGGCGAAGTCCTCGTCGAGCAGTGCGAAGGTGGTGGGGCTCAGGGCCTGACAGGTTTCGGTCTGGCCGACCAGCTCGTCGGTACGGGGCTCGACATGCTGGAGCAGGTCGCCGCCGCCGACTAGCTCGCAGGCCGCCCGAGCCCCGACGCTGGTGTTGATCGCGACCAGGCCGTCCAGAACCAGCAGGCCCGGCCCGGGCGCGACGTCGGCGAACCAGGCCTCCAGGTCGCACGGCCCGACCTCGGCCTCGGCCAAGCGGACGGTGGCCACCACGCGCGCGGTGGCGCGGGTGGCGGGATGGCATTCCTGGGCCAGATCATCGTCGAGGTCGAGCAGCGACGCCCTGCGCCGGCCGTCGCCGGCGGTAGCCGCCTCCGTCCCGGGCCGCGGGACGCGGGGCCATCTGATCGGACCGGCAGGGCGCTTGTCATCCCCTATGGACAATCCCGTCCTCTCTTGCTGAGCGGCCGGCGTGTGGCGCCGGCGGAACCTCCCACGACGCGAAGTGTATGGCCGATCACAGCTCGTAACGTGAATTACCCGGGCGGGGCGTAACCCGGATTACTCGGCCTCGGAAGGGCCAAAAACCCGGTGCTAGAACGGCCACGTGTGCTTGGCCATCCCGGGGCAGGTAGTCGAAGTGGTCGACGAGCCCAACCGGCTCGCGAAGGTCGACGTGGCCGGCGTGAAACGGACCGTGAACGTCGGCCTGCTCGATGGCGAGGACGGCGGGGTCGGTCCCGGAGATTGGGTCCTGATCCACGTGGGCTTCGCCCTGTCCAAGGTGGACGAGGAGGAGGCACGGGCCACGCATGACCTGCTCGTGCGCATGGGCGCCGACTACGAGCAGGAGCTGGAGGAGCTCAAGACGAGCGTGATCCAATGAGCTGCGGTTCAGATCACTGCATCACTTGCGGCGACGACGGCACGCCGATGTCGATCGTGGCGGTAGATCCCGAGCGCGGACTGGCTCTGTGCGAGGACGGCGAGGGGGCTCGTCACACCGTCGAGACCGCGCTCGTGGAACCGGTGGCCCCAGGCCAGGGTCTCCTGGTCCACGCCGGCACGGCGATCGCCCGCTTCGACGCCGAGGTCCTGGCATGAACGGCGCCGAGGTCCTCGCGTGAAGTTCGTCGACGAGTTCCGGGACCCCGAGCTCGGCCGCGCGGCCGCGCTGGAGATCCTGTCGCTGGTCGAGCCTGGACGCCACTACAAGTTCATGGAGGTGTGCGGTGGCCACACGCACTCGATCTATAAATACGGCGTCGACGACCTGCTGCCCGCCAACGTCGAGCTGGTCCACGGACCGGGCTGCCCCGTGTGCGTGATCCCGATGGGCCGCGTTGACGACGGCATCGCCCTGGCCCACGAGCCGGGCGTGATCTTCACGTGCTTTGGCGACATGCTGCGCGTACCCGGCTCCAGCGGCAGCCTGCTGGAGGCCAAGGCGGCCGGCGCCGACGTGCGGATGGTCTACTCGCCGCTGGACGCGCTGCGGATCGCCAAGCAGAACCCGGATCGCCAGGTCGTGTTCTTCGCCATCGGCTTCGAGACCACCGCCCCCTCCACCGCTCTGACCCTCAAACGTGCCCGGGCCGAGAACGTCGCCAACTTCTCGTGCATGTGCAGCCATGTGACGATCGTGCCCCCGCTGCGCGCGCTGCTCGAGTCGCCGGATCTCCGGCTCGACGGCTTCATCGGCCCGGGTCATGTGTCCACGGTCGTGGGGGCCCGCCCGT
Organism: Solirubrobacteraceae bacterium; assembly: GCA_035551795.1. Classification (GTDB taxonomy): domain Bacteria; phylum Actinomycetota; class Thermoleophilia; order Solirubrobacterales; family Solirubrobacteraceae; genus Palsa-465. The sequence continues at coordinate 5,392 of DASZMP010000109.1, read as the reverse complement.
TCGAGTTCATCCCCAGCGACTACGGCAAGCCGGTGGTGATCTCCGGCTTCGAGCCGCTGGACATCCTGCAGTCGGTGGCGATGATCCTCCGCCAGCTACGGGCCGGACAGTGCCGCGTGGAGAATCAGTACCGGCGGGTCGTCCCCTACGAGGGCAACCTCCGGGCCCTCGAGGTGATGTCCGAGGTGTTCGAGCTGCGCCCACATTTCGAATGGCGCGGCCTGGGCTTCATCTCCCACAGCGGGCTGCGGCTCTCGAACGCCTACGCTGAGCTGGACGCCGAGCAGCGGTTCAGCGTGCCCGGCGTCCGCGTCGCCGATCCCAAGGCCTGCCAATGCGGCGAGGTGCTCAAGGGCGTGATCAAGCCCTGGGAGTGCAAGGTGTTCGGCACCGCCTGCACGCCAGAGCGCCCGATCGGCACCTGCATGGTGTCCTCGGAGGGGGCCTGTGCCGCGTATTACAACTTCGGGCGCTTCGCGCGGGAACGCGAGGTGGTGTGAGCACCCCGTCGGCCAGCCCCGTGACCCAGCGCGAGGAGCGGATCCTGGGGATCATCGAGACCGCGCGCGGCAAGCGCGCCAAGTTCCGCGACTCGCAGATCAACATGGCCCACGGCGCCGGAGGCAAGGCCACCCAGACGTTGATCGAGGGCCTGTTCGTGCCGGCCTTCGGGGGCACCGCGCTCGAGGAGATGGGAGACGCGGGCGCCGTCGTGGCCGCCGGCACCGAGCTGGCCATGACCACCGACTCCTACGTGGTCAAGCCGCTGCGCTTCCCGGGCGGCTCGATCGGCGAGCTGGCCGTAAACGGGACCGTCAACGACCTGGCGGTGTCCGGCGCCCGCCCGCTGGCCCTGACGGTCAGCATGATCCTGGAGGAGGGCCTTGACGCCGGCACCCTGAAGGCCGAGGTGGAGGCGATCGCCGAAGCAACCCGCCGCGCGGAGGTCACGATCGTCGCCGGGGACACCAAGGTGGTGGAGCGCGGGCACGCCGACGGGATGTTCATCTGCACGACCGGCGTGGGCCTGAGGGATCCCCGGGCCCGTCTGTCCCCCACCGCCCTGCAACCCGGCGACCGCATCCTCCTGTCCGGCAGCATCGGCGAGCACGGCACGGCGATCATGCTGGCCCGCAACGAGTTCGAACTCGACGCCGAGATCGAGTCCGACACGCGCTCCCTGTGGCCGGCGGTCGATGCGCTGCTGGACGCCGCCGGGCCGCACCTCCGCTGCCTGCGCGACGCCACGCGAGGCGGCGTGGCCTCGGTCCTGAACGAGCTCGCCCGCAGCTCGAACGTGGCGATGCTCGTAAACGAGCACAGCGTCCCCGTCCGTCCGGCCGTGGCCGGAGCGGCAGAGATCCTGGGGATCGACCCCATGTATGTGGCCAACGAGGGCAAGCTGGTGGCCTTCGTCGCGCCCGAAAATGTCGCGCCGGCACTCGAGGCGCTGCGCGACAGCCCGGGAGGCGAGCAGGCGGCGGAGATCGGCGAGGTGCGCGCCGAGCCGCCGGGGCTGGTGCTGGTGAACACGAGCTTTGGCGGCCGCCGGGTGATGGACCAGCTGGTGGGAGACCCGCTGCCGCGCATCTGTTGATCGGAACACGAGAGGGGAAACAAGCATGGCGATCACCGAGAGTCCCTATGCCGGCCACCGCCAGACCGAGGAGGTGACGGCCCACGTCCTGTGGATGACTACCGGCCTGTCCTGCGAGGGCGATTCGGTGGCTATGACCTCGGCGACCAACCCCAGCCTGGAGGACATCATCCTGCAGGCGATCCCCGGCATGCCCAAGGTGGTCGTGCACAACCAGGTGATCGCCTACGAGAACGGTCAGGAGTACGCCCAGGCCTGGTTCGATGCCGAGGACGGCAAGCTCGACCCGTTCGTGCTCTGCATCGAGGGTTCGCTGGGCAACGAGGAGATCAACGGCGACGGGTACTGGACCGCCTTCGGGATCAACCCATCCACCGGGCAGCCGATCACGATGAACGAGTGGCTGGACCGGCTGGCCCCCAAGGCGGCGGCCGTGGTGGCGATCGGGACCTGCGCCACCTACGGCGGGATCCCGGCCATGAAGAACAACCCCACCGGCGCGATGGGCGTCCCGGATTACCTGGGCTGGAACTGGAAGTCCAAGGCAGGCCTGCCCGTGGTCTGCATCCCGGGCTGCCCGGCCCAGCCGGACAACATGACCGAGGTGCTGCTGTACCTGGCCCTGCACCTGGCCGGCCTGGCGCCGGCGCCGGAGCTCGACGAGGCGCTGCGGCCCAAGTGGCTGTTCGGGCGCACCGTGCGGGAGGGCTGCAACCGGGCGGGATTCGCCGAGCAGGGCGACTTCGCCACCGAATACGGCTCCGACCACCGCTGCCTGGTCAAGCTCGGCTGCAAAGGCCCGGTGGTCAAGTGCAACGTCCCGATCCGCGGCTGGGTCAACGGCGTCGGCGGCTGCCCGAACGTGGGCGGGATCTGCATGGCCTGCACGATGCCCGGCTTCCCGGACAAGTACATGCCGTTCATGGACGAGGACCCGTGGGGTGCGGCGGCCGGAAACGTCATGAAGTTCAGCTACGGCCCGATCGTCCGCTACTTCCGCCACCGGCACATCGACCAGAAGTTCGACAAGGAGCCGGAGTGGCGCCGGCGCGGCAACCAGCTGCTCACCGGCTACACGAAGCGCTGGTAGGCGCCCCACTCCGACCACTCCGAAGCAGCCCGCAAAAGGAGCCTCGAAAAAATGGCCACTGAAACCTCTCCCCAGCAGCGAGTCGTCGTCAAGGAGATGTCCTGGGATCCGATCACCCGGATCGTCGGCAGCCTGGGCATCCATACCGAGATCGACTTCACCAACCAGCAGGTGCTCAAGTGCTACAGCACGTCGATGATCTTCCGCGGCTTCGACATCTTCATGAAGGGCATCGACCCGCGAGATGCGCACTTCATCACCAGCCGGATCTGCGGGATCTGCGGGGATAACCACTGCACCTGCTCGTGCCTGAACCAGAACATGGCCTACGGGGTCAAGCCGCCGCCGCTGGGCGACCTGGCCTTCAACCTGGCCGAGACCGCGGACTACATCTTCGACCACGCGATCTTCAACGACTGCATGGCCAACGTGGACTTCTGCGAGCAGATGGTCAAGGAGACCAACCCGAGCCTGCTGGCCAAGGCCGAGACCACCCCGGCCCCCGGCCAGGACATCCACGGCTACAAGACGATCGCCGACATCATGCGGGCGCTCAACCCGTTCACCGGCGAGTTCTATCTGGAGACGCTGCACGTGGCCCGGTACACGCGCGAGATGTACTGCCTGTTCGGCGGCCGCCACACCCACCCCTCCACGATCATGCCGGGCGGCTGCAGCGCCGACATCACCCACCAGACCTGCACCGACTACTACGTGCGGCTGATGCGCTACTTCGACTACGTCAAGCGCAGCGTGCCCATGCACGACGACCTGTACGACTTCTTCCTGCAGGAGCTGCCGGGCTACGACATGGTCGGCTACCGGGAGACCAACCTGGTCAGCTGGGGCAGCTTCGACGACCCCGACTACGTCGACTACGACTACCGGCACATGACCGACTGGGGGCGCAAGCGCTACATCACCCCCGGCGTGGCGATCGGCGGCGAGCTGATCTCGACCGACCTGGTGGAGATCAATCTGATGATCCGCATCCTGCTCGGCTCCTCGTACTTCGACGGGTGGGAGAACGAGCCGACGCTCGTCACCCAGGATCCGCTCGGTAACCCGGTGGACAAGAACCACCCGTGGAACAAGGTGACCCTGCCTCGCCCGCAGAAGCGCGATTTCACCGACAAGTACACGTGGGTGGTGTCACCTCGCATCTACGACAAGCGCACCGACACCCACGTGTGCTGTGACACCGGCGGCGGTCCGTTTGCCCGCCAGTGGTGCACGGCCAAGGCCGGCCTGGTCGACTTCGGCTACGCCCGCGCCACTGGTCACTCGATTCAGATGGTCCTGCCCCGCTCGCCCAGCCTGCCCGAGATGGAGCTCGAGTGGCACGTGCCCGAGAAGTCCAACGCGATCGAGCGCGACCGCGCCCGCACCTACCACCAGGCCTACAGCGCCCTGATTGCGCTGCACTGCCTGGAGCGGGCGATGAAGGAGGTGCAGGCCGGGCGGACCAAGAGCTGGAACAGCTTCAAGGTTCCCGACACGGCGGTGTCGTGCGGTTTCCATGAGGCCGCACGGGGAGTGCTTTCGCACCACATGGTGATCCGGGACGGCAAGATCGCCAACTACCAGCCCTATCCCCCGACGCCGTGGAACGCCAGCCCGCGGGACGTCTACGGGACGCCCGGACCCTACGAGGACGCGGTGCAGAACACACCGATCTTCGAGGAGAACGGCCCGGAGAACTTCAAGGGGGTGGACATCATGCGGGCGGTGCGCTCGTTTGACCCGTGCCTGCCCTGCGGTGTGCACATGTACACCGGTTCCGGGCGCGTCCGCAAGGTGCAGCACACGCCGACCGCGATGGCCTGATGACGACTACGCAAGCGCGCAGCGAGGAGACGGCGCTCGCACGGATCCAGGCGCTCCAGGAGCGGCTGGACGCCACTCCGGAGTCGCCGGCCACGGACCTGGCCGGCGAGCTGGTGGGCGCCGTGGTCTCGCTGTACGGGGACGGCCTGGAACGGATCGTGGCTGCACTGGGCGACCGGGCGCAGGAGCTGGCGGCGGACCCTCTGGTTGCCACGCTGCTCCTGATTCACGATCTCCATCCGGTCCCCCTGGCCGAGCGGGTGCAGGCCGCGCTCGAGTCGGTGCGCCCGTACATGGAGTCCCACGGGGGCAACGTCGAGCTGCTGTCCCTCGAGCGGGGGATCGCCCGGATCCACCTGCGCGGCAGCTGCTCTGACTGCTCGGCCTCGTCGGTCACGCTGGAGCTGGCCATCAAGCAGGCGCTGGAGGAGATGGCCCCGGACCTTGAGGGCCTGCAGGTGGAGGGGATGGCCGAGCAGACAGTTCCCGGTCAGGGGCTGCCGATGGCCACCGGGATCGACCTCCCCGTGATCAGCTCGGCGCCACCGGGCTGGCGAGAGCTGCCCAACGGTGTGGCCCCGGCGCCCGGGGAGCGCAGCGGCGCGATGCTGAACGGCCATCCGCTGGTGATCGCCAACGTGGACGGCACGCTGCTGGCTTTTCAGGATCGCTGCAGCGGGTGCGGCGAGCCGCTGCACGACGGACCCCTGGAGGGTGGGATCCTCGGCTGCGAGGCGTGCGGACGGACATTCCTGCTCAACCGGGCGGGGCGTTCCCTGGACGACGAGAATCTGCAGCTCGAGCCGGTGCCGCTGCTGCGCGACGGTGGCCAGGTCAGGGTGGCCGTGTGATGAACCCGCGCCTGTCCGACGCGATCG
>DASZMP010000108.1:0-4158 GCA_035551795.1 Solirubrobacteraceae bacterium | reverse complement strand
GCAGCGCCCGACGCGCCGCTGGCCACGCGGATGCGGCCGCGGAACCTGGACGAGTTCGTGGGTCAGCGGCGCCTGGTGGGCGAACCGGGCAGCCGTCTGCCCTTGCGCCAGGCGATCGAGTCAGGCCACGCCCACTCGATGATCCTCCACGGCCCGCCGGGGTCGGGCAAGACGACGCTGGCGCGGATCGTGGCCCAGGCCTCGGGGGCGGCGTTCGAGGAGGAGAGCGCCGTGCAGGCCGGCCGGGCCGAGGTCCGGGCGGTGATCGGGCGCGCCCGCGAGCGCCGGAAGCTCGGCCAGGGCACCGTCTTCTTCCTGGACGAGATCCACCGCTTCAACAAGGCCCAGCAGGATGCCCTGCTGCCGGCCGTCGAGGATGGGCTGGTCACGCTGATCGGCGCCACCACGGAGAATCCGTACTTCGAGGTCAACTCGGCGCTCCTCTCCCGCGCTCGCGTCTACGAGCTGGACGCGCTCGGGCCCGACGATGTTCGGCGGCTCCTGCAGCGGGCGGTCGACCAGGGACAGTGCGGCGACCCCGCTCGGGTGGATCCGGCGGCGCTGGACTACGCGGCCGAGTGGACCGGCGGAGATGCCCGCGCCGCGCTCAACGGCCTGGAGCTGGCCTGTGAGGTCGCCGGCGATGGCCCGATCACCGTCGAGCACGTCCGCGACGCCCTGCAGCGGCGGACGATCCTGTATGACCGCCAGGCCGACAACCACTACGACACCATCTCGGCCTGGATCAAGGCGACCCGGGGCTCGGATCCCGACGCGTCCCTGTACTACCTGGCCGTGATGCTGGAGGGTGGCGAGGATCCTCGGTTCATTGTCCGGCGGATGGTGATCCTGGCCTCCGAGGACATCGGTAACGCGGACCCGCAGGCGCTGGTCGTGGCCACGGCCGCCGCCGATGCGGTGGAGCACGTCGGACTGCCCGAAGCTCAGTTTGCTCTGGCCCAGGCGGCAATTTACCTATCGCTGGCACCCAAGTCCGACCGGGCCAAGCGATCGATCGTCGCCGCCCGCGAATACGTGCGCGAGCGCGGCGCCGAGCCGCCGCCCGCCCATCTGCGCTCATCGACCCGCAGCGACCGCGGCTACGACAGTCCTCACCGGCATCCGGGTCACTTCTCCGCCCAGGAGCTTCTGCCCCCCGGCGCGGTGGGCGCCCGCTTCTACGAGCCCGACGAGGCTGAGGCGGCGCTGCGCGAACGGCTGGCGGAGGTGCGCCGGGCTCGCGGACGGGACGCCTGACCGGCCCCAAAACCAGGGTCTTTGCTACGGGGATTTGCGACCGCCCGCGCCTGTCCCGTAGGCTGGCCGATCGGACCGACCAAGGGGGCTGAGGATGACCGAGACGGCGAACGTTCGAACCGGTGCGGGCGGGCGGATCAGCGCGGCGGCGCCGTCGCCGTTCCCGCCGATCGCCGACTACGCGTTTCTGTCCAACTGCCACACCGGCGCGCTGGTGGCGCCCGATGGCTCGATCGACTGGCTGTGCGTACCCCGGTTTGACTCGCCGAGCGTGTTCGGCTCTCTGCTGGACCGCCAGACCGGCATGTTCCGCCTCGCGCCGTTCGGCGTGTCATTCCCGATTTCCCGCATCTACGAGCCGGGCACCAACATGCTGGCCACCACGTGGAAGACACCGACGGGCTGGGTGCTGGTCCGAGACGCCCTGACCATGGGCCCGCGCCGCGGAGACGACGTGATCACCCCCCACACCCGTCCCCCCGCCGATGAGGATGCCGAGCACGTGCTCGTGCGCACCGTGCTCTGCCTGGACGGGCGCGTGGAGATCGAGCTGATCTGCTCCCCGCGCTTCGACTACGGGCAGACGGAGGCGAGCTGGCGGCTGGTCGGGGACGACCGCTCGGAGGCCATCGCCGCCTCCCCGGACCTGGAGTTGCGTCTCCAGAGCGATCTCGCCCTCGGCATCGAAGGTCCGCGGGTGCGAGCGCGTCACGTGCTCGAGCCAGGGGAGCAGCGCTTCTGCGCTCTGTCCTGGGCCGAGGACCTGGCCTGTCCGCAGACGATCGACGAGGCCAACGGACAGCTGGCGGCCACCACCCGGTTCTGGCGATCCTGGTTGAGCCGGGCCCGGATCCCCGACCACCGGTGGTCAGAGCACCTGCAGCGCTCGGCGCTCGCCATCAAGGGCCTCACCTACATGCCCACAGGCGCCACCGTGGCGGCCCTGACCACCTCGCTCCCCGAGACGCCGGGCGGGGAGCGCAACTGGGACTACAGGTATACGTGGATGCGGGACGCCAGCTTCACGCTGCGCGCACTGCACCTCCTCAACCTGGACTGGGAGGCCGAGGAGTTCATGCAGTTCATCGCCGATGTGGAGCCCAACCCCGACGGATCGATGCAGATCATGTACGGGATCGACGGGCGCCGGGACCTGCCCGAGCAGACGCTGGACGAGCTGTCCGGCTACGGCGGCGCTCGCCCGGTGCGGATCGGCAACGGGGCATTCGACCAGCGCCAGAACGACGTGTATGGCGCCGTGCTCGATGCCGTCCTGCGCCACACCCGCCGCGGCCAGCGGCTGCCGCAGCGGCTGTGGCCGCTGGTCATAAACCAGGCTCGCGGCGCCGCCCAGGTGTGGCGCCAGCCTGACCAGGGCATCTGGGAGGCCCGCGGCGAGCCCAAGCACTACGTTTCGTCAAAGCTCATGTGCTGGCTGGCCATGGACCGAGCGGCGGCGCTGGCGGACATCCGCGGGGACGGTGGACTGGCGGAGGAATGGCGGGCCACGGCGGAGGAGATCCGCGCCGACATCCTCGCCCGTGGCGTCGACTCCCGGGGCGTCCTGCGCCAGCACTACGACACCGATGCGCTCGACGCGTCCAATCTGCTGGCCGCCATCTTCGGCTTCCTGCCCGCCCACGACGAGCGCCTGCGCGCCACCGTGCTGGCGATTGCCGATGAGCTCACCGAGGACGGGATGGTGCTGCGCTACCGGGTCGAGCAGACCGACGACGGATTGAGAGGGGAGGAGGGGACCTTCGTGATCTGCTCCTTCTGGCTGGTCTCGGCGCTGATCATCGTCGGCGAGCAGCAGCGCGGCCGTGACCTGCTCGAGCGCCTGTTACGGGAAGCGTCGGGGCTCGGGCTGTACGCCGAGGAGTTCGATCCGGTCACGGGCCGGCACCTGGGCAACTTCCCCCAGGCGTTCTCGCACCTGGCTCTGCTCGACGCGGTGGCCCGGATCGTGCTGATGGAGCGGCTCGTGGAGCTCTGAGGGCCCGGCCAGGTCCTCGGACCCTCCGGTGGGGCCGAGCGCGGCCTCAGTCGTCCTCGCCGGCCTCGGAGCCGACCAGCACCGGCTCTCGAGGTTCGGCGACCGCTTGGTCGCGCTGCTCGAAGAACTCCGCTCCCTCGATGCTCAAATGCGGGACCCGGCGGTCGAGCCAGCCGGGGAACCACCAGTTGATCTTGCCCATCAGGATCATCAGGGCCGGCACCAGCAGGCAGCGCACGATGGTGGCATCGAGCACCACGGCGACGGCCAGCCCGATCCCGAACTCCTTGATCGTCGGATCCCCGTTGAGCAGGAAGCTGCCGAACACGAACACCATGATCAGGGCCGCGGCGGTGATCACCCGAGCGCTGGTCACCAGACCTGACACCACCGAAGTGCTGTTGTCCTCGCCCGCGTGGACGTGCTCCTCGATCTGGCTGACCAGGAACACCTCGTAGTCCATCGACAGGCCGAACAGGATCGCGAACATGAACAGTGGCACGTAGGAGACGATCGGCACCGGCCCGCTGAGGCCGATCAACCCGCTGAGCCAGCCGTACTGGAAGATCGCGGTCAGCACCCCGTAGGAGGCGCCGATGGAGAGCACGTTCATGATGGCCGCCTGCGGCGGGATCACCACCGAACGGAACGCCAGCAACAGCAGCACGAAGCTCAGTGCTATGACCACCGCGATCTGCACCGGCAGCTTGCTCGAGATCCGTGACGCCAGGTCGTCATAGCCGGCGGTGCTACCGCCGACGTCGGCACGCATGTCGGTGCCGCGCTCGGCGTTTGGGATCACCGTGGAGCGGACCTGGTCGACCAGACGGGTCGTGGCGCTTTCCGCCGGCCCATGTTTCGAGATCGCGTTGAAGAAGGCGGTCGTGCCGGCCTTGTCAATCTGC
>DASZMP010000107.1:0-5750 GCA_035551795.1 Solirubrobacteraceae bacterium | reverse complement strand
CTGCCGGCCAACCCGCAGGCCAGCGAGGAGGCCGCGAACAGCGCGGTCCCGGCGATCAGCAGCCGCCGCCGCCCCAGCAGGTCCCCGGCCCGACCGCCCAGCAGCAGGAACCCGCCATAGGTGATCAGATACCCGCTGACCACCCACTGCAGGTTCTGCACCGAGAACCCCAGATGCGTACGGATGGTCGGCAGCGCGACGTTCACGATCGAGCCGTCCACGACGTCCAGGAACGTCACCGCGCACAGCAGCGCCAGCGTGACCCTGCCGCGCCCGGTCGCCAGGAACGACCCCTCCGGCGGCGCCGTCGATGCGGTCATGGCGTCGCTCATGATCCGGCGGCTTCCATCACGGGGCCGACCTCGACCCCGCCGCCGACCCGCAGCGCCGGGCAGTCCTTGGCCAGCGCCAGCGCGGAGTCCATGTCCTCGGCGGACACCACCGAGTAGCCGACCATCCGGAAGCCGCTGCCGCCGACCTCGCCGAGCGAGGCGTAATCGACCACCGCGTGGCCGAAGTCCACCAGGGCCGAGCCCATCCCGCCGAACCAGGCCTGCCACTCGGCCGGCGTGCCGGCGCCGGGCGCGTAGTCGGAGGGCACACGGTAGGAGAAAACGTACTTGGCCATGATCTGTGGTCCTGTTCTGTATCCGGGGCGCGCCCCGGACTGGGACCGCCTCCATTCGGGTAGACGCCAGCAGGTCCGGCGAATTGGGCGTGCAGACACCGCCCAATTCGCGGGGTCGGCGGCGTCGGTACTTTCAGACGAGCCGAAAGCGCCCGGCGGAAAGAAGAAAAGCGGGGATGCATGCCGATGGAGATGGACACGACGGACCTGATCGCTCGGGCTCGGGCCGGCGACCACAACGCGTTCCGCGACCTGGTCCAGGGCCACTCCCACGAGTTGCAGATGCACTGCTACCGCATCCTGGGATCCCTGCAGGACGCCGAGGACGCACTTCAGGAGACCCTCGTGTCCGCCTGGCGTAACCTCGGCGAGTTCGGCCAGCGGTCCTCGCTGCGGACCTGGCTGTATCAGATCGCGACCAACCGATGCCTGAGCATGCTACGCGCGGACAGCAGGCGGCCACGCACCGCGACCCCGATCCCTAACCTGACCCTGCCCGAGCCGACCGGCGTCAGCGACGCTCCGCCGTGGCTGGAACCGTACCCGGACGTGCTGCTGGACAACCTCGTCGACCATGCGCCCGGTCCGGAGACCCGCTACGAGACCACCGAGGCGATCTCACTCGCGTTCATCACCGCCTTGCAACTACTCCCGCCGCGGCAGCGTGCCGTACTCGTGCTGCGCGACGTTCTGGGCTACCGCGCCGGAGAGGTAGCCAGGATGCTCGATGCCACTCAAGAATCGGTTCAAAGCGCCCTCAAACGAGCACGAGCCACGGTCGACAGCCACCTAGCGGACTCAGGGAGCAGCAGGCCTGCGCGTCAACCGGACACTGCGGCCGAACACCAGCTCGTGGTCCAGCTGACCAACGCCCTCGAACGGGCCGACCTCCAGGCCCTGGTAGGACTGCTCGTAGACGACGTCCGGCTCTCCATGCCGCCCGCAATGCTGGAGTACCGGGGAATCGACGTGGCCCGCCGGTTCTTCGCAGCAGTCACCCTCCGGCCCGGCCGGTCCTACCGGGTGGTGCCGACCCGAGCCAACGGCCAGCCAGCGTTCGGCATGTATATGGCCGACCCTCACACAGGTGTCTACCGGGCCTACGGACTGCTTGTCGTCACGATCGCCGGCGACCGCATCGGCGCGATCACGGGCTTCGACTCGAGCGTGTTGTCACGGTTCGGGCTGCCTCGGATGCTTCCCGAATCGGGCTGAACTACCAATTCTCAGCAACCGCCACTTGCGAGACCTGTTCGACGTCCGTCGACGTGGCGACACGGTCGTAGTCCTCGTCATAGCTCCAAGCCGCCTAGTCCTCCCCGACCGTCCCGGCCCTCCTTCCCGCGCGCAGTCCGGCCGTGGCCGTGGCTCGGCGTGAAGTACGGCGGACCACATCGAGCTGGAGCAGTCGGAGCGGCTGCTCGTGATCTCCGGCCAGGTTGGCATGACGCAGGATGGCCGGCACACAAGGACGACGACTGACCGCGGGTGTACCCCGCATTGGCCTTGGGAATGGTAAATCGTGTCGGCATGAGCTCACGCGGCTGGGAGCGACGGGTCGCGCACGCGGCCAGCCGCGCCCACATGCGGCCGAAAACGGCCATCCCTGGCCTTCCGCCGCCCATCCGTGGCCGGCGGGCGACGACCTCTCGCAGTCACCCCGCGCCCACTGAAGCACCGAGGAACGGCGGCCTCAGGCCCGAGTTCTCGCAGACCCAAACCGCGCGAAAACCGCGCCACAGTCGCGCCACAATCCGCCCCAAATCTCGAGCGGTTCCCGGTAGCGGTACTTCAGAAGTCTCTAGCGGACGCGCAGGGCCTGAGCGTTCCGGTTGCCGTACCGGTCGTGGGCGGCGCCGGCTGGAATGATGACGCTGGCGCCCGCCGGCACCGGGAACGTGGTGCTGGAGCGCTCCTGGACGGTGACGCGGCGGTGCCCGCCGACAAGGAAGGTGATCGCACCGCCGATGGCGTCGGCCGGGCGGTAGTCCCAGTCGACGTTCTCGACCGCCTTCGGGTAGGTGAGGATGACCGTGGCGCCTAGGATGACCGGGGTCAGAGTCACCTCCGGCAGGACCGTGAACGGACGGGAGACGAGCGCGTAGCGCTTGGCGGTGATGCGGAACCGGTAGGTGCCTGTCGGCGTGCTGATCAGTGGCTCCCAGTTGGCCGAGTAGTGGCCCGAGGCGTCCGACAGCCAAGCGATCTGGAGGCCGAGGTCGTTGGTGGCGAACACCCAGCGGCGGCCGACGCGCCGCTGCATGGTGACGAAGGCGCGATCGACCGGACGGTCGATCCCGTTCGCGCCGCCCGTCCACCCGAACGTAGTGTGGCCAAGGCGCCGGGTCGCCTGGGGCTGGGAGGTGATCGTGCCCGTGGCGACACCGTTGCCGTAGGCCGCAGCGGTGACGTGGACGCCCTGGTTGGGGTCGTAAGGGTAGGGCGCCGGCGCAGGTTGGCCGGTGACGAGGCGGCGGGCGAGGTCGACCAGGGTGTCTCGCAGCAGGAATGACGAGTTTTTGCCGTACATGGTGAAGCCACCCTCGTAGGCCTGCATCTCGTACTCCGCCGGCGTCGTGAAGTAGTCGTTGTAGCCGTTGGCGTACCCGACGATCACGATGCGGTTGATGCCGTGGCCGGCCACGGCGGCGCCGATGGCGGCCCGCAGCATCTTGCCCACGCCGATCGTCGGCTCACCCGCGATCGACGCGAGCAGGTGATCGCCGATTTGCATGACGTTGAACGGGATGGCCTGCGGGACGCTGCCCTTCTCGTCGAGCACCGGCACCTTGTCGCCCTGGGGCCCGACCATGATGGGCAGCCGGTCGCCCTCGTTGGCCAGGCCCTCGTAGTAGAAGATCGTCCGGCCCTCTTCGGAGCCGGCACCGGCCGCCTGGCCGATCCACGGGGTCGTGTCGGTGCCGTCCTGACCACACCAGCAGGTGCGCGTCCACATGTAGTGCACCTGGGCCCCGAGGATCGGGTCTGACGACATGTGGCGGCCGGCCTGGCGCCAGGCGGCGAGCATCGCCTGCCCTTCCTGCACCCCGACGTACTCCGCGTCGGCCGGCCCGGAGTACTTGATCCCGGAGGTCATGTCACCGGCGTCTGAATTGGCGAAGGCATTGACCACGTCCTGGCTCTGGGGCGTGTGGCCGGCGCGCCGGATCGCCGCCTCGACCATCCGCTCGGCCTCGCCCTGGTGGTCGGCGCTGTAGTAGAGGAACGGCTCTTTGACGAGCGTGCCGTGGTTGGCGAAGGTGGAGAAGATGCCAACCGGCACGTCCCGGAGGAGGCGTTGGACGACGCGCACGCGCCTAGGCCCGCGGCGGACCCAGCGGACGTGGCGCACAGTCAGGGTCTGGTCGACCCGCAGCACGTTGACGGCTGGGTCGATCGTGTCGGCGTAGCCGCCGGGATCCTGGCTGACGCTGCCGGCGTTCGGCCCTTCGTTCGTGATGCCGAAGTTGGCCAGGTGGGCGCCGAGGCTGCGGTTCTGCGTCACCCCGAGAAGCTGCGTGTAGCCCCAGCCGAGCTTGCCCGGGTGCAGGTCATGCACGGCCCGTCGGATGGCGAGCGCCAGCTGGCGGGTCATGAAGTTGTACATCACCTGGTTGGTGGCGGTGTTGACCACACTGGCGAGGGACAAGTTGCCCGGGTTGTTCTCCCCCTGCTGGGTCGGCGTCGAGGGCAGGATCGAGTTGTAGGAGGTGAAGTTCATGTAGCCGCTCTGCGATCCGTGGGTGTGGGTCGCGCCCACGATCACGTTGGCGTCGGAGAAGCCGAGGCCGCGGTCGAGCGCGATCGCGTCGCGCACCATCCCGTCGTCGAGGAACGCGAGGTCCATCGCGACCAGAGCCACCTCGCGAGACCCCTCGCGGAGCACGACGGCCCGGGCGTGCAGCCGGGACCATTGACCGACCGCTCGCGCGCATGTGCAGGCCCACCCGCCTTTATAAACGCCGGTCACCGGCGTGATGTCCGCCCGGCCGACACCGACGAGTAAGCGCGACCCGGGCTGAGCGGCGGCGACGAGGCTCGCCGCCGGTCGATGGACCGTGGCGACCCGTGCCGGCGAGCCCAGCAGTCCGGCCGCCACCACAGCGGCGGCGAGCAGGACGGAGACGAGCAGGATCGGCGATCGGTGGATAAGCGATCGGCGGATCGGCGGCAGGCTACAGAATCTCTTCGGGAGCGGTGCCTGCTCGACCCACCGGGTTTCCCGTTCAGCCCGCCTCAAACGCCCTTCGCTGACGTCATTGACGGCCAAAACAGAGCTGCACATTGAGCGCGTGCGCGGCGGAGCTGGCGCCGATGCGGAGCCGGTTTGCCGAACATCTACCCAACGTCCCGCAGCGTTCCCCGGCATCCGTTTGACCATCAGAGACATGTACCTGATGACCTCAGAGATCGAGGCCACGCTCGGGCGTCGTCGCGAGCGAGGCGCGCAAAGCCGCTGTTTGACCTGGAAGAGCGTCGCTGCGGCCCGTTGGCGCGAGCGTGGCGCTGACCCGGGTTTGGCTGAATCTGCGAGACGGTTGCGGCTCCGTGTACCGGTCCTGCTCCTGGTGGCGGCGCAGGTGCGCGATCCGTCCGCATCAGAAGTCGTTCAGAGTCAGTCGTCGTCCTTGCCGTGGCCCGTAATGGGTGTGTGGCCGTCGGCGGGCGACGCATCGGCGACATCTCAGTCGTTGGGACCGAGTTGGCGCTAGCCACGGCTACGGGCGGATGAACCCCGCCGTCCCTGGCCATTCCGCCGGCCATCGGTGGCCGACGGGCGACGACCTCTTGCAGCGATCTCGCGCCACCGAAGCACCGGGGGAAACGGCGAGCACAGCCGAGCCCTGGCAAAGGCACAGCACCCCGAAGTGCGCCACAGGCACGCCACAGTCGACCCCTAATTTCGGGCGATTACCTGCCCCTCACGCAGGATCGGGGGCAGGCTGCAAGAAGATCCGCCGCTTGTGACGGCAGAGAACGTGTCGCATCTCGGGCCGATAGTCGACCGGGTCCCGGGCCGTCTGGCGCCGGCGACAGGATCGAGCGATGGCACATCTCAGGGCGAGCGAGAGCGCATCCGGCTGCGGCCGCCAGCTCGAGGCGGTCGCAGCGTGAACTACCC
>DASZMP010000106.1:0-9132 GCA_035551795.1 Solirubrobacteraceae bacterium | reverse complement strand
ATTTTTACGATCCCACAGGAGCAGAACGACAACTATGGGCAAGACAATCGGAATTGACCTCGGCACGACAAACAGCTGTATGGCCGTGCTCGAGGGCGGCGATCCCACGGTGATCGAGAACGCCGAGGGCGGCCGCACCACCCCGTCCGTCGTGGCCTTCACGCAAGGCGGCGAGCGACTGGTCGGCACCGTCGCCAAGCGCCAGGCGGTCACCAACCCGCAGAACACGATCTTCTCCATCAAGCGCTTCATGGGCCGCAAGGAGGCCGAGGTGCGTGAGGAGGAGTCGATCGTCCCCTACAAGGTGGTCTCCGGCCCCAACGGCGACGCCCGGGTCGAAGCGCAGGGCAAGCAGTACAGCCCGCCCGAGATCAGCGCGATGATCCTCGGCAAGCTGAAGTCGGACGCCGAGGCCTACCTGGGTGAGACGGTCGACAGCGCGGTCATCACCGTGCCGGCCTACTTCAACGACGATCAGCGCCAGGCGACCAAGGACGCCGGGCGGATCGCCGGTCTGGACGTCAAGCGAATCATCAACGAGCCGACCGCGGCCTCGCTGGCCTACGGCCTGGACAAGGAGACCGACCAGACGATCCTCGTGTTCGACCTCGGTGGCGGCACGTTCGACGTGTCGGCGCTGGAGATCGGCGACGGCGTGTTCGAGGTGAAGGCCACCGCAGGTGACAACCATCTGGGCGGCGACAACTTCGACAAGGCGATCGTCGACTGGCTCGTTGCCGAGTTCAAGAAGTCTCAGGGCATCGATCTGAGCGCCGACCCGATGGCGCTTCAGCGCCTCTACGAGGCGGCCGAGAAGGCCAAGATCGAGCTGTCCACCACGCAGGAGTCGCAGATCAACCTCCCGTTCATCACGGCTGACGCCAGCGGCCCCAAGCACCTGGACACCCGCCTGACCCGGGCCAAGCTGGCCGAGCTGACCTCGGATCTGCTGGACCGGCTGGTCGCCCCGGTGCGCCAGGCGCTGGACGACGCCAAGGAGAAGGGCGCATCCAACATCGACCACGTCGTGCTGGTTGGCGGCATGACGCGTATGCCCGCCGTGCAGGAGAAGGTCAAGGACCTGACCGGCAAGGAGCCCCATCGCGGGGTCAATCCCGACGAGGTCGTGGCCGTCGGCGCCGCCATCCAGGCCGGCGTCCTGGCCGGTGACGTCAAGGACGTCCTGCTGCTCGACGTCACCCCGCTGACCCTGGGCATCGAGACCAAGGGCGGCGTGATGACCAAGCTGATCGAGCGCAACACCACGATCCCCACGCGTAAGTCAGAGGTGTTCTCCACCGCGGAGGACAACCAGCCCAGCGTGGAGATCCACGTCCTGCAGGGCGAGCGCGAGATGGCCCGGTACAACAAGTCACTGGGCAAGTTCCAGCTGACCGGAATTCCGCCCGCGCCGCGAGGCATCCCGCAGATCGAGGTGGCGTTCGACATCGACGCCAACGGCATCCTCAACGTGTCGGCCAAGGACCTGGGCACGAGCAAGGAGCAGAAGATCGAGATCCGCTCCGGCTCCGGCCTCTCCGATGCCGAGATCAAGCAGATGGTGGAGGACGCCGAATCCCACGCCGACGAGGACCGCCGGCTGCGCGAGCTGGCCGAGGCCCGGAACAACGGCGAGAACGCCGCCTACCAGGCCGAGCGTCAGCTCAACGAGCTGGGCGACAACGTCGACGCCGGCTCCAAGACCGAGATCGAGGCGGCCATCAAGGCGGTCAGGGACAGCCTGACCTCCGAGGACGCCGCGGACATCAACGCCAAGACCGAGGCCCTGCAGTCCTCCTTCCACAAGGTGTCGGAGGCCATGTACCAGCGGGCCCAGGAGCAGGCGGCTCAGCAGTCCCCCGACGGCGCATCGACCAACGGCGACTCTGCCTCCGCGGAGGCCGAGGAGGACGTGGTTGACGCCGAGGTCGTTGACGAGGGCAAATAGCCATGGATCGCACTCCCGATATCCCGGGGACTTCTTCGGAGGTCCCCGGAGGGGAGTCGGTGTCCGATGCCGCTCCGCGAGCATCAGACACCAACCCACCCTCCGGGGCCTCGAGCGAATCAGCTGACGGTGCGCCCTCGGCTGAGCGTTCCGCTGAGGACGGCGCCGCGACGAATGGCGGACCCCTGAACGACGAGGTGCAGAACGAGACAGGCTCGTCGGAGCCTCGCCGTGAAGCGGAAGGCGGGGAGGCGGAGGAGCATCAGCACAAGGTCGAGCGGGACCTCGAGGAGCTGGCCGCCAAGGCCGAGAAGGCTGACGAGTACTTGGTGCTCGCCCAGCGGACCAAGGCCGACTTCGAGAACTACAAGCGGCGCGCCGTCAGGGAGGCGAGCCTGGCTCAGGACCGCGGGGTGGCCAGGCTGGCCAAGGAGCTGCTTCCGGCAATCGACAACCTGATCCGGGCCGTGCACGCCGCCGAGACGTTCGCCGCCGGCACCCCCGAGGAGGCGGCGGCGGAGGCGGAATCACAGCTGGCGTCGGGCATCAAGCTGGTACACGCTGACGTGCTGGCCGCGCTGGCCCGCGTGGGGATCGAGCCGTTCTCGCCCACCGGCGAGCAGTTCGATCCTGCGTTCCATGAAGCGGTGGCCCAGCACCCGGTGGAGGGGCACGAGTCCGGCACCGTGATCGAGGTCTACCAGCAGGGTTTCCGGCTGGGGGACACCGTGCTGCGTCCGGCCCGGGTACTCGTCGCCGCGTAGGAGGACACTGAGGCAGGATGGCTGACCGGCTGGACTACTACAAGATCCTCGGCGTCGGCAAGAACGCCTCCGACGAGGAGATCAAGAAGGCCTACCGCAAGCTGGCCCGGCAGTACCACCCGGACCGGAACCCCGGCGACATGCAGGCGGAGGAGCGCTTCAAGCAGATCTCCCAGGCGCACGACGTCCTGTCGGATCCCGAGAAGCGAAAGCAGTACGACCGTGCGGCCAGCCCGCTCGGCGGCTTCAACGTGGGCGGCTTTGACACGTCCAACCTCGGCGGCTTTGGTGACATCTTCTCCAACATCTTCGGAGGGGCAGCGGGGACGGGCGCGGGCGCCCGCGGCACCGGGACACGAACCGGTCGGGCGTCGCAGGCACGAGGCCATGACCTGGAGACCGAGGTGGACCTCTCCTTCGACCAGGCTGTGCACGGGACCCAGGTCAGCCTCTCGGTGCCCAGCTCGCGGCCCTGCCCGACATGTCATGGCACCGGCGCCAAGCCCGGCACCAGCCCTCGCGTCTGCCCGGTTTGCCAGGGTCGCGGGATAGAGGCTCAGAGCCAGGGCATCTTCTCCATCTCCCAGCCCTGCTCCAACTGTGGGGGCTCGGGAACCGTGATCGACGATCCCTGCCCCACCTGCCAGGGCAGCGGCGCCCAGCGGAGCGTCAAGCGCCTGCGGGTCAACATTCCGGCCGGGGTGAAGGACGGGAGCCGCATCAAGCTCGCCGGCAAGGGCGACCCCGGGCTGCGCGGCTCGCCGGCCGGTGACCTGTACGTGATCACGCGGGTGAGCGAATCGCCCGTGTTCAAGCGGAGCGGCGACAACCTCGAGGTCGAGGTTCCCCTGACCATCCCGGAGGCCATCCGCGGCGCTGTGATCGAGGTGCCCACCCTGAACGGGTCCAAGCGCCTGCGCGTGCCGCGCGGTACCAAGCATGGGACCGTCCAGCGTCTGCGCGGCGAAGGTGCGCCTCGCCTGAATGGCAAGGGCAACGGCGACCTTCGCTACCGGTTTGTGATCGATGTGCCGGACACGCTGTCGGCCGAACAGGACGATGCCCTGGATCGGCTCTCCCGGGTGATGAACGGAAACCCGCGCGCGGACCTTTTCGCGCAGAGCGGACAGGGAGGTGAGCAGTGATGGCCACCCGGCGGACGACCACCCGAACTACCACCACCCGCTCCGGGCGCACCACCACCACTCGCGTGGAGGTGGCATCGGACCGCGGCGTGTTCATGATCTCGGTGGCGGCGGAGCTGGCCGACATGCATCCGCAGACGCTTCGGATGTACGAGGCTCGCGGACTGATCGAGCCCAAGCGCTCTCCCAAGGGCACTCGGCTCTACTCGCACGCTGACGTGGAGCGGCTGCGGCGCATCCAGGAGATGACTGCCGAGCTGGGGATGAACCTCGCCGGCGTCGAGCGCGTGCTGGAGCTCGAGCAGCAGCTGGAGACGATGCGGCGCAAGGTGGCGGCGCTGGACAGCCGGGCCACCGAGCTGAAGGCCGAGGTGGAGCGCCTGGAGGAGCTCCGGCGGGAGCTGCGGGCCGAGATCGTTCCCTATGTGAGGGGCGGCCAGCTGGTGCGCCACGTCGGCCTCAAGCGTCCGTAGATTGCGCCAAACCACGTTCCCGGGCCCCAGGATCCTGCGGCCGCCGACCTTGGCAGGTCGAATGAATCGTGCAATAATCTAAGTCCAAGTGACTCAGATTTGAAAGACCGATATGCAACCTGACCGATTCACGATCAAATCCCAGGAGGCGCTGCAGGCCGGGCAGCGTCTGGCCGCCGAGCGCCACAACCCCCAGGCCCGCCCCGAGCACCTGCTGTCCGTGCTGCTCGAGCAGGACTCAGGCGTGGTGGTGCCCGTGCTGCGCAAGCTGGGCGCCGATCCCGCCGCGGTCCGCTCCGCGCTCGGGCCTGCCCTGGATGCCCTGCCCCGGATGAGCGGAGACTCGCAGGAGGAGCCTGCCGCTTCCACCGAGCTGATCCAGATCCTGCGCACCGCCGAGACCGAGATGCGCCAGCTCAAGGACGAGTACGTCTCGACAGAGCACCTGATGCTCGCCCTGGCCGCCTCAACCACGCCCGCCGGCGATGCCCTGCGGTCCGTGGGGGCCACCCGTGACGCGCTGCTGCAGGCTCTGAATGACGTCCGCGGCTCCCACCGAGTGACCGACCAGAACCCCGAGGACAAGTTCCAGGCTCTGGAGAAGTACGGCCGGGACCTGACGGAAGCCGCCGCTCAGGGCAAGCTCGACCCGGTGATCGGCCGCGACGACGAAATCCGCCGCGTCATCCAGGTCCTGTCGCGCCGCACCAAGAACAACCCGGTCCTGATCGGTGAGCCCGGTGTCGGCAAGACGGCGATCGTCGAGGGCCTGGCCCAGCGCATCGTCGCCGGTGACGTTCCCGAGGGTCTGAAGGACCGTCGCGTGATTGCCCTCGACCTCAGCGCCATGGTGGCCGGCTCCAAGTACCGAGGGGAGTTCGAGGACCGCCTGAAGGCCGTGCTCAAGGAGATCACCGACGCCGAGGGCCAGATCATCGTGTTCATCGACGAGCTGCACACGATCGTCGGCGCCGGCGCCGCCGAGGGCGCGATGGACGCTGGCAACATGCTCAAGCCGATGCTGGCCCGCGGCGAATTGCGCGCGGTCGGCGCCACCACGCTCGATGAGTACCGCAAGCACATCGAGAAGGACCCGGCCCTGGAGCGCCGCTTCCAGCCGGTGTTCGTGGGCGAGCCCAGCGTGGAGGACACGATCGCGATCCTGCGGGGGCTCAAGGAGCGCTACCAGGTCCACCACAAGGTGCGCATCCAGGACTCGGCGCTGGTCGCGGCCGCCACGCTCAGCCATCGCTACATCGCCGACCGCTTCCTGCCCGACAAGGCCATCGACCTGGTCGACGAGGCCGCCTCGCGGATCCGCATGGAGATCGACTCCAAGCCCACCGAGATCGATGAGGTCGACCGCCACATCATGCAGCTGGAGATCGAGCTGCAGTCGCTGGGCGATGACGATGATCCGGGCACCGCGGCCCGCCGGGAGCAGCTCGAGCGCACACTGGCCGAGGAGCGCGAACACTCGGCGGCCATGCATGCCGAGTGGCAGCGCGAGAAGGAGTCCGTGCACGCGGTCGCCGACCTCCAGGACAAGCTCGAGCAGGCCAGGACCGACCTGGAGCGAGCTCAGCGCGAGGCCGATCTCGGCCGCGCCGCCGAGCTCCAGTACGGGACGATCCCGGACCTCGAGAAGCGACTGGCCGACGCCGCGGCTGCCGAGGCATCAAGCGATCACGCCGGCGAGACGCGCTTCCTCAAGGACGTGGTGGATGCCGACGATGTGGCCGAGATCGTCGCCAAGTGGACGGGCGTGCCGGTCAGCCGCCTGCTGGAGGGCGAGATCGAGAAGCTCGTACACATGGAGGAGCGCCTGCATCAGCGGGTGATCGGCCAGGACGAGGCGGTCACCGCCGTCGCCTCGGCGCTGCGCCGCTCCCGCGCCGGCCTCCAGGACCCCGATCGCCCGATCGGCACGTTCCTGTTCCTCGGCCCCACCGGCGTCGGCAAGACCGAGCTGGCCCGCGCGCTGGCCGAGTTCATGTTCGACACCCAGGACGCGATGATCCGGATCGACATGTCCGAGTACATGGAGAAGCACTCGGTCAGTCGCCTGGTCGGCGCGCCTCCCGGCTACGTGGGCTACGACGAGGGTGGCCAGCTGACCGAGGCCGTCCGCCGGCGTCCCTACGGCGTCGTCCTGCTCGACGAAATCGAGAAGGCCCACCCCGACGTGTTCAACACGCTGCTGCAGGTGATGGACGACGGCCGCCTGACCGACGGCCAGGGCCGCACGGTGTCGTTCAAGAACACCGTTCTGATCATGACCTCCAACATCCCGGGAGGCCGGGCCGGCGTGGAGGCCAGCTTCAAGCCGGAGTTCATCAACCGCCTCGATGACATCGTCGAGTTCGCGTCGCTGACCCGCGAGCAGATCGGCGAGATCGTGGATCTCCAGGTCGAGCGGGTCGTGCAGCGCGTGTCCGAGCGCGGGATCGAGCTGCGGCTCTCAGACGACGCCAGGACGCTGCTGGGCAATCTCGGTTATGACCCGACATACGGCGCTCGCCCGCTCAAGCGGGTGATCCAGAAGCGCCTGGTCGATCCGCTGGCCCTGGCCATCCTCGAGGGGCGCTTCACGGAGGGCGACACCGTCGAGGTCGAGGCTCGCGACGGAGAGATCGTGCTGGAGTCGGCGCGGGCCGTCGCCGCCGTCTGACGCGAGCGTCTGCGCCACCGGTGCTGGCCGGCCAGCCAGCACCGGTGAGAAGCCCGTCCGTGGTACAAGTGGCTTCCCCCCGTCGAGAGAGGAGCCAGGCCTTGCCGACCTACATCATGCTGACCACCCTCAACCCCGAGGGCGTGCAGACGATCAAGAACAATCCCGCTCGGATTCGCGAGGTCAACCGGGAGGTGGAGCAACTCGGAGCCAGCGTCAAAGCCCAGTGGGCGACCCTGGGGCAGTTCGATTTCGTCAACGTCATCGAGGCTCCCGATGAGAAGACGATCGCGCGGGTCTCGCTGGAGCTGGGATCGCGCGGGACCGGTCGCTACGAGACGCTCACCGCGATTCCGATCGACGACTTCATCTCCTCGATTTAGTGCTCCCACCCCGAGTGCTCGTGGTCGGCGCGGGCGCCCGCGAGCACGCTCTCGTCCATGCGCTGAACCGATCTCCGCAGACGCCGGAGGTGCTGTGTGCTCCGGGCAACGCGGGGATCGCGGCGGACGCCCGCTGCCTGCCGGTGCGGGTGGAGGACGTCTCAGGCATGACGGCGGCAGCGCGATCCGAGGAGGTGGATCTGGTCGTGGTCGGACCGGAGGGGCCGCTGGTCGCGGGTCTGGCCGACGCTTTGGCCGAGGTGGCCGTGGCCTGCTTTGGTCCCGCGGCGGCCGGGGCGCGCCTGGAGGGCTCCAAGGCGTTCTGCAAGGAGGTGATGGTGGCGGCCGGGGTGCCCACGGCCGCCTACGCGACGGTCACCGATGTCGAGGCGGGGATGGCGGCCGTCACGGCGTACCCGACCGTGATCAAGGCCGACGGTTTGGCGGCGGGGAAGGGCGTGATCATCGCCGAGGACGAGGCGGCCGCCCGGGCGGCGCTTGTGGCGCTGTTGGAGGAGCATCGCTTTGACACCACCCAGGTCGTCGTGGAGGAGTACCTGGAAGGCTACGAGCTTTCGCTGCTGGCGGTCTGCGATGGGGTGCGGGCTCTGCCCCTGACCCCAGCCCAGGACTACAAGCGGATCTTCGACGGGAACCGGGGGCCCAACACCGGCGGCATGGGCTCCTACTCGCCGGTGCCGGCGATCGGCCCGGGGCAGGTGGCCCGGCTGTGTGCCGAGGTCCATCAGCCGGTGCTGGACGAGCTGCGCCGGCGCGGTGTCGAGTTCCACGGTGTCCTGTACGCGGGCCTGATGATCACCGCCGATGGACACCGGGTGCTGGAGTTCAACGTGCGGTTCGGCGATCCGGAGACGCAGGCGATCCTCCCGCGCCTGCGCACCGACCTGCTGGAGCTGATGACGGCGGCGATCGAGCCGGGCGGATTGGAGGGCGTCTCACTGGACTGGGATCCGCGCACGGCGGTGACCGTGGTGCTGGCCAGCGCCGGCTACCCGGAGAGCTCGTCCAGTGGCAATGTCATCACCGGCATCGACGCGGTTGCGGCCGAAGTCGAAGTGACGCACGCCGGAACGGCCCGCTCAGGCGGTGGGGAACTCGTGACGGCTGGAGGAAGGGTGCTGGGGCTGACGGCGCTTGGGGCCAACGCCGCTGACGCCCGGGCGACGGCCTATGCTGCCGCAGACATGATCGAGTTCGAGGGTCGTCAAATGAGGCGGGACATCGCCGCCGAGGTCGTGAGATGAGCGCCGAGGCCGAAGCGGAGCCCGAGCGGGTGCCGGAGACGATGACCGAGCCGGCGGCCGAGTTCGAGGAGCTGGATGTGGATGCTCCCCGTGTGGGCATCGTGATGGGTTCCAAGAGCGACCTGCCCGCCATGCAGGCGGCCGAGAAGGAACTGACCGAACGGGGCATCCGCTGCGAGGTCCGGGTCATGTCGGCTCACCGGGAGCCGGACAAGGTGGCTGATTACGCCAAGAACGCCCACATGCGTGGGATTCAGGTGATCATCGCCGGCGCCGGTCTGTCCGCCGCCCTGCCCGGCGTCGTGGCTGCGCACTCTGATCTCCCGGTGATCGGCGTGCCCCTGACCAGCCGAAGCTCGGTGGCCGGCGGGCTCGACGCGCTGCTCTCCATCGCGCAGATGCCCCCCGGGGTGCCGGTGGCCTGCGTGGGCGTGGACAACGCGCGCAACGCCGCGGTGCTGGCTGCCCGCATCCTCAACGCCT
>DASZMP010000105.1:0-9838 GCA_035551795.1 Solirubrobacteraceae bacterium | reverse complement strand
CGGGCACGCGCACGGCGGTCGGGGAGTTCGGCGTACCCGAGCCGGTCCGTGGCTCGGTGGCGAGACTGCTGCCGATCGCCGAGCTGGCGGTGGCCGGTGCCCTGCTGGTGCCCGGCGTGGCCCGCTGGGGCGCGTTGGGCGCGGTGGCTCTGCTGGCGCTGTTCACCGCCGCGATGACACGGAGCATGGTGCGCGGCGAGGCTCCGGACTGCCATTGCTTCGGCGCGCTCGCTTCCGAGCCGGTTGGCTGGCGAACGCTGGTGCGCAACGTGCTGCTGGCGGCAGTGGCGATCTTCGTCGTTGCGGGCGGCTGGAGCAGCCCGGGTCCAAGCGCTGTCGCCTGGTTGGGGAACCTGAGCCCGGCCGGCACCATCGCGACGGCCGGCGGAGGGGCGCTCGCGCTGACCGCCGCCGTCGCCGCGGTGTGCATGCTCGGCCTGCTGCGCCAGAACGGTCGCCTGTTGTTGCGCGTTGACGAATTGGAGCGGCGGCTCGACCTGGCCGGAGTCGACGTGCCGGCGGCGCCGGAGCCGCCCGCCGCGGGCCTTGCGATTGGATCGCCCGCCCCACCCTTCACCCTGCCCGGCCTGTACGGCGAGCAGATCACGCTCGAGTCGATCCTGGCGCTGGATCGGCCCGCGCTGCTGCTGTTCACGGATCCGGCCTGCGGGCCGTGCAACGCGCTGATGCCGAAGCTCGGCGAGTGGCGCCTACAGCACGGGAACGCGCTGAGCCTGGCCGTGATCAGCCGCGGCACGGCCGACCAGAGCCGCGCCAAGGCCCGGGAACACGGCCTTGGGAGCGTCCTGCTGGATGCCGACCTGGCCACCTACAACGCATATGAGATCCCAGCGACCCCCGCCGCGGTGCTGATCGACGGCGAAGGCCGGATCGCCAGCCCTGCCGCGGCCGGCGCTCAGGCGATCGAGGCGGTCGTCGCCCAGGCGGTCGGGAACCCGATCGTCGTCGTGCCCTCGCAGCCGGCCCCGCCCCCCGGCCCGATGATCGGGTCAAAGGCCCCGGCTGTCGACCTGCCTGACCTCACCGGCAAGCTCGTCACCGCCTCCGTCCCCGACCGGGACACACTGGTGCTGTTCTGGAATCCGGGCTGTGGCTTCTGCCAGCAGATGCTGGACGACCTGCGCTCGTGGGAGGCCGACGCGCCGCCCGATGCGCCCCGGCTGGTTCTCGTTTCCCGGGGTTCGGCGGATGACAACACCGCCCACGGTCTCCGGGCACCGATCGTCCTCGATCAGTCGTTCAAGACCGGGTCTGTATTCGGCGTGGGCGGCACCCCGTCCGGCCTGCTCGTCGACCGACAGGGCAAGATCGCCTCGACGCTGGCCGTCGGCGCTCCGGCGGTGATGGCACTGGCGGCGGGCAGCGGCGTAGAGTCGTCCTGAGATGAGCGTCAAACTGCACCGCTGCCCGACGATGTTCATCAAGGGGCCGCACCCGTGCTGGCAGGTCCAGAAGGCGCTGGACGAGGCGGACGTGCCCTATGAGGTGGTCAAGGGCCCGCTGCTGCGCGGGCGCCGCACTGAGCTAGAGAAGAAGACCGGCCAGAAGCTGTTTCCGGCGATCGAGCGCGAGGATGGCACCTGGGTGAGGCGAGAGAGCGGGGAGCTCGTGGCGCTGGTCAAGGCCGGGGAGTTCGGCCCATAACACGCCTGCCGGAGCCTGGCCCAGGCTCCGGGCGTTCTTCACTTATGTTTACAACCGCGACCGATGATCGTCTCGAGATGACGCACATCCTGGTGGTTGACGACGAACCCGCGGTGCGCCGGGCGCTGGAGCGGGCGCTCCGGCTGGACAGCTACGACGTGGAGCTCGCGGCCGACGGGCGGGAGGCGCTGGATCGGCTGGCTGAGCGCCCCGCCGATGCGGTGATCCTGGATGTGATGATGCCCGGGCTGGACGGCCTGGAGGTCTGCCGGCGGATCCGCTCGGCCGGTGATCACACGCCGATCCTGATGCTGACCGCGCGGGACGCGATCGACGACCGGGTCAAGGGGCTCGACGTGGGCGCTGACGACTATCTGGTCAAGCCGTTCGCGCTGCGCGAGCTGCAGGCCCGCCTGCGGGCGCTCCTGCGGCGCACGGCCGAGGACGGAGGCGATGCCGAGATCCTGCGCTTCGGCGACCTGATGCTCGATCCGATTGCCCACGAGGTGTTCCGGGGCGAGCGCAAGATCGAGCTCTCCAAGACGGAGTTCCTCCTGCTGGAGCTGTTCATGAAGCACCCGAAGCAGGTCCTCACCCGCTCCACCATCTTCGAGAACGTGTGGGGGTACGACTTCGGCCCCACCTCGAACGCCCTCGGGGTCTACATCGGCTATCTGCGCCGCAAGACCGAGGAGGGCGGGGAGCCGCGGCTCCTACACACGGTGCGGGGCATTGGCTACGTTCTTCGAGACTGACCTTCGGCGCAGGCTGCGCGCAGGCATGCCCCTGCGCAAGCGCGTCAGCCTGGCCGCGGCCGGGGCGGTCGCCGCCGCCGTGGCGATCGCTGTCATGGTGTGCTACTTCGTCGTTCGCGATCAGCTGCTGAGCCAGATCGATGGCCAGCTGCGGGCGCAGGCCCGGTCGATCCAGAACGATCCGAATCGTTCCCTGAACGAACCGCTGCCCGGGCTGTCGGCCAGCGCCGGGGGTTCGGCGCCGTACCTGCAGGTCGTCCTGGCCGATGGCGCCGTCGTCTTCCGGCAGGGCAACACGACCCTACCCGGGACATCTCATGCCGCGGCCGTGGCCACGGGCAGCGCCCACGCCTCGATGAGTGACGTACAGGTCGGTGGCGCGTCCGTGCGCGAGTACAGCTTCCCGCTCCCCGGGTTCGTGGTCTCCGGGCAGCAGATCGCCGTCCAGCTCGGCCGTCCGCTGGCGTATGCGCAGCATGTCCTGTCCAGCCTGCGCCTCATCCTGCTGCTCCTGTTCCTGGGCGGCGTCGCCCTGGCGGCGGGTCTCGGCCGGATGGCCGCCCGCCGCGTCCTCTCCCCGCTCTCGGAGGTCACGCTGACCGCCGAGGTCATCGGCGAGACCGACGATCTCAGCCTGCGCCTGGCCGTACATGCCGATGACGAGGTGGGTCAGCTGGCCACTCGGTTCAACGCGATGCTGGAGCGCCTGGCCACCTCGCGGGCGGCGCTCGATGACTCGGTGCGCTCCCAGCGCCAGCTGGTGGCGGACGCCTCGCACGAGCTGCGCACGCCGGTGACCAGCCTGCGCACGAACATCGAGGTCCTGCTGGCCGGCGGCGAGCTCGGCGAGGACGAGCGCCGGCGGCTGCTGGACGACGTGGTCGAGCAGAGTGAGGAGCTGAGTCGGCTGGTGAACGACCTGATCGAGGTGTCCCGGGGCGACCTCCCGCCCGACTCGGTGGAGGACATCCGCCTGGACCACGTGGTGGAGGAGGCGGTGGTGCGAGCGCAGCGCAATGCGCAGGACACTGAGTTCGTCACCGCGTTGGAGCCGATCGTGGTGCGCGGAAGCGCCGAGCGCCTGGGCCGGGCGGTCAACAACCTGGTCGACAACGCCGCCCGGCACAACGATCCCGGACGTCCGGTTGAGGTGTCGGTGGATGCACACGGCGTTCGGGTGCGCGACCACGGCGGCGGTATCGATCCGCAGGACCTGCCCTACATCTTCGACCGCTTCTACCGGGGCGCCAACTCGCGCGCCAGCCAGGGCAGCGGTCTGGGGCTGGCCATCGTCCGCCAGGTGGCGGAGTCCCACGGCGGCAGTGCCCTGGCGGCCAACGCGCCGGATGGGGGCGCCGTGTTCACGCTGCGACTGCCCGGCAAGCCCGCCGAGGCCACTGACAGCGAGGCGGCCGGCGGCGTCTACGGAGCCGGGGGTCTGGCCAGCCGCGCGTGACGGGCGGTGCGGAAGGTTCGGCGCAACAGCCAGAAGCAGGGCGCCCACACGACGATCAGAGGCACGACCAGCGCCAGCCGCTGCGACGGCACCCCGACGATCAGGGCGAAGGCCACCTCCGCCACCACCGCCGGCACCGCAGCCAGGAGGGTGCTGTGCGAACGAAAGCCCGAGAAGTGCTCTCGAGCCGTCACTTCGGTGACGCCGAGCCCGCAGACGATTGCCCCCACCACCATGGCCGGTTCCCCATCGGTGATCAGTCCCACCACCAGTCCGACGATGCCGGCGAAGATCGCGAACTCAGAGACCGGAAGCCCACCGAACGGACTCGTGGGCCGCTCCCCCACGGTTCCCGTCGTGCCCTGCGCCGCAGCCCGGCGTTGACCGGCTCCCCGCTCAGCCCGCTCCTGACGGCGGTTGGAGGCGACGGCTCGAGGCGCCGCGCGGCGTCCGGCATGAGGTTTGCGCGAGCGGCGTTTGGACTTCTGAGAGGCCACGCGGAAACGGTAACTGCTCTTGCAGTTGCGCTCGGAGGTTGTCTGCGCATTAGAGTTGCGCTATGAGCGCGCAGCGACCGCTCGAATTGATTCTGGCCCGGAACCTGCTCTGCAGCATTTCCACGCCGGCGTTCCTGGTGGGAGAGGGCGGCAAGCTGCTCTTCTACAACGAGGCTGCCGGGGTGATGCTGGGCCGCCGTTTCGAGGACACCTCGGTGCTGGCCGCCGATGATTGGACGAGCGAGTTCGGGCCGCTGGACACCGACGGCGACGCGATCCCGTTCGAGCAGATCCCGGCCACCATCGCCCTGCGTTCCAAGCGCCCGTACCACGGCCGGTTCGCCATTCGGGGGGCGGGCGGCAAGCGGATGGAGATCGCGGCCAGCGCCATCCCGATCGTGGGTCCGAGCGGGGCCACCGGCGCGATCGTGATCTTCTGGCCGGTTGAGGAAGACGGTGGGGCGTTGCCGGTCGAGGATGTGCCCGGTGCGAGCGTGGGCTCGGACCTCGGCGCCCCAGGCACCGGGGAGATCTCCGGCTCGTGAAGCTCAAGGTCTGGGGATCCCGCGGTTCCATTCCGGCGCCGGGCCCCGAGACGATGCGCTACGGCGGCAACACGTCGTGCGTGGAGCTCACCCTCTCGGACGGGAGCAAGCTGATCCTGGACGCGGGGACAGGAATCCGGGATCTCGGCATGGTCATCCCCGAAACCGAGCAGCCGATCCACATCCTGCTCACCCACCTGCACCTGGATCACATCCAGGGGCTGATGTTCTTCGAGCCGCTGTTCCGGCCCCAGGCCGAGATCTACATCTGGGGTCCGGCTTCACCCGAGGCATCGCTCCGGGACCGCGTGGCCCGCTACATCTCCGCTCCTCTGGCTCCGGTGGAGATCCGCGAGCTGCCGTCTCTGCTGACCTTCCGAGAGACCGACGCCCTGGAATGGCGGGTCGGTCCCGCCCGGATCCGGGCACAGGCGGTCACCCATCGCGGTCCGACACTGGGCTACCGGATCGAGGACGCCGGAACGACGATCGCCTACATCCCCGACCACGAACCGGGCCTCGGCGCTCCGCTCGACACAACCAGCGACGAGTGGATCTCCGGATTCGACCTGGCGCACGGCGCCTCGCTGTTGATCCACGACTGCCAGTACACCGACGATGAGTACCAATTGCACCTGGGTTGGGGTCACTGTCCGATCGGCGATGCGCTGATGTTCGCCAGGCGCACCGACGTCGACCGGGTGTTGATGTTCCACCACGACCCGCTGCACAGCGACCGCTTCCTGGATGCCATGGCTCACGAGGTCGTGGCGCGCTGGCATCACCTGGGCGGCCGGGCTCGGCGAGTGGAGCTGGCCGCCGAGCGGCGCGAACTGGAGGTCCTGCCGGACCGACACGCTTCAGCGCCGGGCGACCCCGGGGGGGCCGGCACCGGCGCGCCCCCACCTGATCACCCGGTGGTCGTCGGGTCGGCCACACCGCGGCGCTGAGCGCCGTCAGCGCAGCCACGCCGCCGGTGGGGCTCAACCCGGGTACCTTCCGGCCCGGCTCACGGCTTATGCTCCGCCCGGGGAGCCGATGGAACGGCAACGCCAGCTCGATCCAGCCTCACTGGGCGATCACGTAGACCGTCTGTATCGGGCTGCGCTTGCCCTGTGCGGATCCCGGGCAGACGCGGAGGACCTGGTGCAGGAGACCTTTGTTCAGGTTCTCCGCCGGCCCCGGTTCCTGCGCAACGACGACGACATCGGGTATCTGCTCCGGGTTCTGCGCAACACGTTCATCAGCAGCCGGCGCACGGCACAACGGCGACCGCAGACCGAGGCCCTGCCGGACTCGCTCGATCTGATCGAGGATCACCGCGTTCGGACTCCTCTGGAGCACCTCGAGTCCCAGTCCCTCTACGAGACGATCGCCGCACTTCCGCCGGACTTCCGTGACGCCCTGGTCGCCGTCGATGTGGTCGGCCTGTCCTACCAGGAGGCGTCGCGAGCGCTCGGCGTGCGCGAGGGCACGTTGACCACTCGGCTGCATCGGGCGCGCCGGCGGGTCGCCCGGGAGCTCACTGAGGAGAACTCAGGCGTGGGCGATGAGCGCGGCCAGGACCGGCTGGGATAGCCCGGCGGCCGACAGCAGACACGTGTGGCCGCCTTCGCGCCACGTGACCACGTGGCGGCCCTGGAGGCCGAAGGACTGGAAGAAGTACGTGGCGCCGGTCGTGGATGTGCCCGACGGCTGAGGTAACGGGCGCCCGGACACGATCGAGTAGGCGACTGTGTGCCCGCCCTTGGCGTAGTAGACGGTTAGCACGGACCGGTCGTCGAGGCGGTCACGCCGCTGTCCGATCGCCTGCCATCCGATCGTCGCGCGCCAGTTGGGGAAATGCAGGCGGCCCACCGCGAGGCGCAACCGGCTCGGCCCGCTTGGTTGCGTCTCCGGGGCGGGCAGCGTAGGTGGCAGAGCCCCCAGGGCGGCGGCCTGCGCGACGCTCGGCGCGCCGGGCGAGCCGGCCGGGAGGATAAGGGCCAGGGCGACGGCCACCGCGACGACGGCCGCCACTGACGCGGTCACACCAATCGGCGATCTCCGCCACGCGCGGCTTCTCCGGGGGGTTACGCTGCGCGAAGCTTCGATGCGCTCCCGCAGAGCCATCGGGGCACGGTCGCGCTCGCGGGCGGCGCTGAGCAACGCGACGGCTCGCTCCTCCTCCTCGAACCGCCGGCGCAGATCGTCCGAGGCGTCGATCCAGGCCCGCACCTCGGCGCGCCGGGCCGGTTCCAGGGTCCCATCGGCCAGCGCCGACAGCTCCGCCAGCCGGCGTGGGTCCTCGGTGGGGTTCTGGATGCTGCCGTCCACGTCTCTCTCCACTCCCGTCATACGACTACAGACGCTCAAACTGCCCCAAAACTTTCTCACAGGCGGGAAGTTCCGCGTCCAGAGGGCGTCCTACCGGGAAACGGGCCAATCTCAAAACTCAAGGAGTGATGATGGGATCAACTGTAAGACGCTGGCCGGGCCTCCTAATCCTGGCCGTCGGCATCACCGCCCTGGCGGCGGGCTACGCGAGCAGCAGCAGTGCCTCGACCACAGCGAGCGCAGCCAGCGGTGCGACGGTGAAGCTGGTTCACACGTCGAAGGGAAAGATCCTGGCGAACTCCCGCGGATTCACCCTGTATATGTTCACAGCCGACCGCCGCAACAGCGATCGCTGTGTCAAGAAGAGCGGCTGTACCTCCATATGGCCGCCGCTCACCGTCAAGGGCCGTCCGACCGCCGGCACCGGCGTCAGGCGATCTCTGCTCGGGACGATCAGGCTGGCGGGTGGCCGGCACCAGGTGACCTATGCCGGTCATCCGCTCTACCGCTACAGCGCAGACGGCGGCCCCGCCCGCACCAGCTACATCGGGGTCAGCGAGTTCGGCGGCCGTTGGTTTGGCGTGAACGCCGCCGGCAAGCCTGTCCGCTGAACTCATCGACCCCTGGACGCTTCCACGCCCTCCCGGGGGTAGGACCGGGGGAGTCCCCGGCGGTTCATTCCCTTGTTGCCGATCACCAGCAGATCCGCCTCGTGTTCGGCGGCCAGCTCACAGATCACGTCGGCCGGCTCTCCCCGGCGAGCCACCGTTTCGGTCTGAAGCTCGCGCTCCAGCGCACGCTTCTTGGCCCGGGCCAAGGTGGCATCCACGCGTTCGGTGGCGTGAATTGACCACTGCGCGGCGGGCGGCGCTTCGGCCCGCTCGCGGGTCAGCTCCCTGTCGCTGACCGGTGTGTACACGCTCGCGCGAACCATAAGCGCGGACGGGTCGGCAGTTTTTGCCAACGTGTGAACGCCGTTTTCCTCGGTAGGGTCCGGCCGGCCGTGTCTGCGCTGCAGCATCCTGCTCGACTGGTCCGGAAGGCGGCCTCCGAGCTGTTCCGTCCCGGTGAGAGCCAGGCCTCGGGGGCTCAGCTGTGGCTGATCGGTCGGGCGGCGGTCACCGGGCTGGTCGTCTTGACCAACCTGATCGGTGCGATCGCCGTCGTGCTGCTCGCTCTGTTCGTGATCCCCAGCCCTGCGGTGAGCAACATCTCGCAGCTCAAGCTCGACAACACCGTGCTGGCGTTTGCCTACTTCCTGCTCGCCCTCTTGGCCGGGGTGTGGGTGGGCACACAGCGCCTGTTCCGGGTGCGTGACTGGCTGCAGGACGAACGGCCGGCCGACCTCGATGACATTCGCCGCGTGCTGCGCGCGCCCATGCACCTGTTCGCGCTGCAGGTGGCGCTGTGGCTGGTGGGAGCGGTCGTCTTCGGCGTGTTCAACGGCCTGC
The DNA here is from genome assembly GCA_035551795.1 of Solirubrobacteraceae bacterium. Taxonomy (GTDB): domain Bacteria; phylum Actinomycetota; class Thermoleophilia; order Solirubrobacterales; family Solirubrobacteraceae; genus Palsa-465. Next base: position 1,153 of record DASZMP010000105.1, on the reverse strand, counting down.
ACTCCACGGGCCTGGGCCTCCGGGTCGCTGTGGCCGTGGCCGCGACCGGACTGGTGACCGCGTCGTGTGCATACCTGCTGACCGAGCTCGTGCTCCGTCCCGCGGCCGCTCGGGCCATGGATCGTGGGGTGCCCCAGCGCCTGGTGGTGCCCGGCGTGGCCACCAAGTCGGTGCTCGCCTGGTTTTTGGGTACCGGCATCCAGCTGTTCGGAATTGTGGCGATCGGCCTGCTCGCCCTCACCCATAGCCCATCGCTCACGACCCATCCCGAGCATGGAGTTACGGCGCTTGGTGTGGCCATGGTGGTCCTGGGCGGTGTGGGGCTGGCCGTCGGGCTGCTGGCGGTGGTCGTGGTGGCGCGGACCACGGCAACGCCCCTGGACTCGGTGCGGCGCGCGCTCAAGGAGGTGGAGCAGGGTCATTTCCACGTACGGGTACCCGTCTATGACGGCACCCAGATCGGCCAGCTCCAGCTGGGCTTCAACAACATGGTGGCCGGCCTGCGCGAGCGCGAGCGGATCCGGGAGGCGTTCGGCGCGTACGTGGATCCGGACGTGGCCGACCGCATCCTCGAGGAGGACGACCTCCACCTGGACGGCGAGGAAGTGGAGGTGACAGTCATGTTCATCGACATGCGCGACTTCACCGGCTTTGCCGAGGACACCGAGCCCAAGCAGGTGGTGCAGGCGCTCAACCAGCTGTTCGAGCAGATGGTGAGGATCATCCACGCCCACGGCGGCTGGGTCGACAAGTTCGTGGGCGACGGTCTGCTGGCCGTGTTCGGGGCCCCGCGCCGGACTCCAGACCACGCCGACCAGGCGCTGGCCACGGCCGTCGAGATCGCTCAGAACGTGTCCTCCGATGCCGGCCTGGAGTTCGGAATCGGGCTCAACTCCGGGCGGGTGCTGGCCGGGAACATCGGCGGGGCCGGCCGGCTGGAGTTCAGCGTCATGGGGGACCCCGTGAACGTGGCCGCGCGGGTCGAGGCGGCCACACGCACGACCGGCGACGGGATCCTCATCGCCGAGCACACCAGGGAGCTGCTATCCGGCGATCACCCGGATCTGGAGGAGCGCCCGGACGTCCATCTCAAAGGAAAGACCGAGGAGGTCCGGCTGTTCGCGGTCACAAGTTCCGGTGACGCGCATTAAGT
>DASZMP010000104.1:0-16037 GCA_035551795.1 Solirubrobacteraceae bacterium | reverse complement strand
AACTACCGCCGCTACATCGGTGGTCAGTCGATCTCGCTGACCGGCACGTGGATGCAGATGACGGCGCAGTCATGGCTCGTCCTCACCCTCACCCATTCAGCCACGGCGCTCGGTCTCATCATCGCCCTGCAGACGCTGCCGGTGCTCTTGCTCGCGCCCTACGGCGGAGTGATCGCCGACCGGATCGACAAGCGGCGCCTGATGATCGCGCTCCAATGCGCGATGGGCTTGCAGGCCCTCACGCTCGGCGTCCTGACCGTGACCGGGACGGTGCAACTCTGGGAGATCGGGGTGCTAGCGGCGGTGCTCGGACTCAACAACGCGTTCGAGAACCCGTCCCGCCAATCCTTCATGCTCGAGCTCGTCGGCCCCGAGCACCTACGCAACGCGGTCACCCTCAACTCGGTGATGGTCAACGTAGCGCGCTCGTTCGGCCCGGCCGTCGCCGGGATCCTCATCGCGACGGTGGGCGTCGGGGTCTGCTTCCTCGTCAACGCGGCCAGCTTCGTCGCCGTGGTCACCTCGCTGACGACGATCGACCGCGCGGCGCTGAAGCCCACCATCCCCTCGCCGCGGGAGTCCGGCCAGCTGCGCGAAGGCTTCCGGTACGTGCGCTCGCAGCGCCAGCTCGCGGTGCCACTGCTGATGATGGCCGCCGTCGGCTGCCTCACCTACGAGTTCCAGGTCTCGCTGCCGGTGATGGCGAGCCGCGGCCTCCACGCCGGCGCGACCGGGTTCGGATTCATGACGGCGGCGATGGGAATCGGCGCCGTGGCCGGAGGGCTCGTGGTTGCGGCTCGGGGCACGACCGGGTTGCGGCCCCTCGTGCTCGCCGCCAGCGGCTTTGGGGTGACCATGACCCTGGCCGCGCTGGCGCCGAGCCTCGCCTTCGAGATCGCCGCCCTGGCCCTGGCCGGGGCCGCGAGCATCTCGTTCATGTCGACGGCCAACTCGACGCTGCAGCTCGCGGCGGCGCCGTCGATGCGGGGGCGGGTGATGGCGCTGTGGTTCGTTGCCTTCCAGGGGTCGACCCCGATCGGGGGGCCGATCGTCGGATTGACGATGGAGCTCGGGGGAGCGCGCGCCGGGCTCGGCCTGGGGGCGGTGACGTGCCTGGTGGTGGCGGCGCTCGGCGCGCTGGCGTTGGGCGGGCGCTTGCGGCGCGTGCGGCGGACTGTGGGGGCGGCGGCGGGGCTGGCAGCCACGGATACTCCGGTCAGGTCCCTGGAGGCAACCGTCCCGGAGGCCGCGGCGCGCTGAAAGGTCGCCACCGCGGCGGAGTCGTGATGAAACCAAGTCGCCACCGCGGCGGAGTCGTGATGAAACCAATGCCCGGGAAGGCTGTAGCGAGAGCCGAGTGCCGGCCGGGCGGCGTGGCGGTGTCGGCGCGCCGCGAACCTGGGCGGGAAAACGACCGTATCGGTCGCTGCCCCGCCCAGGATCGCGAGTCATACCGCGATTAGTGACCCGTCTGACCCGACAGGGCGGCCGCGCGAGCGCGCACCCACGGTCCCGTGGACCGACAAATGGCTTGTTCAAAAACCGTTCGTATAGAGGGTGTCGCAAAACCCGGGGGGTGTGGACGGTTTCCGGAATCTGGCCGGTCACGGTGGTGTGTGTGGTCGCCCGGTGTGTCCGTGAGCGTGCTGAAGAACGCGGCGCGCGCGCGGACGCCGACCCGTGTTGCGAAACCCTTGAAATGCAAGGCAAACGCAACTCGGGCCGACGGCCGGCCCGACACACGCTCGCGGGCGACCAACCACCCCACCCCGCCTCCACTCTCCAGTACCAGCCGCCGCCAAGATCGTCCCCGCGAGAGTTTTGCGACACCCTCTATACAGCGATTAGTGATCACGGGTCCCGCTTCGACCCGTGCGCAACCGGGTCGGCTCGCACCGCCAGCGAGCGATTATTCATCACGACGCGGTCCGAGCGGGCACACTGTGCGCGGCGCGGTCGCGTCAAGCGAGCGCCGCGGCCGCGAGCCAAGCCACCGCCAGGAGGAGAAGCCGTCGTGAAGATCCGTGCCGCAGTGCTCGAGGAGTTCGCCACGCCGCTCAACGTCACCGAGGTCGAGCTGGCCGAGCCCAAGGCGGGGGAGGTGCTCGTGCGCCTGGAGGCGTGCGGGATCTGCCACACGGACATGTACACGGCCTCGGGCGTGGATCCCTCGGGCTATGCGCCGACCGTGCTCGGGCACGAGGGCGCGGGCGTGGTCGAGCGGCTCGGGGAGGGCGTAACCAGCCTGGCGGTGGGCGATCCGGTGGTCACGCTGTTCTCGCCCCAGTGCCGCGAGTGCGAGCACTGCCGCAGCCCAAAGACCAACCTGTGCCTGGCCATCCGTGAGCAGCAGAACCAGGGCCATCTCCCCGACGGCACAACCCGGCTGTCCCGGGATGGCGAGCCGATCCGCCACTTCATGGGCACGAGCACATTCGCGACTCACACCGTGATGCCCGAGATCGCGCTGGCTGTGGTTCCGGCCGAGGCCGCCCCCGACCGGGCCGCCCTGTTTGCCTGCGGCCTGTCCACGGGCCTGGGCGCGGCCATCAACACGGCCAGAGTCGAAGCGGGCTCGACCTGCGTCGTGTTCGGCGCCGGCATGGTCGGCCTGGGCGCGGTGGCCGGCTGCCGGCTTCAGGGTGCCGAACGGATCATCTGCGTCGACAAGTCCTCCGAGCGCCTGGAGCTGGCCCGAGGTCAGGGCGCCACCGACACGTGGGTTGCCGACGATCACACGGTCACGCGGGTGCTGGAGGAGACGCGCGGGTTCGGCGCGGACTACACGTTCGAGGCCACGGGCCTGGTCGGCGTGATGCGCCAGGCCGTCGGGGCCGCGCGGATGGGCTGGGGACTATGCACGATCGCCGGCGTGGCCGGCAAGGGCGAGACGCTCGACGTGGTGCCGCGGCTGCTGATCACCGGGCGGCGTGTGTGCGGGTCGAGCTTCGGCGGTGTCAAGGGCCGCGACCAGGTCCCGCAGTTCGTGCAGATGTATCTGGATGGTCAGATCGACGTCGACCCGTTCATCAGCCACCGGCTGTCGCTGGAGCAGGTGAACGAGGGATTCGAGCTGATGGAGCGTCAGGACGGGATTCGGAGCGTGCTCGAGTTCGTTTGAGCTCGAGCGAGCGGCAGAAGCTCTCCACCACCTCGGGATCGAACTGCGTGCCGGCACACCGGCGCAGCTCGGCGACCGCTTCGGCCTCGGACATCGCCTGTTGGTATGGCCGGGTGGTGGTCATCGCGTCAAACGCGTCGCACACCGCGATGATCCGGGCCCCGAGCGGGATCTCGCGGCCGGACATGCCGTCGGGATAGCCCGATCCGTCGAAGTTCTCATGGCTGGCTCGGACCAGCGCGGCAACGTCATGCAGCGCCGGCGCCGCGTTGATGATCCGCTCGCCGATCAGCGTGTGGCGGCGGATGAACTGCCACTCGGCCTCGTCCAGCCGCGAGGGCTTGTTGAGGATCGCGTCCGGAATCGCCATCTTGCCGACGTCGTGCAGCTCGGCGGCCTGCTGGATCGGCTCCACCTCGTCGTGGCTCAGGCCGAAGCCTCGCGCCGTCTCGGCCGCCAGCGCGGCCACGTCGTGAAGATGAGCCCGCAGCCCGGGGTCGCGCTCCGCCAGGGCGGTCAGCAGGACGTTGCCGGACTGCCGGGACGCCGACGCCCGTCCGCCGCGCTTCTGCGCGTACATGCGCTGGTCGGCCAGCCGCAGCGCGCCGGGGATGTCATGTGCCTCGGCTGGTAGCACGACGGTTCCATACGAGCAGCTGATCTGAAACCCTTCTCCGGCTTCGCTGAGCGCGGCGCCGGTGGCGCCGAGGGCGATCGCGAGATCCACCTCGGAGAGGTCGATCAGCGCGCAGAACTCATCGCCGCCCATGCGGAAGGCGGTCCCGCGATTTCCCAGGCAGCCGGCCAGCCGGCCCCCGAGACGCTGGAGCAGCGCGTCGCCAGCCGGGTGGCCGAAGTTGTCGTTGTAATGCTTGAAGCCGTCCAGGTCGTACAGGACGAGGGCCAGCGGCTGCTCTGGCGAGGCGCGCCCCAGCCCGCGCTCCAGCTCGCCAACCAGCGCGCGTCGATTGGGCATCCCGGTGAGCTCGTCGGTCAGCGCCTCGCGCTGGGTCAGCCGCAGCAGGTCCAGGTTCTCCCGCCAGGTCATGACCAGGCGCACCATGATCACGACCAGGGCCAGCGTGGCCAGCACGATCGCCGGGACCCCCAGTGAGTCAAAGCCCGACCACACGAGGATCGTCAGCGCGGCGACCGAGACGGCGATCAGCATGGCGATGCCGCGCACGCGCGTGCCCCGCGCCATGGAGTTGACCTGGCCCCGCTCGAACCCGAACCAGGAGGCCCAGGCGGCAATCACCGGGGTGGCGTACCACAGACCGTTGTAGGCCTGGCCCTGTGAGTAGGTGTTGGTGGCCACCGAGGTCAGGTAGAGGCTGTCAGCCACCCAGAAGCACACGATCGAGATCGCCACGAGCAGCCAGGTACGGCTGATTCGCCACTCGTCCAGCGCCGTGGCCCCCACGATCAGCCCGAGCATCGCCACGTCGCCGGTTGGGTAGGCGAGGTTGGTGGCGATCGAGAGCGTGCCCCCGGAGGCGTGCTCGATCAGCGGCTTGAGCACGATCGCGGCGCTGATCGCGCCGGTGGCCAGGGCGGCGGCCGTCGCGTCGGCAATCAGCGTCTTCGACGGCATCTTCAGGTGGCTGCGGGCCAGCGACAGGATCCCGAAGAAGGCCAGCGGGCAGAAGGCGAGATAGCCGGCGTCGGCCCACGAGGGCACCGGCGGACTGCTCAGCTGGGACAGCTCCAGCGTCCAGTACATGTCGCCGGCCCCCCAGCAGATGCAACCCAGACCGATCAGACGCCAGCCCTTCTCGGGCCGGCGCCCTCCGGTCAGCAGCACCACGCCGGCCAGCATGAACAGGATGTCCTGCCAGACACCGGAGAACGGCGAGAAACGGGCCAGCGAGGGCAGCACCGTGTCCGACAGCTGGTGCATGACCGCCCACACCGTGAGCACGCCCAGGACCAGGAGCCGCACCGGCCCCACGACCCCGGCCAGGCGTCCGAGCCCAGTCGAGGATCCCACATCCTTACGGGACCCAGTCATGGTTGCTAGGTCGGCTTTTTTTCGGGAGATCTTTAGATCTGGGGCGCCGGGCGGCTATTGAGCTGACGGCGGGCGCCGGGGGAAGCAGCGGCCGGCGACCGCTTCGCGAGCCACCGCCGTCTCGGGCCGCTTGGCGAGCCAGCCGCCGTCTCGGGCCCCTTCGCGAGCCGCCAGCCGCCGTCTCGGGCCCCGCCGGCGTACCGCCGGCCGAGACCCCCCGCCCCGGCTGTTTCACCGTTGGGACAATAACTTCACATCACCCCGCGCCCCGGCGAGGGGTTAGGGCACTTTGTGACGCTAGAGGACCGTTTCGGCGCTCACCCCCCAAATCGACGAGGGGGTTAGGGACTTTTTCGTCGTTACGGTGAAACAGCTAGAAGATCGGCAGTTCGCGATAGCCGCCCCAGACGGCCTGGAGCGTGCGCACGATCTCACCTTCAGTGGCACCGTGGCGCCCGGCGTCTAGCAGCAGCCCCATCAGGTTCTGCGTGCCGGCGGCCGCCTGCCTGATCTCCTCGAGGATCTGCCCGACCGCCGGTTCGTCGCGGTTAGCGCGGGCCGTCCGCACGCGCTGGATCTGCCGGGCCTCCAGCTCTTTGTCAATCCGCAGGATCTCGGTCTCCTGGTCATCGCCCTCGGTGTAGCGGTTGACGCCGACGACGATCCGCCGGCCCGTGTCGATCTCGCGCTGCAGGTCAAACGCGGCGTCGGAGATCTCCCGCTGCGGGAAGCCCTGCTTGACCGCTTCGACCATCCCGCCCAGCTCGTCGATCTTCTTGAAGTAGGCGTAGCAGTGATGCTCCAGGCGATCGGTGAGCGCTTCGACGAAATAGCTGCCCCCCAGCGGATCGATCGTGTTCGCGACCCCGGTCTCGTGCGCGATGATCTGCTGGGTGCGCAGCGCGATCCGGACCGCCTCCTCGGTGGGCAGCGCCATCGCCTCGTCGTAGGAGTTGGTGTGCAGCGACTGTGTGCCGCCCAGCACCCCGGCCAGCGCCTCGATCGCCGTGCGCACGATGTTGTTTAGCGGCTGCTGCGCGGTCAGGCTGACTCCAGCCGTCTGGGTGTGAAATCGCATCCGCATCGACTCCGGGCGCCTGGCGCCGAAGGTCTCCTTGAGCTCCCGCGCCCAGATCCGTCGCGCCGCCCGGTATTTGGCGATCTCCTCAAAGAAATCGATCTGCGCGTTGAAGAAGAAGCTCAGGCGGGGCGCAAACGCATCGACGTCGAGCCCGCGAGCGGTCGCCAGCTCGACATACGTCAGGCCGTCCTTGAGCGTGAACGCCAGCTCCTGAGCGGCCGTGGAGCCGGCCTCCCGGATGTGGTAGCCGCTGATGCTGATCGGGTGCCAGCGCGGCATGTGATGCGCGCACCACTCGATCATGTCGGTGACCAGTCGCATCGCCGGATCGACCGGGAAGCACCACTCCTTCTGCGCGATGTACTCCTTGAGGATGTCGGTCTGGATCGTCCCGCCGAGTCTGTCCGGCCCGATGCCCTGCCGCTCGGCCGCAACCACATAGAACGCCAGCATGATCGCCGCCGGCCCGTTGATCGTCATCGACACCGTGACCTGATCCAGCGGGATCCCATCAAACAGCGTCTCCATATCGGCCACCGTGTCGACCGCAACACCCTCCCGGCCGACCTCGCCCAACGACAGCGGGTCATCGGAGTCGTGCCCCATCAACGACGGCATGTCAAACGCCGTCGAGAGCCCCGTCTGGCCATGGTCCAGCAGATACCGGAACCGGGCGTTGGTCTCCGCCGCCGTGCCGAACCCGGCGAACTGGCGCATCGTCCACAACCTGCCCCGGTACATCGACGGGTACACGCCGCGCGTGAATGGATAGGACCCGGGCAGGCCGATGCTGTCCTGCGGCGGCAGGTCCTCCTCGGTATACAGCGGCCGGATCTGCTCGCCCGACAGCGTCGTGAACGGTGCGTCACGCTCGGGCGTCAGCCCATAGGCGGCTCGCCATTCCTCCAGGGTGGTGGGTACATCGCCCGCTACGGCCACACCACGCATCCTAGAGGTGGCGTGGTCAAATCACACGGTTTCGCCGGGACGCTGGAAGATGATCTCCGGGATCACCGTGGCCGGCGAAAGCCCGAGCAGGAACGTGACCGCGGCGGCGATGTCCTCCGGGCGGATCATGTCCTCGGCCGGCACGCTCTCCTTGACGAATTCGGTCATGTCGGTATCGACGAAGCCGGGACACAGCGCAGTCGACTTGATCCCCTCGCCGTTCAGCTCCTTGTTCATCGCCTGCGTGTAGGCGATCACGGCCGCCTTTGTCGCCGAGTACACCGACAGCCACGGCTGGGGTGACTTGCCGGCGATCGAGGCGAGGTTGACCACGAGCGCGCTCCCATGCTCGGCTCCGGCCGTCTTGAGCATCTCCATGCACTCCCGGTAGAACAGGATGATCGCCCGCAGGTTGACGTCGAGCTGCATGTCCACGAACTTGGTGGAGTGCTCGCCGGCGGCGGCACCGATGCCAACCCCCGCGTTGTTCACCAGCACGTCCAGCCGTCCGAACCGGTCGCGGTGCAGCGAGACCACCGACCTGATGGCCTCCTCGTCGTTCATGTTCCCGGCCAGGAACTCCACCTCCAAGCCTCGGCCGCGCAGCCGGCGGGCGGTGGCCTCGAGCGGATCAGGCTTGCGCGCGGTCAGGGTCAGGCCGTAGCCCGCGGCTCCCAACACCTCGGCGATGGCCAGGCCGATGCCTCGTGAGGCTCCGGTGACAATGGCGGCTCGGTTGGGCATGCGGCGCTCTCTCTGTCGCGGTGACGGGTGACTGAGCGGCGCAATCTAACGCGCCGGCGCCTCCCGGCGCCGGCCGGCGCTCAGAGGTTCTCGTCCCGGGTGACCTGGCGCCCATCCACCGTCCGGTAGAGGCGCTGCACCCGCCGACGGCGACGCCGAGGGTGATGCCCGGCCAGCGACAGGAACGTCAAGACCGCCACGCCGGAAGCGATGGCGTTGGTGATCAGGATCGTGCTCATGCATGAAGGCTCACCGAAAAACCGAAAAAACAACCCTGTATTTCCCAGGAATACCGTAAGACCAACCAGCCGGACGCAGTAAGACCGCCCCGGCCGGACGGGCTCAGGCGCTGCGCAGCGACCGGAACGCGCTGGCCACGCGGCGACGCGTCTCGACGGGCTCGATCAGCTCGTCGACGTACCCCTGGGAGGCAGCCACCTCAGGCTGCAGGTGATTCTCCTCGTAGGCCTCGGCTAGGGCGGCACGGGTGCTGTCCGGGTCCTCGGCCGCCGCCAGCTCGCGGCGATGGATGATCCCGACCGCGGGCAGGGCGCCCATGATGCCCACCTGGGCCTGAGGCCAGGCGAACACGTAATCGGCTCCGAGCTCCTTTGAGTTCATCGTGATGAACGCGCCGCCGAACGCCTTGCGCAGGATGACGGTGATCTTCGGCACCTCGGCAGCGGAGAAGGCATGCACCAGCCCGGCCCCGAGCCGGATCACACCCTCGGCCTCCTGTCGCGTCCCCGGCAGGTATCCCGGTGTGTCGACGAACACGAGCAGCGGGATGCGGAAGTCGTTGCACTGCGAGACGAAGCGGGCGCCCTTCTCCGAGCTGGCCACATCCAGCACCCCGCCCAGGTAGCGCGGCTGGTTGGCGATCACTCCGACGGTCTGGCCGTCGATGCGGGCAAAGCCCGTGACCAGGTTGCGGGCCCATCCGGGCGCCACCTCGAGCAGGCGGCCGTCGTCGACCACCGCGCCGATCACGTCGCGCACGTCGTACACGCGCCGGGCCAGCGCCGGCACGAACTCGCCCGGGTCAACGGGAAGCGGTTCGACAGCCGGCGCCACCGGCGCGCCCAGGTCGCGGTGGCTGGGCAGGTAGCTCAGCAGGTCTCGCACCAGCATCGCCGCGTCGCGGTCGGTCGGGGCGACGAAGTGGCACACGCCATTTCGCTCGTGCACCCGGTGCCCACCCAGCTCTTTGGCGGTGACGTCCTCGCCCAGAGCCTCACGGACCACACCAGGGCCGGTGAGGAACATGCTGGCCTCGCGGGTCATCACCACCCAGTCGGTCAGTGCCGGCGAGTACGCGCCGCCGCCGGCGGACAGGCCGGAGACCACCGAAATCTGCGGCACCTTCCCGGACAGGGCCACTGTCCGGCGGAAGATCCGTCCGTAGCCGCCCAGCGCGGCCACGCCCTCCTGCATGCGGGCGCCGCCCGAGCCGACGAACCCGACGATCGGAGCACGCGAACGCTCGGCCAGATCCATGATCCGAACGATCGAGTCGGCGTGGGCCTCACCGAGCGAGCCGCCGGCGAAGCTGGAGTCCTGTGCGTAGCAGAACACAGGGCGGCCTCCCACCAGGCCCGAGCCGGCCAGGACCCCGTCGCCCGCGCGGGCCTTATCGCCCATCCGCGTCGATGTGACCTGGGTGCGGATCAACTCCAGCGTGCCCGGGTCACACAAGGCCTCCAGTCGCTCGAGTGGTGACAGACGCTCCTCGGCGAGAGGGGCATGGGGGTTTGTCATCACGCTCACGTGGATCAAATTTGCCGCGAAACCCTCTCGTCCTCTATGGCCACCGGGAACATTCCACCCGGGCGGGGGGTTCCACTTCGCAGCCGTAACCATCGGGCTTGCCCGGGTTAGTCCGGGGCCTCGAGGCGGTGCCTTCCTACGATGAATGCATGCGCCTCTCCGTGCTCGACCAGTCACCCGTCCCGGAGGGGCTGACCGGCGCCGACGCCCTGCACAACACGCTCGACCTGGCCCGGCTGGCCGAGCAGCTTGGTTATCACCGCTACTGGGTGGCCGAGCATCACGGCGGCCCGATGCTCGCCGGGGCGGCACCTGAGGTGCTGATCTCCGCGATCGCGAGCGCCACGAGCTCGATCCGGGTGGGCAGTGGCGGCGTCATGCTTCCCCACCACAGCCCGTTCAAGGTGGCAGAGGTGTTCACCATCCTGGCCGCTCTGTATCCCGAGCGCATCGACTTGGGCCTGGGCCGTGCGTCGGGAACCAACCCGCTGACCACGTTCGCGCTCCAGCGCGATCGTCGCCAGACCTCGCCCGACGACTTTCCCCAGCAGCTGGCCGAGCTGCTGGCCTACCTCGACGGAACGCTGCCCGAGGACCATCCGTTCGCGCGGCTGACCGACGTGATTTCGCGCTACTCCGCCAGGCCGGAACCCTGGCTGCTGGGGTCCTCGCCCCAGAGCGCCATCTGGGCCGCACAGCTCGACCTCCCCTACGCGTTCGCCGACTTCATCAATGCCGGCGGCGCGGAGATCGCCGGCCTGTACCGGCAGCGCCTGGCCACCGAGCACCCGGGCCGGCCGCACCGGACCGCGGTGGCCGCCTGGGCTCTGTGTGCCGATACCGACGAGGAGGCCGAGCAGCTGGCCAGCAGCAGTCGCATGACGCTGCGCCTGCTTCGCGAGGGGACCCTCATTCCTGTGCCTGCGCCCGAGAAGGCCACGCAGTGGCTCAACGACCATCGCCGCCCGACCACGGGGTCAGTTCCCGGCCGCCGCGCGATCATCGGCTCGCCCGCCCAGGTTCGTGAGGGTTTGGAAAAAGTGGCGGAGGAGTACCTGGCCGACGAGATCATCGTGGTGACGATCACCTACGACCACGACGCCCGCCGGCGCTCCTACGAGCTCATCGCGGAGGCGATGGGCCTCCAGGAGCGTGAAGATCTCACGCCCTCGGGCGCCACGCCGTTGTAGGGACATGATCTACACCATGATCGACTCCCCGGTCGGGGAGCTTCTGCTGGCCGGCGATGGGGTCAGGGTCTCGCGGCTGTCGTTCCTCGGTAGAGGAGCCCGGCGCCCGCCGCCTCCATCACCCGCCTGGCGACGCGACCCCAAGCCGTTCGCCGAGGTGCGCGAGCAGCTCCAGCAGTACTTCGCCGGCGCCCGCCGGATCTTCGACATTGACCTTGACCTCCCGGGCACCGAGTGGGAGCGCCAGGTGTGGAATGCGCTGCTGCGCATCCCCTACGGTGAGACTCGCTCGTATGGAGACATGGCCCGCGAGCTGTCCACCGTACGCGCCTCGCGGGCGGTCGGGCTGGCAAACGGCCGCAACCCGGTGGCGATCATCGTCCCCTGTCACCGGGTGATCGGCGCGGACGGACGCCTGACCGGCTTCGGCGGCGGCCTGGACCGCAAGCGCTCGCTGCTCGACCTGGAGGCCGGCCGGCTCGCGCTGCCCGCCTGACCCACGGCGTCGCGGGAAGAAGATCTAGGACCGATTCAGCCGGCGCAGCGCGGCCTGCAGGAACTGGTCGGCCATCCCCTGAGCCAGCCCACCCACAGGCAGGAAACCGGGAAGGTCCAGGCGGGCGCGCAGGTCGACCGCCACCAGCGTTTGCGGGCCGTTGGTGAGCCGCCAGCTGACGGTCATCTCCTCGCTGTCGCGGTTCTGGTTCGGAACCCGCCGGAGCTCGACCATCTCAAGCCGGCGGAGCACCGTCGTCATCTGCATGTCGAAGTCGCGCTGCACGGGACCCGAGCTGGTGTGCAGCTTGGTCTGCAGCCGGCTCGGGTGACCGTCGGGATCACGCTCCAGCACCTGGATCGATTTGACGCCTTCAGGGAACCAGTCCGGGTAGGACTCGAAGTCAGACAGCAGCCCATACGCTGCATCCACCGAGGCGTGGGTGCGCCCGGAAGCGGAGGCGGACAGGTCCTTCATCGACCGGCCACTCTACCCGGGCGCCGTGCATATGCTCCCCCGGCGACCGGCGACCGGCGACCGGCAACCGGCAGCTTCAGCCGAGAGGAGAGCGCATGGCGAGACTGGAAGGCGAGTCGACGGCTGAGATCGACGCACCGATCGACGAGGTATGGCAGATGGTGGCCGACGTGGAGCGGGCGCCGGATTGGCAGGGCGGTCTGAAGTCGCTTAACGCGGTCCAGCACGACGACGACGGCCGGGTGGTGGTGGCCGATGTGCAGATCGACGGGAAGGTCCGCACGATCAAGGGCCGCATGCGGTTCACCTACGACGGGCCCGCCCGGCTCAGCTGGGTGCAGGAGACAGGCGACGTCAAGGGCGTGAGCGGCTCCTGGGAGCTGGTCGATCTGGGTGGCTCGACGCGCGTTCGCTACCACACCGAGGTCGAGCTGGGCCGGATCGGGCTGCTGATCCGCGGACCGGTCGTGAGCGTCCTGCGCGAGCAGCTGGCGGGTGCCCGGGCCGGGGAGCTCAAGCGGGAGGTCGAGCGGGGCGCATAGCGGCGAACCCGGCATCAGCCTCCGCCCGCACCGCATCAGCCTCGGCCCGCACTGCAACCATCGCCTCCTCGGCGTCGTAGGCCGCCAGCTGCGGGAACCTGAGCACGACGGCGCCCACCCCCACGATGCAGACCGCCCCGCCGACCACAACCGAGTTCAGGGCGCCGACCAGCCCCGCCACCAGACCGGACTCGATGTCGCCCAGGCGCGGACCGCTGGTCACCACCAGGCTGTAGACCGCGCTCATGCGACCGCGCAGATGATCCGAGGTGAGCGTCTGGCTGATCGTCGTGCGCGACACGGCGCTGATGCCATCCGCCCAGCCGGCCGCGATCAGCAGCACAGCAGCGGGAGCGATGCTGCGCACCAGCCCCATGCCCACGATCGCCGCCCCCCAGACGAGCACCACCACGATCACGATCCGCCCCAGGCGGCGAGCTCGGACCAGCCAGCCCGACGTGAGCACGGCCAGCGTGCCGCCCGCCGCCAGAGCCGCATAGAGAAGCCCGGTACCGCCGGCTCCGGCGTGGTACACCGTCAGCGACAGCACGGCGAACAGCGCGCGCGGCATGCCGAACGTCATCGCATTGATGTCGATCAGGAAAGAGCCCGCCAGGGGCCGGTTGCTCACGACGAAGCGAAGGCCGTCGGCGATCGCCCGGCGGACCGGCGGGTGCTCCTGCACTCCGACCGGCGGCTGTGGTGCGATGGCCAGGGCGGCCGCCAGCGTTGCCAGGCAGAGGGCACCGTTCAGCGCGTAGATGACGCTGACCCCGAAGACACCGATGAGCAGGCCGCCGAGGCCCGGTCCCACGATCGACATCGCCGACGAGAGGCCATAGTTGAACGCCAGTCCGGAGCGAAGATGGTCCGGCCCGAGCAGGCCGGGCACGATCGCCCCTCGCGTGATGTTGTCGAGCGCCGAGCAGCCGGCCAGGATCCCGCCGAGCGCCAGCACGAGGATCACCGGCGGATGCCCGCCCACGGCGGTGACACAGAGGCCGGCGGTGACGACGATCATCGCGATCTGCGCCACCGCCAGCACCGGCCGGCGGTCCCGCCGGTCGATCAGCGCCCCGCCGACCAGCGACACGACGATCATCGGGCCGAGCTCGAACGCGCCCAGCAGGCCCACCAGGGTGGCGGAATGGGACAGGATGTAGATCTGGTAGGGCAGCGCCACCATCACCGCCTGGGTGCCGAGGTTGGAGACGCTCTCGCCCCCCATCAGCAGGCGGAAATCTCGCGAGGCTCGGACCGCCGTCACGTCCAGGGCCACCCGTCGCAGCAGCCGCAGCATGCTTCCCGGTATCAGGTCGGGTTGACCCGGCTGTGCGCCCGGTAGACGAGCTGCTGGTAGCTCGATCCGAGCGTGCGCTGCATGAGGTCGAGCGCCTTGGCGTCGGTGCCCACGAAGATCCGTGCCCGATTGCGCCGGACGCCCGCCAGGATCACCTCTGCCGCCCGCTCGGGGGTCATCCTGGCGATCTTGTCGAACGCCTCGGCCAGCTCGTCAGCCGTCTGGTCGCTGCTGCGGGCCGACCGGGCGATGTTCGTCTTGATGCCGCCCGGATGCACGCAGCTGACCTGCACCGGCGACCCCGCGACCAGCATCTCCTGGCGCAGCGCCTCGGTGAACCCGCGTACAGCGAACTTCGCGGCGTTGTAGGCGGCCTGAGTGGGCACCGCGATCATCCCGAAAACGCTGGAGATGTTGACCAGGTGCCCATCACCGGACGCGAGCAGCGCGGGCAGAAATGCTTTCGTGCCATAGACGACGCCCCAGAAGTTGATGCTCATCAGCCACTCGATGTCGTCGATCGGCATATCCATGACCGTCTTGGACACCGCCACCCCGGCGTTGTTGATCACGAGATTGACCCCGCCGAAGCGCTCGCGAACCGTGTCCGCGTGCGCGAACACCGCCCCCCGCGAGGAGACGTCGAGCACGTAGCTCTCCACCTCGGCGCCCCGCTGCCGGGCCAGCGATGCCGTGTGGACGACCGCCTCCTGATTGATGTCCGAGATGGCCAGCCGGCCTCCCTCCCGCGCCAGGTTCAGAGCCAGAGCCTGGCCGATGCCCGACCCGGCGCCGGTGATCACGCACACCCTGTGGCGGAAGTCCTCCACGGCGGAGGACCTTACCCACAGGCCGAGATCGGCGTGCGGCTCAGGCGCCCCGCATCGCGCCGAGAACCCACCCGAGGAAGCCCAGCTGCAGCGGCAGACGGGCCCACAGCGCGGTGGCACCGCCGGGCACTTTGGGGAACTGCTCCGGGTTCAGTGCCATGTGCACGTTGGCGGGGAACACGGCGAGCAGCGTGGCGATCAGCCACCAGCCCGCCGGCCGCCGGACCGGCGGCACCATCAGCCCGACTCCCCCGGCGATCTCGGCCACACCGCTGGCGCACACGAGCGCCCTGGGTGCGGGTAGGTAGGGCGGCACGATCGCCTCGTAGGCGCGAGGCTTGACGAAGTGCATCACTCCCGCCAGCACGAAGAACGGCCCGCACAGGCGTCTAAGCGCGCTCATCTCGGGCATGATGCCTGAATGCTCGCCGTCTACGCCGCCCACATCAGCCAGGACGATCCACTCAGCGGCCTACAGATCGGAGAACGTCCCGATCCGGACCCGCCGGCCGGCTGGACGACCGTGACGGTCCGGGCCGCCTCGCTGAACCATCACGACCTGTGGTCTTTGCGCGGAGTGGGGCTTTCGCCGGACGCGGTGCCGATGATCCTGGGCTGCGATGCCGCCGGCTTGGACGAGGCTGGCAACGAGGTGATCGTGCATTCGGTGATCGCCTCGGATGACTGGCGGGGGGACGAGACGCTCGATCCGCGACGCTCGCTGCTCTCGGAGCGCTATCCGGGCACCCTGGCCGAGCGGGTGGCCATTCCCCGGCGCAATCTCGTGCCCAAGCCGCCGGAGCTGAGCTTCGAGGAGGCCGCCTGCCTGCCCACCGCCTGGCTCACCGCCTACCGGATGCTATTCACGCGGGGACGCGTCAGCCCGGGCTCGACGGTCCTGGTGCAGGGCGCGGCGGGCGGGGTGGCCACGGCGCTGACCGTGCTGGCCGCCGCGGCAGGGATCCGGGTGTGGGTGACAAGCCGCTCGGCCGACAAACGCGAGGAGGCGCTCAAGCTGGGCGCCGATGCAGCCTTCGAGGCTGGGGCGCGCCTGCCCGAGCGGGTCGACGCGGTCATGGAGACGACTGGGGCGGCCACCTGGTCACACTCGATCAAATCGCTCAAGCCCGGTGGCGTGCTGGTCACGTCGGGTGCCACGACCGGCGATGCTCCGCCGGCTGAGCTGACCCGCGTGTTCTTCCTGCAGCTGTCCGTGATCGGCTCGACGATGGGCACGCGCGCGGAGCTCGAGCGGCTGATGCGGTTCTGCGTCGACAAGGACATCCGCCCGGTCATCGACCAGGCGGTCCCGCTCGCCGACGCCCGCGACGCGTTCGACCGCATGCAGCGGGGCGCGATGTTCGGCAAGCTCGTGCTGACGCTTTCGTAGCCCGAGAATCGCCGCCAGGCGATTCTCGAAGCTGATCGCCGCCAGGCGATCAGGCGCCGAGCCCGCCGAAGATCGCGAACGGGTTCGGCCCGATCGCCTCCTCGATGACGGGTCCGGTCGCCTCGACGGTGACGGTCACG
>DASZMP010000103.1:0-18083 GCA_035551795.1 Solirubrobacteraceae bacterium | reverse complement strand
GGGCAACCGATTCCGGACGCGGCGGGCACCCGGGGACATGCACGTCGATCGGCATGAACTTGTCCGAGGCGACGAGCGCATAGTTGTTGAAGACGCCGGTCGAGGAGCAGCACGCGCCCATCGAGATCGCGTACTTGGGCTCGAGCATCTGATCCCAGATGCGGCGCACCACCGGCGCCATCTTCACCGACACGCGGCCGGAGAGGATGATCAGGTCGGCCTGACGCGGCGAGGCGCGCGAGGCCTCCCAGCCGAAGCGCGCGAGATCGACGCGGCTGGCGATCACGTGCATCCACTCCATCGCGCAGCAGGCGAGGCCGAACGTGAGCGGGAAGAAGGAGTTGCCGCGGGCCCAGGCGACCGCCTTGTCGACGGTCGTGGTCAGCACGCTGTCGGCGACGTACTGCTCGAGCGCCTCGCCCTCCAGGTCGCCGCGGAGCATGTCGCGGGCGGCGAGCTGGCGCGCGCGGAAGTCCTGCGCGGGATTCATGCCGGGGACCGAAGGCCCCAGAAGCTCTCGCTTCACTTCCATTCGAGGGCTCCTCCCCGCCAGACATAGATGAACGCGATCGTGAGCAGCACGACGAACGTGATCGTCTCGCCGAGCGCAAACCCGCCGAACGCGCGCAGCTGAACCGCGATCGGATAGATGAAGATGACCTCGATGTCGAACAGGATGAACAGCATCGCGATCAGGTAGAAGCTGATCCCGAAGCGGAAGCCGCGCTGGATCTCCGACGGCAGCCCGCACACGTACGGGCTGCTCCGGTTGCGATTGGGGCGGGTGCGCACCCCGGTGATCAGGTTGAGGACGGCGAACAGGGTGCCGACCAGGCCACCCAAGACCATGAACACGATCGCCGGCAGGTAATCCCTGAGCACACTCGCGTTATAGCACCGCGGCAGTTCCGGGGTCGGCCTTGTAACAACTTGTTACTTGTGGCATTTGAAGCAATCTCTGCCGGGCTTTTCCAGGAGCGGGAGTGACTGGTTTCGGAGGCGGGATATCGTCCGGCGCGGCGTGAAGGACGTTCACCTTGTCGTCGGCGTGGCATCTCTGGTAATCACCGGGGCGGCGGCGCTGTGGGGCGGCTGGTCCTGGTGGCGCTGGCAATCGAGTGAGTGGTTCTGGCGTCTGCTCCGCGCCGCCCAGGCCACCGTGGTGCTGGAGGCGCTTCTGGGCGGGGTCCTGCTGCTCATGCATCGCAAGGCGGTGAGCCTCCACTATCTGTACGGCGTGCTGCCGATCCTCGTGTCCTTCATTGGGGAGCAGCTCCGCATTGCCTCGGCTCAGATGGTGCTCGACGCGCAGGGGTTCGAGTCGACCGACGAGGTCGGTCAGCTGCCGGCCTCCGAGCAGCAGCACCTGGTCCGCTCGATCGTCCGGCGCGAGATCGGGGTGATGGCGCTGGCCGCCCTGGTCATGTTCGTCTTGCTGGGGCGCGCGGCGACGGTGGTCCACTGAGGCGGGCCGGGGCGGACGCCACCCAAGGATCCGGCTAGGAGCCGGTCAGGCGGCGGTAGCGGCCCTCGAACCACAGCAGCGGCTCGCCGGCGCCCAGGCCCATGTCGACCACCTCGCCGATGGCGATCGTGTGGTCTCCGCCGGGGAGCAGGTCCCGCACATCGCATACAGCCCAGGCGATGGTCCCGTCGATGACCGGCATCCCGGCCACCAGGCGGTGCTCCACCTGCTGAAGCTTCTCGTGCTCCGGGGCCTTGGAGGCGAACAAACCAGCCACCGTGTGCTGGTCGGCGGCCAGAAGGTTGACGGCAAACCGGCCGGTCTCGCGGACGACGGGGAGCGTGCGGGCGCTGTTGGCCAGGCAAACCAGGACGAGCAGCGGCTCAAGCGAGACCGAGCACAGGGCGTTGGCGGTCATCCCGCCGCCCCCGGCCGGGCCGGTCGAGGTGATCACGGCCACGCCGGTGGCGAACCGCCCGAACACCTCCCGAAACAGCTCGGGCCGGGGCGTCTCCCGGGATCCGGGCTTCGGACTGGCCATGGGGCCGGGTTATAGCGATAACCGGCCCCGGCGCCGGCCCCTTGGTTGCCGCCGTTGGAGGACGCTCGCGAGACCAGACGGGCGAGCGTCACGTTGGCCGGCGCCGGGGATGCGTTCATGTTCTGCGCCCGCTGGCCGCCTCCTGCGCTGAGCAAGGCGCGGAGGCGTGGCAGTTCGATCGGGCGCAGGGCCATGGGGGGTCCGATCCGGACTCACTTCCGTATGATCGGCCCGCATGAACCGGCCGTTCAAGGTGATCCTTCTGACCGTGGCCGCCGCTGCACTGGCGCTGGCCGCGGCGGCATGCGGGACGCAGCGAATCAGCGTCCCCAAGTCCGACCCGAACTACGCCTCGGACAGCGTGGCGGCGCACCTGTTCGCTGAACGCTGCGCCGGCTGCCACACCCTGTCCTACGCGGGAACGCACGGATCGGCCGCGAACCCCAGGACCGCGGAGGCCATCAACGGCCCGAACTTCGACGTGCGCTGCGAGCGCCCGGCGATCCGGGTTCTGTACGCGATCGAGAACGGCGGGTTCTCGGGCGCCTACATGCCGCAGAACGTCTTCGTGGGCCCGCAGGCGCGGGAGGTGGCGGAATTCGTGGCCCGCTTCGCCGGACGGCAGGCCCCGGTTGAGCCGAATACCGCCCCATGCGTCCAGCAGCCGATCGGCTCGCTTCCGGCGCTGCCCACCGGCAGCGTGAGCGCCAGCACCGGCAATTCGTCCGCGCTCACCACCACCACGCCCACGACAACGTCGTCCGGCACCACCAAGAAGAGCGCCGGCAAGGGCAGCAAGACCTCCAAGAAGTCCAAGAAGAAGTAATCCCGGCAGCGGAGCGCCGCGTTGCTCGACATCAAGCGGATCAGGTCTGACACCGACGCCGTTCGGCAGGCGCTGGCCCGGCGCGGAGCGAGCGAGGCCGAACGGGTCGATCAGCTGCTGGCCCTGGACGAGCGCTGGCGATCGCTCACGACGCAGCTCGAGGAGCTCCGCGCCGAGCAGAACCGAGCCAGCAAGGCCCGGCGGGGGGCGCCCACCCCCCAGGAGCGCGAGCAGCTGGCCAGTCTGTCGGCCCGCGGCAGGCAGCTGAGCGAGGAGGCCACGCGTGTGGGGAGTGAGCGTGACCGCCTGCTCGCCTCGCTGGGCAACCTACCCGCCGACGACGCTCCCGATGAGGACACGGTGCTCCGGGAGGTGGGGGAGGCCGGCGCCTCCGGACGGGATCACCTGGAGCTCGCCGGGTCGATGATCGACATGGAGCACGCGGCGCAACTGTCGGGGTCGCGGTTCGCCTACCTGCGGGGCGACCTGGTGCTCCTGGAGCTGGCGCTCGTCCGCTACGCAATCGAGAAGCTGCGCGGCGAGGGGTTCGAGCCCGTGAGCCCCCCAGTGCTGGTGCGCGAACGCGCGCTGTACGGCACGGGCTTCCTGCCCGATACGGAGCAGCAGATCTACCAGCTGCCACAGGACGACCTGTATCTGGTCGGGACCTCCGAGGTGGCGTTGGCCTCGCTGCACCGGGACGAGATCCTGGAAGAGGACGCGCTGCCGCGCCGGTATGCCGGCTTCTCCAGCTGCTTCCGGCGCGAGGCCGGAGCGGCGGGGCGGGACACCCGGGGCATCTTCCGGGTCCACCAGTTCGACAAGGTGGAGATGTTCGCGTTCGTCGAGCCGTCGCAGTCCGAGGCCGAACACGAGCGGATCCTGGCGATCGAGGAGTCGATCTGCCAGGAGCTGGAGATCCCCTACCGGGTGGTCAATATCGCGGTCAGCGACCTGGGCGCGTCAGCGGCCAAGAAGTACGACATCGAGGCCTGGCTTCCCGGTCAGGAACGCTTCCGCGAGCTCACCTCCTGCTCCAACACGACGGACTACCAGGCCCGGCGACTGGACATCCGCTACCGGCCCAAGGAGGGGCGTGTCACGCAGGTGCACACGCTGAACGGAACGGCGGTGACCAGTTCGCGGACGATCATCGCGCTGCTGGAGAACGGTCAGCAGGGGGACGGGGAGGTGCCGATTCCGAAAGTCCTGAAGCCGTTCGGGGCACCCGAGGTGGTGCGGGCTACCTAGCCGCTACGGCGTCGGGCTGATTCAGGTCTCAGATCTGGTGGGGGGCGATCCGCACCAGCAGCTGCCGGCCAGCGCGCAGCTGCTCGCGCTGGCGATCGGTGAGGCTCCTAAGCGCGTCCGGCTCAACCGTGTCGAGGTTGGTCAGGTCAAGCAGCGTTGTTGGGGGCAGGTCCGCCAGCAGGCCGGACTCCAGAAGGCGAGCTGACTCGCGGTCAAGTCGGCCGAATAGCCTCAGATCCCGCTCGCCATGGTGCTCATGCAGTTCCACCAGGAGACCCCCGAGCGCCGCGATGTCCAGCGACTCGGTGGACGCACAACCACAGCCCGGAGATACCGGCCGGAGCACGTCGTCCATAGATGCATCTCGCTTCATGGTGACGGGAAAAGGTGGTTCGCCGGTGGGGCGAGAACCGAACTGCCTCGAATGCTTACCCGTAGCGTCATCTTGTAACCCCCGGAGTCGGTCAACGCCGGATCCGGCGCCAGGCCCGCCGGTGCGGAGTTCGCCGTGCGCCGGTTGATTCCTGGGCAGGCGTCTGGTGTGAATGGTCTGTCTACACCGCGGTGCGGACGGGTCAGCTGGCGCTGGACTCGGTCCCGCTCGTCGACGGAGCCGGGGTGGTCGTCGTGCCGGAGCTGGATCCAGAGGTGCTGGTGCCCGAAGGAGTGGTCGACTGACCCGAGGTGGAGGTTCCTGGGGCCGGAGCGCCGCCGTTGGGCGGCGATCCGGCTTCGCCGCCACTGGTCGTCGAGGTCGGGGAGCCACTCTTGGGAGCTGGTCCGGAGAGCTTTCCGACGGCCTTGGCTCCGAGCTTTCCTGCGCCTGTCCGATCGTGCCCGCGGCCTTGGCCCAATCCGGGGGACGCGTGATGCTTGACGCGATGGGCGCGCCGGGGAGCCGGGGTGCCGGCGGTGCTCGACGCAGACACGAGCGTGGCCCGGCTCGTTCGCGATGCAGCCCGGTGGTGGCTGGTCCGGCTGGTCTTTGCGGCGGGGCTGCCCAGGGGTTCGGAGCTGGTGGAGGCAGAGGCCACGGTGAAGGCGCAAGCTGTGGCCAGCAGCAGCGCGGACACGAGGACGATCGGGGCAGCCGGGCGCCGGCGCGGAGCCGGCGCCGTCGTCGGGTGCTCGGCTGTCGCCGCTGAGCGGGTGTCTGCCTGCCCGGGCGGAGACGTCGTTGCGTGCGGGACCCTGTGGCTGGGCCTCCAGTCCGGTTCGGCGGCCCGGCTCCCGGCCTCAGCCTGGGTGAGCTTGGAGGAGAGCGCGCCGGCACTTATCTGACCGTTCAGGAATTGCTCCAAGGCCTGCCTCTGGGTCTGGCTGAGGTTGGCCGGCAGAGGACGGCGGGCAGGTGCGAGGGTTCCGGATGGCGATGTGCTCACGCAGCGGAACTACCCGGTTGGCGACGCCCAAATCAAGCGACGGTTTGAAGCAAACTGCCGCACCGGCCCACGGCAGTCAGTGCTCGTAGACGCCGATCAGCCGAGCCTGCTCGATCACGTGATCCTCGATCCGGTCGTTCAGCGCCCGTCGGTCCAGCCCCTCAGGAAGATCGAGGTCGTCATCCAGCGCGTAGACCCAGAAGTAGTAGTGGTGGGGCCCGTGTCCAGCTGGTGGAGCGGGTCCCATGTATCCCGGCTTGCCCGTCGAGTTTGACCCTGAGGTCCCGTCCTTGGCGCCCTCGTCGAGCTCCGTCGTATCAGCGGGGAGGTTGTAGAGCACCCAGTGGGTGAAGCCGTCCACGAGTGGTGCATCGGGGTCGTGGACAACGAGGGCGAACGACCGGGTTCCCTCCGGCTCCCCCGTCCAGCTCAGCGCCGGGGAAACATTCTCTCCGTCACTCGTGTGGCGCTCGGGGATCCGCCCGTGGTCGTCAATCGCGGGCGATGTGATCTCCAGGTTGGCGACGTTCAGTTCCTGTGGCATACCAGCCCGGTACCCCGGTTCGGGGACACCGAACCACCCGCAAGGCCGCGGTGGCGAACGCTGGTTTAGAACACCAGCGTGACTCCAGAAGTTGGCAAGGCGCCGGTCGTGGGTACGGTCGAAACCTGCGAGGCGCTCGGGTAATCGGGCGCTCGCGTCTCTCCCTCCAGGCGGCGGCCACGGACGGCCGCCGCCGAAGGGTGAGCGTTCGCCTGGTTCGAACTCGAACCTCGGAGCACGCACGCCGAGTCGCGCGACCGGGGTCGCTGGTTAAGTGATGCGACCTGTAAGCGACCCCCACAGGAGTCCCCATGCTCAGAAAGCTGTGCTTCCTGGCGCTCGTCGGCGGTCTGCTGGCGGTCGGCGCCTCCACGGCCCTGGCCTACACGCGCCGCCAGATCTGGGATCTGCAGCGCATCAACCGACTCCGATCCGCCCATCGGGTGGGATCGGCGCTGCGCCTCGGCACGCAGATGACGCGACGGGCCCAGTACTGGGCCGATCGTCTCGCCAGCCGGGACATCGGCTCGGCCGGCCTGGCCGACGACACGAGCGGCGCTTCGACGTGCTGGCACGCAGGAGGCCGTTACTACGGCGCCAACAGCGCGATCGCCCGCGGCTACGCCAATGACCTCTCGCGGGATCAGTACGACCTCAAGCACTCTCCTCCTCACCTGGCCAACATGCTCGATCGCCATTTCCGGTGGGTGGGCATCGGCATCGCCGCCGATCGCCATGGCGTGATCCTGATCCAGGACTTCTGCGGCCGGTGACCCGAATCGTCCGGCCATTTCAAACGGAGAGGGGGGGATTCGAACCCCCGAACGAGGTTGACCCCCGTTACGCGATTTCCAGTCGCGCCCGTTCAACCACTCCGGCACCTCTCCGGGACGCGCCGCCAAGCGTACCGAGCGGACGCGGGAGCCAGAACGGCGGCCGCCTGGCAGGCCGGGGAGCTGGGCTGGAGACCAGCTCCCCGCTCAGGAGCTGGAACTGCGCCAGTGCGGCATCCCAAACACGATCAGGCGCAGCTGTTTCTCGGCGACTCGGCGTATCTCTTCCTGGGCCTCGAGATCATCGGCCGGAATGTCCAGGATCGCCTCGACGGTCGAGATCATCGCTCCGACCAGCAGCGCCGCGACCATCTGCAAATCCTCGGTGCTCCAGGCGGCCAGTATCGGGAAGCGGGTCAGGTCGGTGGCCAGTTCGCTGGTCAGCAGCCGGATCTCGGTCCGGATCGCGTGACGCAGGATGGGATTCCCGGTCGAGCGGGCTCGGGCGATGAAGGCGAAATGCTGCCGGTGGTCCCGCACGTAGTTGGTGATCGGTCCCACGGACGCCTGGATCACCTGCTCGGGTGGCGCTTCGCCCGCGCGCGCCTGCCGGAGCATCGCCCGGAGGGTCCGGAACGACTCGTCCACCAGGGCCAGCCCGAGCTCATCCATGCTGGCGAAGTGCCGGTAAAAGGCGGTCGGCACCACGCCAGCCGCCCGGGTGAGCCCGCGCAGACTGAGCGTGTCGAAGCTGTCCCCCGAGTCCATCCGGAGCAGGGCCGCCTCCAGCAGTGCCTGCCGGGTGGCACGGCGGCGCTCGGCCTGCGTGCGCCGCTCACCTGAACTGTCTGCTCGCTTCGAGGCGCGCGTGGTCACGGGACCTCTCCCATCATTCCCGCCACGCTACCCGTCCAGGGCGAATTCCCCATCCCGGGCCGGCCAGGAGACGTCCGCGCCCCGCGGCCGGGGCTCAGAAGGGCCTCTCCGAGGCGGCCAGCTTCGGCACCTCGGACGCGATCGTCTGCATCACGCCGAGGAAGCGGAACACGTCCGGGTAGATCAGCGCCTTGCCGCTGTTGATCAGGCCAACGGACACGCCTCGCTCCGGGTCTGCCCAGCCCATGATGTTGAGCAGCCCCAGGTGCCCGAACGCCAGATCGGTGTCCAGCCCGAACGGGCTGACGACCTTGGCGCCCAGCATCAATCCATAGCTGAACCGTGTGGGGAACCCGAGCGTGAGGTCGATCTCCAGATGCGATTGCTCGGTCAGGGCCCGGCGCAGAGTCTCCGGCTGCATCACTCGCACGCCGTCGAGCTCGCCGCCACACCTGAAGATCTCGAAGAACCGGCTGAGCTCGTTGGCGGTGGTGATGATGCTGGCGGAGGGGATCACGGCGGTCTGGAAGCGCGGCTGGTTGGAGAGTGCCACCACCTCCTCGATCGACTGCGAGAGCGCCCGCTTGACCAGATTCGAGAACGGCGGCACGAGCTTGGGTCCGGTCACGTAGTTGAGGCCGACCGTGTCCGCGTCCTCAGCAGCGACGCCGTAGTTGCCCCACCGGAAGCGGAGCGGTTCCAGGATCTCGTCGGCCAGCACCTGCCGGAGCGACTTGCCGGTCACCCGCTCGACGATCTCACCCAGGATCAGGCCGCCGGTCACCGCGTGGTAAGCCAGCAGGGTGCCCGGCTTGACGAACGGCTTGGCGTCGGAGATCGCCTGGATGACCAGCTCCCGATCGCCGAGGCTCTCCAGGTCGAGCAGTCGTGGCGGCAAACTGGGGACCGCCGCACGGTGCGCCAGCACGTGGGCGATCGTCGTGTCGCCCTTGCCGTGGCGCCCGTACTGCGGGATGTAGTCGGTGACTCGATCGCTGATGTCCAGGAGGCCGCGGTCCTGGAGCAGGTGCACGATCAGCGCGGTGATGCCCTTCGAGGTGGAGAACAGGCAGAAGGGCGTATCCGGAGTGGCGAGCGCCTTCGGCGCGTCCGGGGCGTCCTTGGGTCCGTTGCCGCGCGCGTGGCCGATCGCCCGGTCGATCACGACGTTGCCGTTGCGGCGCACGCACAGCTGGAGCGCCGGGTGCACGCCCGTCTGGTAGAGCGCCCGAGCCGCCGCCCAGATGCGCCCCACCTGCCGTCCCGTCAGCCCGGACTCCTCGGGAGGCGCCTCCTCGCCGGTCGTGGTGATCGCCTTGAGGTTGCTGGGGACGTGGATCCGGCCGAGCGGGTCGGGCACGAACGGCAGGCGCGGGATCCGTGGCATCGGCGGCCCGGGAGCTTACGGGCTGATCTGGGGATGGACTCCGCTGCGACTTTTGGTTCGGCAGCGGCGTCGATGAGTCAGGCGACCGGCGCCCCGAAAACCGCGCTCAGCGTCTGGCCGGCCAGCTCGAGGACCTCCAGGTCATCGACGAACGGCATCGACAGAGTCATCCCCTCGGCTCCGGCGTCGGCGAGCGCCTGGGCCCGTTCGCCTACCGTGTCCGGGTCGCCGGCATAGGCCGCGTTGATCCGCTCCTCGGGCACGCCGAAATCGCGCATGCGCTGGAGCTGCACCTGGGCGGCCTCGTGCGTGGGAGCGATGGCGACGATCCCCATTCCCGTCTTGGTGATCTCTGATGGGTCGCGACCGAGCCGGTCGCAGTGGCCCTCGAGCACGCCGACCAGGTGCTTGAACTGTTCGGGCCCCCCGAACATGTTGCACCCGTCGGCGTACTGAGCCACCATCCGCAGTGTCTTGCGCTCGCCTGACCCGCCGATCAGGATCGGAATGTCTCCTCGGATCGGCTTCGGATTGTTGTAGGCGCCGTCAGCCCGGAAGTACTTGCCCTGGAACGAGGTGCGCTCCTGGGTGAACATCGAGCGGACGATCTGCAGATGCTCCTCGAGCATCTCGAAGCGGTACTTGAGCTCCGGGTAGTCCACTCCATACGCGTTGTGCTCGCCCTCGAACCAGGCCGCCCCGATGCCATGCCAGGCCCGGCCGCCCGAGATGATGTCGATCGTGGTGGTGATCTTGGCGTGCTTGGCCGGGTTGTGGTAGGTCACGCCACCGACCAGCAGGCCGAGCGTGACCCTCTCGGTGCGGGCGGCCAACCCGGCCAGCATCGTGGAGCCTTCGAACATCCAGTTCTCCTGGGGTCCCACCCCGGGGATCTGGTGAAGGTGATCCATCACAGAGATCGAGCTGAAGCCCGACCGTTCGGCTGTGGTGGCGATGTCGACCAGCTTGTCGAACACCTGATCCGGCCCCACGCCCGGGTAGTTGAAGTTGGGGAGATGGAGGTCTAGGGATATTGGGAGTCGCATATCTCTGACCGTACCCATTCCAGCTCGCCGGTCTCCTGCGGCGTGTGAGAATCCTCGGTAGTGGCCACGCACCGGATCGCTGTCGTTGGCGCTGGGATCATCGGATTGGCGATCGCGAGGAGACTGCGCGAGCTGGAGCCGGACGCCGAGCTGACGGTCCTGGAGAAGGAGGCGGCTGTCGCCCAGCATCAGACCGCTCACAACAGCGGCGTGGTCCACGCCGGCGTCTACTACCCGCCCGGCTCGCTGAAGGCGACTCTGTGCCGGCGGGGGATGTCGCTGCTGAAGGATTACTGCGCGCAGAGGGACATCGAATACCAGGAGTGCGGCAAGCTGGTCGTGGCGCGGGACGAGTCTGAGCTGGGCCGCTTAGCTGAGATCGAGGCCCGCGCGCAGGCCAACGGCGTCCCGGGGCTGCGCCGCCTGGAGCGGTCCTCGATGATGGCGGTGGAGCCGCACGTCAGAGGTGTGTCAGCGCTTCATTCGCCGCACACGGCGATCGTCGACTTCCAAGCCGTGGCGCGAGTTCTGGCGAGCGACCTGTCAGGAACCGACACCGAGCTTCGCCTCGGTTTTGAAGTGGCGGCGATCAGCCGGTCCGGTCGGGAGGTGCGCGTTCGCAGCTCGACCGGCGCCGAGCTGGTCGTAGATCGCCTGATCGTTTGCGCCGGCCTGCACGCGGACCGGCTCGCCCGCCTGGCCGGCGAGACCCCGGCGCCCTGGATCGTGCCCTTCCGCGGCGAGTACTACCGGCTGGTGGCGGAGCGCCGGGACCTCGTACGCGGCCTCATCTACCCGGTGCCGAACCCGGTCTACCCATTCCTGGGTGTCCACTTCACGCGCCGCATCGACGGTCACGTGGACATCGGCCCCAACGCGGTTCTGGCACTCGCCCGAGAGGGCTACCGCCGGTCTGATTTCGCGGCTCGGGACGTTTGGGAGACGCTTGCCTCCCAGGGTTTCCGCCGCCTTGCCCGAAAGCACTGGCGGATGGGGCTCCGGGAGCTTCACGGCTCGCTGTCGCAGCGGGTGTTCCTGGCCGAGGCGCAGCGGTTCATTCCGTCGCTGAATGCGCGACACGTGGCGCGGGCTCCGGCCGGCGTGCGGGCCCAGGCGGTCGACGCCGACGGGTCGTTACTCGATGACTTCCGGATTGTCGACCGCGGCAACCTGGTGTTCATTCGGAACGCCCCGTCACCGGCCGCCACCTCCTCGCTGGCGATCGCCGAGTACGTGGTCGAGCGACTCCGCGACGGATCCGGGGCGGGATAGGCTCACGGGCTCAGTGGATGCCGACCAGGTACGGGAGCATTTCGATCAGGCGCGGGTCGCGCGGCTCGGGACCATCGACGCGGCGGTTTCCCGGCCCCATCTCGTGCCCGTGACGTTCGCCCGCATGGGCGACGACACGCTGGTGACCGCGGTGGACCAAAAGCCCAAGCGCACGGCGGCGCTCCGCCGGCTGCGGAACATCGCCGCCAATCCGGCCGTCTGCGTGCTGGCCGACCACTACGAGGATGACTGGACGCGTTTGTGGTGGGTGCGAGCCGATGGGATCGCTCGGGTGCGGGAGACGGCCGATGAGCCGGCCGCGGTGGCCGCGCTCGTCGCCCGCTACCCCCAGTACGGCGAGCTGCCGCCGGGTGGACCGGTGATCGTCATCGAGGTCGAGCGTTGGTCGGGCTGGAGCGGGGGCTGAGTGGCTCGAGCTGACGTCGCCCGTATGTCGAATGAGTTAGTTTGAGTCCGTGGCCGGCTCGATCGTCGTCCTCGGCGCCAAGAACCTCGGCGGCGCCATAACCGAGCATTTCCTGAGCCTCGGCTGGCGGGCCGCGGCGGTGGCGCGCTCGCCCGAAAGCCTGGAGCGGGTGCGCGACCTGGGTGCACTGGGCTTGCAGGCCAATGCCGCGGAGCCTCACGAGCTGCGGGCAGCGCTGGAGACCGCGACCGGTGAGCTGGGTGGCCTGGACGCCGTCGTCAACGCGGTCAGCGCATCCCGGGCGAGCGGTGGACCGTTCGGCGGCGGCCCGCTGGCCGACGCCGACCTGGCCGCGTTCCGGGGCTGGACCGTGGCCGTGGCCGAGCAGGCCTTCGTATTCCTGTCCGAGGGCGCCAGGGCACTGCGGCTCAGCGGGGGCGGCGGCAGCCTTGTCCAGATCACCGGCGGGTCCTCCCGCCGCGCCATGCCGGGCCGCGGGCTGTGGGCGGCGGGCGCGTTCGCCACCCGGGCGCTCGTGCAGGCGGCCGCGCTGGAGCTGCGGGAGGAGCACATCCACGCGGCATTGCTGGCCGTGGACGCCACGATCCAATCGCCCAAGACGGCCGGCTTCACAGCCGGGCGGTCGCCCGATTCGCTGGCCGACATGGGCCAGATCGCCGGGGCGGTGCAGTTCCTGGTCGAGCAGGGTGAGCGGGCCTACACGCACGATCTGACGGTCACGCCGGCGGGGGAGAACTGGGTTCCGTAGGGCCTCCGGGGCCGTAGCCGCGGCGCTGGAGATTGTCGGTCTAGCAGTGAGGCCGGGCCGAGGGTGCCCGGGGCGCCGCAATAACGTTCATCACCCTCGGAGTCTCAGGAGGGCTGT
Source organism: Solirubrobacteraceae bacterium (assembly GCA_035551795.1). GTDB lineage: Bacteria > Actinomycetota > Thermoleophilia > Solirubrobacterales > Solirubrobacteraceae > Palsa-465. The sequence goes on along the minus strand of DASZMP010000103.1, from coordinate 5,407 downwards.
GGAGGTTGGCGCGGTTCTGCTAGGACAACTTCTCCAGGTCCCATTCCGGTCAGGGGGTGGGGAACGTTATTCAGGTCAGCCGCCGAGCAGACGCAGCGTGGCCCCGTCCCCGTCGCCGCCGAAAAACCTCTCGATCACCTCCCCAAACACGGTCTCTCCCGGATCGGCCCGCCCGAACAGGCTCATCGAGGAGCGCAGCTTCATCGCATCGATCCCGCCCAGGATTTCCTCGGCCGATCGCCCGCTAACGCCCAGCAGCGCCTTCGCCGCCTCGCGCAGCCGGGCACCGAGTACCGGGTGCTCCAGATAGGCCCGCGCCTCCTCCAGAGAAGAGATCGCGTACCTCTGAGCCATTTGACTCCGCCCCAGCCCGGCGAGCTGCGGGAACACGAACCACATCCAGTGGCTCCGCTTCTGACCGGCGCGGAGCTCCTCCAGGGCGCGCCCATACGTGCCGCCGGTCTCCTGCGCCTCGACGAAGCGCTCAAGTTCGTAACCACAGCTCATCTCTGACCGATTAGTTTCCGCGTTGGGGTTCGTCTAAAGCAGCAAAATCAACAACCTCCAGGAGGACGCAGCAGATGAGCAGCATCACCGCCACCCGCATCCGCGAGCTCTGCCTCGTGGTGATCGGCTCCAGCGACCAGGATCGCTCGATCGAGTTCTACGAGTCGATCGGCTTCGAGAAGCGGACGGACGTCCCGTTCGGCGACAAGTACCGCTGGGTCGAGGTCTACCCACCCGAGGGCACAGCCGGGATCGCCCTGGCGCCGCCCCGACCGGGCACCGACGACGTTGAGGCCAAGGAGACTGGCATCTCGCTGGCCACCGACGACATCGATACGAGCCACGCGGAGCTGAAGTCCCGCGGTGTGGACGTCGACGCCGAGGTCTCTCGCATGGGCGGCCCCGTGCCGCCGATGTTCTGGTTCCGGGACCCGGACGGCCACAGCCTGATGGTCGTCCAGACCCAGTAGCCACCGCGGTCCCACGGGGCGCGCCGGACTCTGGGAGAGTTTCTGGCCCATGCGGCCGGTTTCTCTCCCAGAGCGGGCATCTGCCGCGGCCAGACCCGAGACTGTGCGCTAGGACTCCTCAGACCGCGATCCGGCGGCCGAGCTGACCGGGGTGAAGACCTCTGTGGGCTGAACGGGCGCGCGTTCGCGTTCGATCTCCGACTGGGCCGATGAGACGAGCTCCGCCTCATGGCTGCCCAGCTCGTCCAGGCGGCGCTGCAGCGCGGCCGTCTCGCCCTTCAGCGCGTCGGTGCGATCCGCGTCCCCGTGGTGAACGGCCTCACCCAGCGGCTTCAGCCGGTGGCGGAGCTCCCGCTCCAGCCGTACCCGCCTCCAGCGCAGTGACATCACCTCCGCGCCGGTCCGGCCCCATGTCCGACCGCTGGAGGCGAGAAACGCCGTGAGGTCTCGCAGGCGGACGAGCACGCCGGCCATCAGCTGCGAGGTGGACGAGTCGGGCTGGCGCCGCAATCCGCTGGAGAACAGGCCGGACAGCGCCGTGGCCACCGCCAGGAGTCCAACGCCGGGAATCCAGCCCACGGCCGCCCACAGGACGACGGCCAGCACGAATGCAGCGACGGTCAGTCCGGCCAGGAACGGCAGCGGGGTGACGCCGAGAGGACGTCGCTCTATCCGGTGCAGGGAGGGAGCGGGCCGGCCGGAGAATTCCTTGGGCACCTCACGCTCCTCCGCGCGAGCCAGCTCGAGCGCCGGATTCTCGGGAAGCTCCACGGTTTCGTCATAAATCGCCGGCTGCCCGCAGTGGGGGCAGAACCTGGCCTCAGCAGGCAGGGTCTCGGAGCAGCGCGTGCAGGTTTCGGGGCTGCTGGTCGCGGGACCGCTGATGGCGGGGCCGCTGGTTTCCGGGCTGTTCGTTGCCGGGTGGCTGGTTGCGGGGCTGTTAGTCGCAGACATGTCACGAGGCTTACCCGTTTCGGCGGCTCGGACACAGCTAAATCCGGGAGCCGCCCTGGCCGGCCCCGATGCCGGCCGCAGACTCAGGTCGCCAGGCCGGTTTCGGGAGACCCGTTGGCCGGCAGTCGCAGCGTGAATCGTGAGCCGCCGCCGGGACCGGGCTCGCACGTGATCGTGCCCCCCTGTGTCTCGATCGTTCGACGGACGATTGCCAACCCCAGGCCGGTGCCGCCGCGGGGTCCGCCGTCGAGGCGGACGAACGGCTCGAAGATCCGCTCGCGTTGATCGGCCGGGATCCCGGGGCCGTTGTCCGTCACCACCACGGTTGGGCCATGCCCCGCGCGGGTGACCTCGATCACGACCGTGTCAGCCACGGCCAGCGCGTTGGCCAGAAGATTCCGGATGGCGCGATGTAGGGCATCGTGGTCGGCGATGGCCGGCACGCCGCCGACTGCGATCAGGCGCACGCGCACGGACGGATGGGTGGCCTGGGCGGCGGCGGCCGCTTCGGAGGCGATCTCGACGAGGTCGACGGCCTGACGATCCGGTTGCTCTCGAGCGTCGAGCCGCGCCAGGTTCAGGAGATCGTCGATCAGGCGGCCGAGCCGCCCGCTGTCACGCGCGAGGTCAGCTTCGATCGCGTCCCGGGCCGGGCGCCCAGGCTGTTCGCGCAGCAGGCGTTCGGCGGTCGCCTGCAGCGCGGCCACCGGCGTGCGAAGCTCGTGGGAGGCGTCGGCCAGGAACGTGCGCATCGCCGCCTCCGACGCGCGGGCCTCCAGGGCGGCCCGATCGAGCAGCACGAGGACGCGCGCGAGCGCGGCCAGGAGAGCCAGCACGATGACGCCACCAATCGCCTCGGTGACCTCGAGACTGCCGACCTGACGGTTGATGCCGGCGCGGCTGCCGGCCAGGGTCGCGAGCACCCTTCTCCCATCCACCCTGATCGCTTCGCGGACTGTCAAGAGCTCTCGACCCGCAAACTGAACGGTCCCGCCGGGGGCGGTTATCCCCGCCAAATCCACCGAGATCCCCTGGGCGGCGAGCGAGCCGATCACCGGCTTGAGCGCGGCGCTGATTCCCGCCGCGCGGAGTGTGCTCGCGCCGGCGGTGAGCTCCTGGCGCAGGCGCTGCTCGAGACCTTCTCGGTAACGCACAGTGAGGAGAACCGTGAACGTGGCCAGAACGACGACGATCCCCAGCATCGAGACGGCGATCAGCCGTGAGCGGGCGCGTGGTGGGCCGCTCACGGCGAGAACCGGTATCCGATCCCGCGTACGGTGTGGATCAGGCGAGGCCCGTGAGCCTCGAGCTTTCGCCGCAGTGCGCTGATGTGGACCTCCACCAGGTTGTGGTCGTACGCGTCATAACCCCAGACCTGGGTCAGCAGCTGGTCCTTGGACAGGGCCTGACCGCGGTGGCGCATGAGGAACGCGAGCAGTCGAAGCTCGGTGGAGGTGAGGCCCAGCTCCTGGCCGGCACGGGTTGCGAACCCGTGCTCATCGTCGACGAGCAGCCGCTCCACCTCCAGCACCTGCGGGATCGTGCCTCGCCGGCGGAGCACGGCCCGCACGCGCGCCATCAACTCCTCCAGCGCGAACGGCTTGATCAGATAGTCGTCGGCTCCCAACTCCAGACCGGCGACCCGATCGGAGACAGCGTCGCGGGCAGTGAGGAAGATGATCGGCAACTCTCGCCGCTGGCGGAGCGATCGAGCCAGCTGAAATCCGTCGCCGCCAGGGAGCAGGATGTCCAGGATCGCCAGGTCGGGCGCGAGGGCCAGTACGTCCCGGGGATCGGGCATATCGTCGAACGCGGTGGCGGTGAACCGCTCCGCGACCAGGGCGCCGCAGACCGCGTCCCGTACGGGCTGCTCGTCCTCGACCACCACCACTCGGCCGATCGGTTCGTCCATCGCGTGAGCGATTCTCGTCGACGCTGCCTGAAGATCTGCTGAAGAAACCCGTGGCCTTCAGCTCGAACTCAGCGTCCGCCGCGATCTTAACGGCGTCAGATGGCCCAGTCGAGAGGAGAGCGAGTGGCGGTTCGAGTTGTCAGCCTGGTTGCCGTCGCCGTCGCAATGGTCGTCGCGGCGTGTGGCTCCAGCTCGCCCACGGCCGGCGGCCAGACCGACCCGAACCAGGCCCAGGCCCAGCAGGACACGCTCAACTACGCGCGGTGCATGCGCTCCCACGGGGTCGCGAACTTCCCGGATGACCTGAACTTCCAAAGCGTCCCCGGGATCAATCCCGCCTCGCCGGGTTTCAAGTCGGCTCAAACGGCCTGCCAGCACCTGCTCCCGGTAAAGAGCCCGCCCCCGGCTGCGCCGTCGGCAACGACGCGCGCCAAGCTGATCCGGCTGTCGAACTGCCTGCGGACGCACGGCTACCCGGACATGCCCGACCCGCGACCCAACCCGCCTCCGCAGGGCGGTTCCGCACAGGCCAACCAGTACAGCGCCCTGTTCGGAGAAGGCGACTACTGGATCGGGATCCCCCAGACCGTCAACGCCCACGGAGCCTCGTTCATACGCGCGCTGCATCAGTGCCACGCAAATCCCTGACTCCAGAAAGGGCAAGCTGAGCGGAGAGGGGGGGATTCGAACCCCCGATGGACTGATAGCCCATACCGGTTTTCGAGACCGGTACGGATGGGTATTCGTTATCACCCGTTTGCAGGGATTCCTCGATTGCCCCACCCACCGTGGGGAAGTCCATGGGGAAGTCCGGTGGGATCGGAACTCAGCGGCGGTGCGGGGAGAGCGTGCGGCGCTCCCTGAGCCCGCGCAGTGACGTAGCTCGGTCCTTCTGGTCTTGGGTCGCGGTTCGGCCGAGGGGGCCGCCGTGATCCGGCCGCTTAAACGCGAAGCGCCGGGTTGCCGCCCGGCGTTCCGTGGTCATGCAGAAGTTGAAAGCTCGCTGCGCAGTCTACCGGGTCCGTGGACGGATCCGGTGCGCATTCGCGCGCACGCTTGCCGCCGGCCGCGCGTCGGAGGTGCGTCGTGAGCCGGCAGGCGATCGCTGCCGCGCTGGCCCGCGGGGACCTGACGGGAGGCGAGCGGCTGGTCGCGTTCTCGCTGGCAAGCTTCGCCGGCCGCGACGACCGGGCTTGGCCGGGCGCGCCGGCGGCCGCCGCGCGGGCGGGGCTGAGCCGCAGCCGCTACCTGTACGACCGCGACAAGCTCGCCGAGCGGGGCCTGCTCATCGTCGAGGAGATGGCGTCGGGGCGCGGGCGGGCGAGCACCGTTGCGCTGCGGTTTGCCGTGGAGGGGCCGTGGTGGGAGGGCGAGATCAACGCTGAGCTGTTCGAGGCCGTCCTGTCCCGCACGCGTACGCGCGGTCCTGCGCGGCTGCGGCTGGCGGCGATGGCGGCGCTCGCCGACGCCGACGGCGTCGTGCGCGGCGTATCGAACGACGAACTCTGCGCGGCGGCAGGACTTGAGGATCGGACCTACCGTCGCACGCGCCCGGAGCTGCTGG